>DATAYB010000841.1:0-16953 GCA_036272795.1 Pseudonocardia sp.
CTGCACCGGCTGAGCTGGGAGCTGCACAGCCGGATCGACACGCTCGTGCCGCACGCCCCCGCGGTGTGGATCGACCAGCTGCGCGACCTGCACCGGCGGATCGCCGAGGTGCACGAGCGCGGCGAGCGCACCCCGTTCGGCGAGCTGGACCGGCGCCAGCTGGACGACTCGCTGCGGTTGCTGCGCGTCGCCCTGGAGCACAGCGCGCGCTGAACCGGCGGCGACCCAGCAGACCCGAGCGCAACCGCACCTGAGCGCCTACCGTCAGCAGGCGTGACTGCCGCGAACTCCGACCCGGCGACCGCGCTGCTGCACGACCCGTCGACGTATCAGTCCGGCCCGCCGTTCGCCGAGCTGGCCAGGCTGCGCCGCGAGCGCGGGGTGGTCTGGGTCGACGAGCCGCCGCTGGCGGGCGGGCCGCCGGGGCCGGGGTACTGGCTGGTGCTGAGGCACGCCGACGTGGAGCGGGTGCTGCGGGACTCGACGACGTTCTCCTCGGCGCTCGGCGGCACCCAGATCCGGGACCCGGCGAACGCCGACGACCTGTCCTACGTGCGCCGGATGATGCTGAACATGGACCCGCCGGACCACTCCAGGCTGCGGCGGATGCTGTCGAAGTCGTTCACCCCGCGGGCGGTCGCGGCGCTGGACGAGCGGATCGCCACGCACGCCGGCGCACTGGTGGACCGGATGCTGGGGGGCGGCGAGCACGGCTACGACCAAGGCAGCGAGCACGGCACCTGCGACTTCGCCAAGGACGTGGCCGCCGACCTGCCGCTGTTCACCCTGGCCGAGGTGCTCGGCGTGCCGCGGCAGGACCGCTGGCTGCTCTACGACTGGTCGAACCGGGTGATCGGCTGGCAGGACGAGGACTACGCGAGTAGCGCCGCGTTCGACGGCACCGGCGGCACCGAGCTGGCCCGCGAGGCGCTGGCGCTGCGCCCCGCGCCGGGCGCCGACGGCCGGATGCCCGACCCGCGCGGCCGCGCCGGCATGCCCGACCTGTACGGCTACGCGCACCTGCTGGCCGAGCACAAGCGTCGCACCCCGGGCGCCGACACCGACATCATGGCGATCCTGCTCAGCCAGCTGGACGGGCCGGACGGGGCGGTCTCGGTCGAGGAGTTCGAGAACCTGTTCTGGCTGTTCGCGGTGGCCGGCAACGAGACGCTGCGCAACGGCATCCCGGGCGGCCTGATCGCCCTTCTGACGCACCCGCAGCAGCAGCGGGCGCTGCGCGCCGAGCCGGAGCTGCTGCCCGGTGCCGTGGAGGAGATGCTGCGCTGGTGGACGCCGGTGATGGTGTTCCGGCGGACCGCGACGGCGGCGGTGGAGCTGAGCGGCGTGCGGATCAGCGCCGGCGAGAAGGTGGTCGTCTCGTTCCTGGCCGCGAACCGGGACGAGACGGTGTTCCCCGACCCAGATTCCTTCGACGTGCGGCGGGCGCCGGGGCGGCACCTGGTGTTCGGCCACGGTCCGCACTTCTGCCTCGGCGCGGTGGCCGCGCGTACCCAGATGCGGTCACTGTTCGGCGCGCTGCTGGCCCGCACCTCATGGCTCGAACCGGCGGGCGAACCGGCGCTGCTGCGGTCGAACTTCCAGCGCGGCGTGAAACGCCTGCCCCTGACCTGGCACCGCTAGCCCCGGCTATCCCGTGAGTGGCGAGCTGGGTCATAGCCCAAATCGCCACTCACGGCTCAGGCCCACTGCGGCATCCGCATGCCGTGCTGGTTGGCGTAGGAGGCGGTCGGCGGCTCGGACCAGTTGAGCAGCAGCGCCGGGCAGGGCTGGTACACCTCGACGCCGAGCGGGCGGCACACCTCCAGCGGGTCGCGCGCGTCCGGGCCCCACAGCGGCACCGACAGGTCGCCGCCAGGGCACGTGGACAGCGCGCAGAGCAGGTCGGTCTCGGCGAAGAACTCCAGGAAGTCACCGCGCTGGGCGGGGCAGGCCTTCATGAAGTACCGGTCGTCGTCGTTCAGCCCGGTGCACTGGAAGACGTTCAGCACGTCGTGCACGTCGAACTCGGTGAGCCCGTAGGGCAGCACGGCCCTGGTCAGGTTCGAGTGGCAGTGGTAGTCGAAGTCCTCGTCGGTGAGCATCCGGTTGACGTAAGGGTCGCAGCGCGTGCCGAGCAGGTCGTGCACCCGGCCGCCGTCGCCGTCCGTGCCGTACTCGGCCAGCGAGTCGTTCGTGATGGTGACCAGCGGGCGCAGGTAGGGCAGCGTGGACCAGAGCCGGTCATAGGTGGACACGTGGGCCCGCTGCAGCTGCCGGGTGCGCGAGGCCCACATCCGCTCGCGGGGGTTGTGCCGGTTCCAGATGTTCAGGTCACCGACCTGGGCGCCCTCGACGGCCACGATCCGGCAGAGCGAGCCGGCCGGCACGGTCCACGCCCGCCCGCTGCGGATCGGGATGACGAACGACTCGATCTGCTCCCGGGGCCCCTCGGCGAGCTTGGCGTAGAACGCGCGGTCGACGTCCAGCGCGCCGGCACTGGCCTGGTAGGCGGCCGGGTAGTTGCCCATCATGATCCCTTCGTGAGCTGTACCAACATCTGTTCGGAGTCGTCGAGGTAGCGGCGCAGCGCGGCGCCGGCGGCGGCCCGGAAGCCGGCCAGCAGCAGGTCGCAGATCTCCCGGTCGCGCGGTGTCCAGGACCGCTGCAGCCGCGCCTCGTCGGCGACCGCGGCGAAGGCCAGCCGCTGCTGCGCGGTGACGCCGTGGAAGAACACGTCCAGCATCGGGCTGCCCAGGGTGGCCACCAGCGCGCCGTGGAACCGCAGGCTGTGCGTGCCGACCCCGCGCCAGTCCCCGGCGGCCTCGGCGGCCTCGGTGTGGCGCACCGCGTCGTCGACGGCGGCGAGCGCGGCCGGGGTGGCGGCGCCGCTCTCCTCGACCGCGCGCAGCTCCAGCGTGCGGCGCACCAGGTAGAGGTCCCGGATCCGGGGCTCGGACATCGACGCGACCACCGCGCCCTTGTACAGCTGCTGCTCGATCAAGCCCTCGGCCCCGAGCAGCCGCAGCGCCTCACGGAACGTGTTGCGGGAGACCGCGAGCTCCGCGGCCAGCGCGGCCTCGCGCAGCGGCAGACCGGGCGGCAGCGCGCCGGACAGGATCTCGTCGCGGAGGCTGGCCGCGACGCGCTCGGCGCTCGGCACGGTGAGCTCAACGACATCGGTGGTCGACACAACGCCATGGTAAGGAAGTTTTGTTGAACGAAACAAGCGGGATGCTCAATTGCGGCCGCCTACGTCGCTCGTCAAGAGTTTACATGCGCGATCCTTGACATATTTTGTTCAACAAAATTATTCTTTGCTCGTCAGATCGAGATCGGCTGGTCTGGGGCCCGGTGCATACCGAGCGCGGGAAGGTTGGCGATGGCGGGAGAGACGGGGGCCAGCCATCCAGATCCCACCGAGCTCGACACCGGGCCCCATAGGCCTTCCTCGGAGCGCGGCAGCCCCTCCTCGGAACGCGCGAGCGAGCCGCTCGGCATCGACACCGCGCCACTGACCCGGTTCCACCGCAGGCTCACCGTCTACTCGGCAGGCGGCCCGCTGCTGGACGGCTACGTACTCGGCATCATCGGCCTCGCGCTGACGCAGATCACCCCGCAGTGGCACCTCGGCCCGAGCTGGCAGGGCGTGCTCGGGGCGTCGGCGCTGATCGGGCTGTTCCTGGGTGGGCTGCTCGGCGGCTACATCACCGACCTGATCGGCCGCCAGGTGATGTACTCGCTGGACCTGAGCCTGGTGGTGGTGTGCTCGGTCGCCCAGTTCTTCGTGGCGGACCCGTGGTGGCTGCTGGTGCTGCGGCTGCTCGTGGGGACGGCGGTCGGCGCGGACTACCCGATCGCCACGTCACTGCTCGCCGAGTTCGCCCCGCGTCGGCACCGGGGCAGCATGCTGGGCTGGCTGACGGTGATGTGGGCGGTGGGCAACGCGGTGGCGTACCTGGTCGGGGACGCCCTGTTGGCGCTCGGCCCGGACGCCTGGCGCTGGATGCTGCTCTCCCCGGCGGTACCGGCCGCGCTGCTGATCCTCGGCCGCCTCGGCACCCCTGAGTCGCCGAGGTGGCTGCTGTCCAAGGGCCGGGTGGCGGATGCGCAGGCCGCGCTGGCGAAGGCGCTCGGCCCCGGGGCACGGCTCGACGACCTGGGCGAGCCACCCTCGCCGACCAGGCCGCGGTCCCTCGGCCAGGGCGTCTACCTGCGGCGCACGGTGTTCGTCGCGGTGTTCTGGACGTGCTCCATCTGGCCGATCTACGCCATCTACGCGTTCGGCCCCGCGATGCTCACCGCATTCGGGCTGACCGGCGACGGCGCCGACACCCTCGGCTCGGCGGCGATCGGCCTGCTGTTCATCATCGGCTGCGCTGGCGCCACCCTGCTGGCGAACCGGTGGCCACGGCGGCGGCTGCTGATCGGGCCGTTCGCGGTGTCCACGGTGGCGTTGCTGCTGCTCGGGGTGTTCCCGACGGCGCCGGTGCCGGTGATCGCCGTGCTGTTCACGGTGTACGCGGTGGCGGTCGGCGGCCCCACGATCCTGCAGTGGGTGTACCCGAACGAACTGTTCCCGACCAGCGTGCGCGCCACCGCCGTCGGGCTGGGCACCACGGTCAGCCGGATCGGCGCGGCGCTGGGCACCTTCGTCACGCCGCTACTGCTGGCCGGCGCCGGCATCGGGCCGACGATGCTGCTGGCCGGCGCGGTGAGCGCGGTCGGCGTGGTCGTCTGCGTGCTGATGGCCCCGGAGACCAGGGCCGGCTCACTGGCCGAGGTCAGTCGCCCGGAGTAGAGGCCGCGGCAGGGCCGGCGGTCTTGGCCGACGCGGTGAGCTGCGCCAGCCGTGTCGGGGTCGGCCAGCGCACGTCGTACGCCCAGCCGAACTTCTCGAACGCCCAGATCACGCGGGCGGACATGTCGACCTGGCCGCGCTGGACGCCGTGCCGCGCGCAGGTCGGGTCGGCGTGGTGCAGGTTGTGCCACGACTCGCCCATGGACAGGATCGCCAGCGGCCAGACGTTGGTCGCCTTGTCGCGGGCCTCGAACGGCCGCCGGCCGATCATGTGGCAGATCGAGTTGATCGACCAGGTGACGTGGTGCAGCACGGCCGCCCGGACCAGGCCGGCCCAGAAGAACGCGGTCAGCGCGCCCCACCAGGACATGCTGATCAGTCCGCCGAGCAGTGCGGGCGCGAGCAGGCTGAGGACCGTCCACAGCGCGAACTGCTTGCTGATCCGGACGATGTCCTTGTCCGCGAGCAGGTCGGGGGCGAAGCGCGCGGCGTTGGTCCGCTCCGGGCCGAACAGCCAGCCCATGTGCGCGTGCCAGAAGCCCTTGGCCAGCGCCGCCGGCGTCGTGCCGTAGAGCCACGGCGAGTGCGGGTCGCCCTCCTTGTCGGAGTAGGCGTGGTGGCGGCGGTGGTCGGCGACCCAGGTGAGCACGTCGCCCTGCAGCGCCATGCTGCCGGCGATGGCCAGCGCGTTGCGCAGCCCCCGCTTGGCCTTGAACCCGCGGTGGGTGAAGTACCGGTGGTAGCCGATCGTCACGCCGAAGCCGGACAGGTAGTAGAAGAAGACGGCGAGGCCGATGTCGGTCCAACCCAGCCCCCAGCCCCAGGCCAGCGGCACGGAGGCGGCCAGCGCGGCCATCGGGATCATCGTGAAGAACCCGACGAGCACCCGTTCGAACCGAGGCCGCTCCCCGTCCAGCATGGGTTTGACGGCACGGACGGTGGGTTCGGACGAGGCCTGGGTCGACATCTGCGTGGATGCTCCTCGGTTTCGATGTCACACGATCTCACCGGGGACCAGGGTGATTACGCGGAGTGTAGTGGCCGCCCGGGCGCACACAAGCGCGTAGCTTTACCGGACAACGTGCGGTCGGTGCCCGGTCCAGTCCCCGTCGAGCCCCGTTCAGGTGTTCAAACGGCAGATGTGGCAGTGGTGACCGGTGGCGAGGTGCGCGGTGCGGCATGGCTGAGCACGGCGGGGTGACGCGCGCGCTCGTCAGCCTGGCGGGCGGGGTGGCCGACGACCGCGAGCTGGCCCGGCAGATCTGCCAGGCGTGCGTGACCGGCCTCGACGTCGACGGCGCCGCGCTCTCCCTGCTCACCGGCAGCCCGTCCCGTGTGACGCTGTGGGCCAGCGACGCCACCGCCGAGCTGCTGGAGGACCTGCAGTTCACGCTGAACGAGGGCGCCTGCATGGAGGCCGCAGCCACGGGGTCGCCGGTGCTGGTGCCCGACCTCGCGCACGCCGTCGAGGTGGCGCACTGGCCGATCTTCGCGGCCGCGGTGGCCGAGCGCACCCCGGTACGGGCACTGTTCGCGCTGCCGCTGCAGTGGGGCGCGGTGAACCTGGGCGTTGTCGACCTGTACCGACTGCGGCCCGGCGGGCTGAGCGATGCGGAGCGGCGGGACGCGCTGGCGGCGGCGGACACGGCGGCGGTGCTGATGCTCGCGCTGCGCACCGACCCCGGCGGCGACGGCTGGCTCGACCCGGCGGTCGGCAACCGCGCCGAGATCCACCAGGCCACGGGCATGGTGCTGGCGCAGCTCGGGGTCAGCGCGCAGGAGGCGCTGGCGCGGATGCGCGCGTACGCGTTCGCCGAGCAGCGGCTGCTCGCCGACGTGGCACAAGATGTCGTGGCGCGGCGACTGCGGTTCACTGAGGACATGAGGTAGTGGGTGGCGGTCATGAGGAGGAACCCGAAGTGAGCCAACAGGACGGCGGTCGGGAGCAGCTACTGGGTCGGGCGTTCGTGGAGCTGGCGGACACCCTCGTCGACGACTACGACATCGTCGACCTGCTCGACCGGCTGGTAGGACACAGCGTCGCGTTACTGGCCGCGGACGCGGCCGGCATCATGCTGGCCGACCCGCGCCACGAGCTGCGGGTGGTCGCATCCTCCAGCGAGGACGCCCAGCTCATGGAGCTGCTGCAGCTGCAGAACAACGAGGGCCCGTGCCTGGACTGCTACCGGGGCGGGGCGCCGGTGAGCGTGCCCGACCTGCTGCTGCAGCGCGACCGCTGGCCACTGTTCGTCGCCGAGATCGGCGGGCGCGGGGCGTTCCGCTCGGTGCACGCGCTGCCGCTGCGGCTGCGCGGCCAGGCGATCGGGGCGCTGAACCTGTTCCACCGGGGACCGCTCGAGCTGCCGCCCGCCGACCTCGAGCTGGGCCAGGCGCTGGCGGACGTGGCCACGATCGGCATCCTGCAGGAGCGGGCGATCCGCCGTGCCGAGACGCTCAGCGAGCAGCTGCAGACCGCGCTGACCAGCCGGTTGATCATCGAGCAGGCCAAGGGCGTGCTGCGCCACCACTCGGACCTGACCATGGACGCGGCGTTCGACCGGCTGCGCGGCTACGCCCGGTCGCACAACCTGAAGCTGAGCCAGGTCGCCAAGGACGTCGTCGAGGGCAACCTGGACCCGGCCCGCCTGGCGGCGCGCGAGCGGAAGGCCTGAGCGCTCACCTCGGCTGGGCGCTCACCGGTACTCCGGGTTGGCGAAGTCGAAGCGGGCGCCTGCGTCCCACTCGCCGCGCTGGTTGCCGTGCGCCGGGATGCCTCCGTTCGCCCGCAGCATCCTGGCCAGGTGCAGCAGGTTCCACGTCATGAACGTGGTGTTGCGGTTGGTGAAGTCGTTCTGGGGACCGCCCGAGCCGGGGTCCAGGTACGACGGGCCGGGGCCGGCCTCGCCGATCCAGCCGGCGTCGGCCTGCGGCGGGATGACGTAGCCCAGGTGCTGCAGCGAGTACAGGATGTTCATCGCGCAGTGCTTGATGCCGTCCTCGTTGCCGGTCACCAGGCAGCCGCCGACCCGGCCGTAGTAGTGGTACTGGCCGGCCTCTTTGAGGTCGCCGCTGTTGCCGTACAGCCGCTCGATCACCTTGGTGCACACCGACGACTTCTCACCGAGCCAGATCGGCGTGCAGAGCACCAGGATGTCGGCTGCCTCGACCTTCGCGAAGATCGCCGGCCACTCGTCCGTCGGCCAGCCGTGCTCGGTCATGTCCGGGTACACGCCGACCGGGATGTCGTGGTCCACGGCACGGACCAGCTCGACCGCGACGCCGTGCTTGCGCATGATGTCCATGGAGAGCTGCGCCAGGCCCTCGGTGTTGGACACCTCCGGCGACCGCTTGAGGGTGCAGCTGACGAACAGTGCCCGCAGCCCGGTGAAGTCCCACTCGTCACTCATGGCCGACAGCGTGCCCCGGTGACCCGGTCGGCGACCCTTACGATCCGCGGACCCGCACGGTCAGCGAACCGGCGCGGTCCCGTTGGCCGCCCACCGGCCCCGTGATCATCAGGACGTCAGGGCTGTTGCGGGGGCCTGAATGCAGCCGTCGCGTCCTGATGATCACGGGTCCGGCTGCACGACCGGGGCCGGGCGGCGGGACCGCACCCCTATGCGGCCACCGCGCTGGGGTACGAGCGTGATGTGCTTGACCCGCTGCGGCTCGCCGGGCGACCCGGTGATGTCCAGCTCGACCCGCCGCAGGATCTGCCGCAGCACCACCCGCATCTCCACCTGCGCGAACGTGGCCCCCAGGCACCGCCGCCCGCCGCCGCCGAACGGGAACCAGGTGGTCGGTGACAACGGCACTGCACTGATGCCCGATCCGCTGGCGCCACTCGGGGCTAGCATGCGGTCCGGGTCGAACCGCTCCGGGTCCGGGTAGTGCTCCGCGGACGCCTGCACGAGCCCGATCGCCGGCATCACCACCGTGCCGGCAGGCAGGTCGTAGCCGGCCACCTGGGTCGGCCGGGTCAGCGTGCGGGCCACCTCGGTGATCACGGGGCGGCTGCGCAGCGTCTCCTTCACCACGGCGTCCAGGTACTCGTCGGCGGCGGGGTCGGTGGCCGGGTCCGCATCGGCGGCGGCCACCGCACGGCGCAGCACCTCGGGATGGCGGACCAGCCGCTCGAGCGCCCAGGACAGCGCGGTCGCGGTGGTCTCGTGGCCTGCCATCAGCAGCGTGATCAGCTGGTCGCGCAGCTCGGTGTCGGTCATCCGGCGGCCACCCTCATCGGCCGCTCGGACCAGCATCGCCAGTACGTCCGTGCGCTCCGCGAGGTCGGGGTCGGCGCGGCGGGCGGCGATCTCGGCGTAGAGCAGCTCGTCGGCCTCGGCGCGGCGCCGCCGCACGCCCCGCCACGGCCAGTGCCGCAGCAGCTCGGGCTTGGCCATGGACGACACGCCGAGCAGGTTCATGTCGGTGACGCGGGGCAGCGCGGTACGCAGGGCGGCCAGGCGGGCCGGGTCGTCGGCGCCGATCACCGTGCGCAGGATGACCTCGAGCGTGATCGCGGCCATCCTCGGTGCCACCGCGAACTCCCGGCCGACCGGCCAGCGCGCCACGTCGGCGTCCGCGATCTCGGTCATCAGCTCGACCTGGCGGCGCACGGCGTCCCGGTGGAACGGCGGCAGCATGAGGCGGCGGCGGTCACGGTGGCGCTGCTCGTCCAGCAGGAGCACCGAGTCGTCGCCGACCACGCCGCGCAGGATCGAGTTGGCCTCGCCGGCATGGTAGACCGCCGGGTCGCCCGCGAACACCGCCTTGATGTCCGCCGGGTCGGCCAGGTACACCAGCCAGCCGGACGGCGCCGCATAGACGCGGAAGGCCTTGCCGTAGCGGCGCTGGTTGGCCGCCGCCCACTTGTGCGGGCGGGTCCACATCAGCGCGGTCTGCACGACCTTGGGCAACTTGGACGTCGGCGGCAACATGATCAACATCATACGCCCGTATAAAACGCCCGTCTAGATTTATCCTTAGGATCGCCGGCATGGGACACCGCGAGGACCTGCTGGCCGGCGCCCGCCGCTGCCTCGAGGAGCGCGGTTACGCCCGCACCACCGCGCGCGACCTCGTCGCCGCCTCCGGCACCAACCTGGCCTCCATCGGCTACCACTTCGGCTCCAAGGAGGCGCTGCTCAACGAGGCCATCGCGGAGTCGTTCCAGGAGTGGGCGCAGCGGGTCAGGGCACTCGCGCTGGCCGCCGTCCCCGAGGGGGCCGGGAGCGACCCGGTACAGCTGCTGGTCGCCTCATGGGGCGCCATCCGTACCTCGTTCGACGAGTACCGAGGGCTCTCGGTGGCCTTCATCGAGGCGCTCGCGCAGGCCGAACGCCAGCCGGGCCTGCGCGCCCAGCTGGCCGCAACCTACCGGCAGTCCCGCGCCCAGGTCGCCGAGATGGTCACCGAGCTGGTGGCGGGCGTCGAGCCGGCGCAGGCCAGCGCGCTGGCGTCGTTCGAGATCGCGCTGTGCGACGGGCTCCTGGTGCAGTGGCTGCTGGACCCGGACGCCACACCGTCCGGCGAGCAGCTCGTGAGCGCCCTCGGCGCCCTGCTCGGCCAGTCAGTGGGTGGCGGGGCGGCTCAGGACACGGCCAGCTCGGCGTAGTCCGGCAGCTCGATGTCGTTCACCGCGCGCAGTAGCGGCCGCACCAGGAACGACCGACCCGGCAGGTGGGGCAGCAGCGCGGCGGCGAGGATCTGCACGTTCAGCGCGAACCGGCTGTTCGGCGAGCTGCGGGCGGCGTTGGCCCGGCCCATCTTCTGGTTGGTGGCGACGAAGCCGCGCATCCTGCGCTCGTACTCGGCGAACCCGACCACGTGGTCACCGCCCGCCATGGCCAGCTCGCCGGCCAGCACGTAGGCGCCCACGACCGCCAGGCTGGTGCCCTGCCCGGACATCGGCGACGGGCACGACGCGGCGTCCCCGAGCAGCGCGACCCGCCCGCTCGACCAGGAGTCCATCTCGACCTGGCCGCAGGAGTCGAAGAAGAAGTCCGGTGCCTTGTCCATCTCGTCCAGCAGCCACGGGATCTCCCAACCGCCGCCCGCGAACCGCTCGCGCACGATGGCCCGCTGCTGGTCGAGGTCCCGGAAGTCGTACTCCAGCTGCTCGGACCGGAAGCTCAGGAAGCCCATCGCCTCTGCGTCGTCATGGATGCTGCGGATGCCGGCGGTGCGGCCCGGCTCGCCGTAGCCGACCGCCCAGCGCCGCAGCCCGAGACGGTTGGGCACGGTGAAGAACGACAGGTAGTGGCCGAGGTGGTGCACGTGGTCCGACTCCGGCCCGAACCTCAGCGCGCGCACCCCGGAGTGCAGCCCGTCCGCGCCGATGACCAGGTCGAACCGCCGCGCCAGCCCGCTGGCGAAACGCACCTCGACGCCGTCGGCGGTGTCGTCCAGCGACTCGATCCGGTCGCCGAACAGGTACTCGGTGGTGTCCTTCGTGGCGGTGTGGAAGACCTCGGAAAGGTCGCCGCGCAGGATCTCGATCTCGGCGATGAGCCCGTCGCCTTCGAACAGGTCCGCGCGCAGGGTGGCCAGCCGGCGGTTGTTCCGCGTGACGATGGACATGCCGTCGGTGTCGGTGCACGCCTCGCGGACCTGCCGGTCCAGCTCCATCCGGCGGACGACCTCCTTGGCGATGCCCCGGATGTCGATCGCCTGCCCACCCGGACGCAGCCCCGGCGCCCGCTCGACGATCGTGGCCCGGAACCCGAAGCGGTGCAGCCAGTGCGCCAGCGCCGGCCCGGCGATGCTCCCGCCGGAGATCAGGATGTTGGTGCTCACGATGCGCTGCCCTCCTCGGCCCGACGTTCGACCCTACGGACCCCGTGGGGCCGGCGTCGCGCCGTTTTAGCTCTTCAGTGGAGTGGCGGTGAGTGCGCGTCGGTCAGGTCAGTCGAGGGACTCGCTCGAGCGGGCCGGCTCGGGGATGCCGGGGTGGCGGCGGGCACCGGGTGGCAGCGCGGTCCGGTGCAGCCGGCCTGCCAGTGGCGGCGGGGCCGCGAGCGACGCCTCCACCAGCGCGCGGGCCGCCGGGTGCCACGGCCGGTGCAGCGGGCCGGTGAGCACCAGCGTGCGGGTCAGCGCCTGGCGCAGCGGGACGAGCACCAGACCGGGACCCGCCATGCCGGCGGCCAGCCCGGGCATCACGGACACGCCGACCCCGGACCGGATCATGGCGAACAGCGTGCTCAGCTGGCGGACCCGGTGCGTCGGCCGGAACGGGGTGTCGGCCATCCGGTGCAGCTCCTGGATCTGCCGCTCGCAGCCGCCTGTGGAGAGCAGGAAGTCGTCGTCGGCCAGGTCGGCGACGTCCACCGTCGGCTCCCCGGCCAGCGGATGGTCGGTGCGTAGCACGGCGTGGAACCGGTCCGTGCCGACCAGTGCGCTGCCGGCCGGGGGCGCCGGCGGGTCGATCAGCACCGCGAGGTCGGCCGTGCCGCCCTCCAGCCAGCCCGCGACCTCGTCGTCCTCGCCCTCGAACAGCGACACGGCGACCTCGGGAAACTCTGCCCGCCACCGCAGCAGCAGCTCGGGCAGCAGGCCGTGGCAGATCGTCGGCGGCGCGGCCACGGTGAGCGCGCCCCGGAAGCGGCCGTTGCCGTCCTCGGCCAGCGCGTCGATGGCGGCCACCGAGGCCAGCACGGTGCGGGCGTGGTCCAGGATCTCCTCGCCGAACCGGGTCAGCGCGGGGCGGCCCTGCCGCGTCAGCACCGGGCGGCCGGTGGCCCGCTCCAGGGCGGCGACCGCGTGCGACACGGCGGACTGGCTGATGCCGAGCCGCTCGGCCGCCGCCCCGAAGCCACCGGCGTCGACGACCGCGACAAAGGCCCGGAGCTGCGGAATTCCGACAACCATGAGGATCCTTCATGCCTTCGTCTCGACGACTTGTTGGACTCATGGTCGCTCGCTACCGACGATCCTGTCCATGGGTGGAGGACGAACGGACCGGGTCGTGCGACGGAATGGCGACGTCGTACGACCAGCGGTAGTAGTGGAAAGGCCGTTCGGTGGGCCTTCTGGTGGGCGTTCTGGGCCGGGGCTGGCGGGGTGGCTGCCGGGGCTGCTCGCGCTCTCGGTGGTCTGGGGCGCGAGCTTCGCGCTGATCAAGGTGGCGGTGGACGCCGGGGTGGCGCCGGTCTGGGTGGCGCTATGGCGGTGTCTGTTCGGTGCACTCGCGCTGCTCGGTACCTGCCTGCTCGGACGGGTCCGGCTACCCCGCGACCGGGCGACCTGGCTGCACGCGGCGGTGGTGGGCGCGCTGCTCAACGCCGTCCCGTTCACGCTGATGGCGTTCGGGGAGCAGCAGGTCAGCTCGGTGCAGGCCGGGGTGATCAACGCTGTCACGCCGCTGGCGACGCTGCTGTTCGGGCTGGTCCTGCTGCCGGCCGAGCGGCTGACCGGGCGGCGCGGCGTCGGCCTGGTGCTCGGGCTGCTCGGGGTGCTGTGCCTGCTCGCGGTGTGGCGGGGGCTGTCCGGTGGGAGTGTCGGTGGTGACCTCGCCTGCCTGGCCGCCACGCTCTGCTACGGCGCCGGGTTCAGCTACACCCGGCGCTGGTACGCGGCCCGGCACCCGTCGGCAGCCGCGCTGTCCGCCCTGCAGATCGGGTGCGCGACCGTCGAGCTCGCCCTGGTCGCGCCGTGGCTGGCCGGGCCGCCGAGCTGGCCTGGTCCGGGGGCGGCTTCGGCCCTGGTCGTGCTGGGCGCGGTCGGCACGGGCTGGGCGTACATCGTGAACCTGCGGGTGATCCGGGTGGCCGGTTCCTCGGTGGCGGCCATGGTCACGTACGCGACGCCGGTGTGGTCGACGGCGATCGGCGCGCTGCTGCTGGGCGAGCCGCTCGGTTGGCACACCGTGCTCGGCGCTGTGCTCGTACTCGCAGGCCTCCTCACAGCGCGCTGAGCTGGTCGGCCGGCGCCGGCGCCGGTGGTGACCAACCCGGGCACGGCACACATCCCCGCACCGCCGCACACAGGACCGGCCATGTGTGCGGCGGTACGGGGGTGTGTGCGGCGGTACGGGCGCGTGCATGCGCGGCGGCCCGCTGAGCCCGGCGGGCGGCGGGGTCAGGGCGGCGGGGTCAGGCGGCTTGGAGCAGGTGTTCGACCAGGTCGCGCCACTGGCGGAGGAGACGGTCGGCGTCGGTCGGGCAGACCGTGACCGTCTCGCCGGCGCCCGCGCGGTCGACCTGCGGGCGGCGCAGCTGCATGAAGTGGCCGGCGGCGGCACGGTGGAAGCCGACGACCCACGGCGCCTGGTGCGGCCGCCCACCCGGCCACCAGGTCGCGCCGAGCTGGCCGATGTGGTCGATCCCGTCGCACATCCGCGCGAGCGAGCCGGCGTCCTGCCTGGTCACACCGCGTCGGACCAACTCGTCGGCCAGCGTCCACAGGTTCCCGTCGCGGGCCGCCGCGCGGGCGCCGTCGAGAAGGTCGGCGGGAATGTTCACCGGCCGCCCGACCCCGGGGTTCAGCTCGCCGGCCAGCCCGATCAGCGTGGCCGCGACCCGGGCGCCGTCCATCGGCAGCAGCCGCAGCGGTCCGTCACCACTGATCACCACCACGCCGTGCGCACCGGCTACCGCGCCGAGCCCGAGGAGCAGACCGCGCCGGCCGCCGCCGAGCCGGATGTCGAGCTCGTAGTCGGGCTGGGCGAGCAGCCGCAGCGCCGAGGCCAGCGGTTCGGCGGGCCGGCGACCGTCGGAGAGGCCCCGCTCACGCAGCCCGGCCAGCGCGCGCCTGAAGATCTCGTCGCGCTCGCCCAGGGTGCGGCCGGGGCTGCGCAGCTCCAGCAGCAGCGGCGGGTCACCCAGGTGCAGCGCCGCCCAGCAGGCTCCGAACTCCACCGGCGAGAGCAGCAGCCCGCCGCCCGGGCCGGTCATCGCGGGCCGCCGGGTATGCCGAGTACGGGCGGCACGACGTCGTCGCCCTCGTCGACCACAAACGGCTCGTCGCTGGGGATGAACACGTTGTTGTGGTGCTCGTGCTCCGAGCCACCCGCCCCGCCGGCGCCACCGCCCATCGGGGACATACCTCCGAGCCCGGCACCGCCGCCCGTACCGAAACCGCCTGCCCCGGGCATGGGCGGCCGCCCCGGCCCACCGCCTCCGGGCCCGCTGAAGCCCGAACCACCCGCACCACCGAAGCCCGCACCACCGCGCGGTGCCAACCCGGGCCCACCGCCGAACCCGGAACCGCCCACCCCGCCGACGCCCGAACCGGCCACCCCGCCACCGAACCCACCGGCGCCAGCACTGCCGAAGTCCGAGCCCCGGCCACTCCGCGAACCCGAGCCGCCCCAACCACCACCGCTCGGCACCGCGCCGGGCAGACCGCCCCACCCAGCACCCCCGCCGTCCCCACCCCCATGGCCGCCACCTGCACCGATACCCGGCGGCGGGCCCACCGGCGTCCACCCGGCGCCGGGAGCCACCTCGGCACTGTGCGTCGGCGTCGGCTCGGGAACCCGCGCGGCGGGTCCGCCGCCAGGCCCGCCCGCGCCACCGCCGGCGCCCGCGCCACCACCCGCCGGACCCCCAGCGCCAGCCCCGCCACCAGCCCCGATACCGCCGCCGCCCACCCCAGGCGCCCCGCCCGCGTGCCCGACCCCACCGTGCGCGCTGCCCTGCAGGGTCGCGGTCGCGCCGGCGGTGCTGACCGGCGGCGCCGGCTGGGTGTCCGGGAAGGACGCGACAGCCCGGCGGGTGAGGGTGACGTGCTCGGTGAGCGCCTGGTTGGCGGCGGCGTCGGCGGCCTGGTTGGCGGCGACGCGCCTGGCGTAGTCGGACTGCACCCCGAACGTCGAGCCGAACGAGTCGTTCAGCGCGTGGCCTGCGCCGTCGGCGACCTTGCCGAGAAAGCTGTTCTCGCCGACCTCGACCGGCGACGGGATCTTGTTCCGGGTCGCGTCGTAGGAGGTGGCGTAGCTCTGCACCTGGTCGCCGCCGGCCTTGCTGGTCTGCCCGCTGTGCTGGGCCCAGTCGGCGGCCTGCGCCATCTTCGCGGCGAACGCGGTGGCCGCCTGGCCCTGCCACGTGACCCCGGTGCCACGCAGCGCGGCCTGGATGACGTCGCTCGACTCGCTGAACGCGGGGGCCAGCACACCCAGGGTGCGGGCGGCCGGTTCGACGGCGGCCGACCCGGGCCCGGCGTGCATCATCTGGTACTTCGTCGCGAGGGAGTACGTCGCCCAGTTGACCTCGGGTATGTCGCCAGCCATGCCTCCCCCTCCCGGCCGGTCAGTGCGCCAGCGCGCGCAAGTTCTGCACCATCAGCTCGGCCGCCCTGCGGTCCAGCTGGCAGGACACGTCATGGCTGATCCCGGGGTAGTCCCCGGCCGCGTTCCCGTACTGCACTCCGAGGCTCTGGCCCTGCGCGACGTCCACGACCAGCACGCAGTTGATGTTGGGATCCTGGTACGGCGGAGCGGTCTGGACCGCCGAGAAGCCACCGATCTGGACAACCTGCACGCCGGTGGTGCTGCCCAGCGCGTAGCCGGCGCCACGCTTCACGATCAGCCGCACCAACCACCTGTTGTCGGGCTTGGCACCGTTGTTCCCCCACTGACAAGCCGCGCTGCCCAGCTCGTCGCTGTTGCTGTCCCGGCCTACCTGCTCGACCCCGAGCTGAGCCTGCTGGGCACCATTGAGCAGCGCACACGGGTCAACCCCGTCCAGCTTGAGCTCGGCGGGCCGGGGCGGGAACGGCGACGTGCTGGGGGCCGGTGCGGCGGGCGCGGTTGTTCCGGCGGGCGCGGCCGGCGTCGCCTCAGAACCGCAGCCGGTCAGCCCCAGCAGCAGTACGGCAGCCCCCAGCCGGCCCCAGCGACGAATCAACGCGACCCCCCGCTCAGGCCGGGGAACGGATTCGACGGCTGGTTGTTGAGCGGTCGGAAGTCACGAGACGGGTTCGTCGCTGGCGGCAGGTAGGGCCGCAAGATCTGACCGACCGGACTCGACGCGCTCGGCGTCATTGCGGGCGGGTTGGCGGGTGCAGTCTCCGGCCGGTGACTGTCCTGATAGCTCCTGAACGAGGCAGCAATCTGCTCCTCGTTGTAGCCGTAGGTCTGCGCGGTCTGCCCCAGCGCATCGGCCACGTCTCCAAGCGCCCGGACGTAGCTGGTGCACTGGGCAACCATGGCTTGG
>DATAYB010000842.1:0-6128 GCA_036272795.1 Pseudonocardia sp.
TCCGCGCCGTGCTTGACCACCGACCAGTAGGGGTCGCCGGCCTGCCCATGGGTGACCATGATGATCTTGATCCCGGCGCGGGGCGAGGCACTGTCGGCCGCCTTGCCCTGGCTGCCCCCGCAGCCGGCCAGCGCGAGGAGCGCCACGAGCAGCGGCGCGATCAGCCTGGTGGTCCGCGGGACGCGCGTGATCCGCATGGCGTTACCCCTGGTTCGCCGCGACGCGGGCGCCGACGTCGAGCAGGAAGTCCCGGCTGGCCCGCACGTCGAGCACCGGGCCTGCGCCTTCCTTGGGCTCCTCGGCGAGCACCAGGTCCTGCTCGAGCACGTACCAACCGACGTACCCGTCGTGCTCCAGCGTGGACACGATGCCGGCCACGTCGACGTCGCCAGCACCCAACGCCCGGTAGAGCCCCTGCGTGATCGCCGTGGTGTAGGACAGCTCGCCGGCCTGCACCCTGGCCGCCAACGCGGCGTCCACGTCCTTCAGGTGCACGTGGGTCACCCGCCCGGTGGCGTCGCGGACCAGCTCGTACGGGTCGACGCCGCCGATCAGCAGGTGCCCGGTGTCGACGCAGAGCGGGACCGAGGAGCTCTCCAGCACCCGCGCGACGTCCTGCGCGCCCTCGACGACGGTGCCCATGTGCGGGTGCAGCACGACGCGCGCGCCGAGCTCGCCGCCCACCTCGACAGCCGCGTCCAGCGTGCCGGTCAGCACGTCCCACTCCTGGGCGGACAGCTCAGGCCGGCCGTCGTAGCCCTGTGCACCGGTCGCGGCGGCCAGCACGACGACGTCGCCACCGGCCCCCACCAGTCGCGTCGCGGCCGACCGCACGTCGGCCAGCGCGGCCTCCCGGTCCCGGTGCAGCACGGTGGGTACGAAGCCGCCGACCAGCCCGATGCCACGCTCGGCGAGGAACGCGCCGACCCCGCCCTCCGCCCACGGCAGGAAGTCCTCCGGGCCCGCCTCGGTGGCGGCAAGGCCGACCTCACGCATCTCGGTGAATACCCGGTCCGGCGCGATCTGGTGCCCCCAACCCGGCACTTCGCACACCCCCCACGAGATCGGGGCGCCGGCAACTCGCTGGTCGATGCTCATGCAGTTGTCTCCTCCGAGTGGCCTGCCGGGCGGCGGGACGCTGGCGCCGGAACCGCTACATGGAACGTTCCATGTGACGGCTGCCATAAGACAACGCCGTTGCCGCCGCCCCTGTCAAGCCTGAGTCGACGGCGGCCATCGTCCACTGCCGCGTGGCCGGCCCGCCACCGGGTTCCGGCATCACGCCGCCTCCGCCGGCCGCAACCTACGGGCGCCGGCTGTGCGCAATTCAATTCAGAAAAGGAAATACGGCATTACGGACCGGGAACCATCGGTGGGTCGAAACTCGCGTCGAAACAGGGCCGACTAAGCTTCCCGGTCACATTCTCCGCGCAACCTCGGCCCACCACACCAGGAGTGTCGGATGCCCGAATCGCCTGAGTCGTCGCCCGGCACCCCTCGAAGTACCAGGTCGCGGTGGGCGCGGACTCCCCCTGGACTCCCGACCGACGCCTATCCGCCACAGGCCTATCCGCCCGGCTACCCGGTACCGACGCTCGTACACCGTGGTCCGACCACGCGGCTGGCCGTCGCCTCGCTGGTCAGCGCACTGCTCGGCATCACCGTGCTGTGGTTGGTCGGTGGCATTCTCGCGTTGTACTTCGGTTACCGCGCCCGTAACCAGATCGTCAAAAATGGCCAGGAAGGCCGGGGCCTCGCCATGGCGGGAATCGTCATCGGATGGTTCGGCATCGCGGCGCCGGCGGTATTGCTCACATTCTGGCTGCTGGCGCCACACTCGGCACACTGACCGGCCGAATGCGCGCACGGCGGCGATTCAAGGCAGCCAGGAACCGAGCACCATCAACTCTGGCGATGCTCCTGACCGGCGCCCGTCCCGACCGCCGCGGCCCGCACACGCGCTGTCGCGCAAGCGCACGGGTTGGCGGGCTGGCACACCTGACGGACTCCGCGACTCACCCTGACAAAATCCCCGGCTCGCGGGGAAGGGGCGCCGGGAGGAGGGGCGGGCGGTCAGGCGACTCGGCGGTTGTCGATCTGGGCGGCGTCCCAGGCGATGCCGAGGCCGGGGCGGTCGGGGGCCACCGCGTGGCCGTTCTCGATGCGGAGCTGCTCCGTGGTGATCGCGCGCAGCTGCGGGATGTGCTCCACGTACCGGCCGTTGGGGATCGCCGCGACGAGGCTGACGTGGATCTCCATCAGGAAGTGCGGGCAGACCACGACGTTGAACGCCTCCGCCAGGTGCGCCACCTTCAGCCAGGGCGTGATGCCGCCGATCCGGGAGACGTCGACCTGCACGATGCCGGCGGCGCCGCGCTGCAGGTACTCCCGGAAGTGCCCGACGGAGTACATCGACTCCCCCACCGCGACCGGGATCCGGGTGGCGGCGGCGAGCCGCTCGTGGCCGGCCACGTCCTCGGCGGGCAGCGGCTCCTCGAACCACGACAGGTCGTAGGGCTCGAGCAGCGCGGCGCGCCGGATCGCCTCGGGGGCGGTCATCGACTGGTTGGCGTCGACCATGATGTCCATGCCGGGCCCGACCGCCTCGCGCACCGCGCGGATCCGCTCGGCGTCCTCGATCCCGCCGGGTTTGCCGACCTTCAGCTTGACGCCGGGCCACCCCTTGCCCTGCGACTCCAGTGCACCGGCCACCAGCTCGTCCTGGTCCAGGTGCAGCCAGCCGCCCTCGGTGTCGTAGAGCGGCACCGAGGCGCGGAACCCGCCGGCCAGGCGCCACAGCGGTTCGCCGGCGCGCAGGCAGCGCAGGTCCCAGAGCGCGAGGTCGGCGGCGGCCAGGGCGAGCGCGGTGATCACGCCGACGCTGGTGGCCCTGGTCGAGTCGTACAGCGCGCGCCAGGCCGCCTCGACGTCACGGGCATCCCGGCCGATCAGGACCGGCAGCAGGTGCTCGCGCAGCATGGACAGCACGGCCCGGCCCCCGGTGCCGATCGTGTACGAGTAGCCGGTGCCGGTCAGCCCGTCCGAGGTCGCCAGCTCGACGAAGATCGTCTCCTGCTTGAGGAAGCTCTGCATCGCGTCGGTCCGGACGGTCTCGACCTCGATGTCCACCAGGTAGGCGTCCGCTTGCACGATCCGAGCCACCCGAACCACCTCGCAAAGATCCTATAGGATCGGCCACCGACGGACGCAGGATGCTATAGGAAATGCGGTGACCGCAACCCCAGCTCGCGGCGCCCGCGCCAGGTCGAACGGCGGCGCCGCGGCCGTCCGTGACCAAAAAGTGCGTGTTCGGACAATCGGGGTAACACATTGTTCACGGCGCTTACATAGTGTAAAGCGAGGAGTTGACGGGCTTACGCTCCGCGGCTTCCCGCCGCCGCGGCGCCGGGGATAGTCCTGTCGTAGCAGTCCCGCGGCAGCGAGGAGCCAGCATGTTGACGAACCGTAGGTCGCTCTGGTGGCTACTCGGCCCGCCGGTCGTCTATCTGGCGGTCCTGCCGCTGGCCAACCGGGTCGAACCAGTCGTGCTCGGCCTGCCGTTCCTGATGTTCTGGCTGCTCGTCGCGACGCTGCTCTCCCCGCTGTTCGTCTGGCTCGCGGCCAAGGGCGACCCCGTGTGGGCGGCGGCGCAGCGTGCCGAGCGTGCGCAGGCCGCCGGCGCGCCCGTCCCCGGCGAGCACAGCGGGGACCTCGGATGAACGGCAACGCCGCGGTCTCGGTGACCATCCTCGCCCTGTTCCTGGCCGCCGCCGTCGTGCTGGGCATCCGCGCCGCCCGCGGCCAGGACAAGGCCGACCTCGCCGAGTGGTCGATCGGCGGCCGCAGCCTGGGCATCGTGATGACGCTCGTGCTGATGGCCGGCGAGACCTACACGTCGTTCAGCTATCTCGGTGCCGCCGGCTGGTCCTACACCTACGGGGTCTCCGGGCTGTACCTCGTCGCCTACCTCGGCATCGGCATGGCCGTGAGCTACCTCGTCGGCCCGCTGCTCTGGGGCTACGCGCACCGGCACGACCTGCACAACATCAGCGATCTTGTCGCCCACCGGTTCGCCGCACCCTGGCTCGGCGCGGTGGTCGCGGTCGTCGCCACCGTCTTCCTGCTGCCCTACATCCAGCTGCAGATCACCGGCATGGGCACGGTGGTGGCCAGCGTCAGCTACGGCGTGATCGGGCTCGGCGTGTCCTACCTGCTCGCGTTTCTCATCTCCGAGGTGTTCATCCTGGCCAGCGGCCTGCGCGGGAGTGCGTGGGTCTCCGTGCTGAAGGACATCACCGTCGTCGTCACGCTGGCGGTCGTGTTCGTCTACGTGCCGCTCAAGTTCTTCGGTGGCTACGGCGAGCTGCTGCACCGGATCATCACCGAGCGGCCCGCCTGGCTCACGCTGCCCGGCCCGACCGGCAAGACCTACGGCATGGCCTGGTTCATCTCGACCGCGATACTCAACGGCGCCGTGTACAGCGTGCTGCCCACCACGGTGGCCGGCTTCCTGGGCGCGCGGTCGGCCCAGACGCTGCGCCGCAACGCGATGATCCTGCCCTTCTACCAGGTGCTGCTGTTCATCCCGGTACTGCTCGGGCTGGCCGCCACATTCGTCGTACCGGGCCTGAAGAACTCCAACCTGGCCATGTTCGAGATGATCCGCGTCGAGATGCCGGCCTGGCTGCTCGGCGTCATCGGGGCCGCCGGCGCGCTCTCCGCGATCGTGCCGATGGCGGTCTTCATGCTGGTCATCGGGACGATGTGGAGCCGGTCCATCCTCGGGCGGCACCCGCGCACGGCCGGGCGGCAGCGCGAGCTCGCCCAGCTGGTCACCCTGGTCGCCGGGCTGCTCGCGCTCGGCATGACCTACGTGTTCCCGAACGTGCTCGTGCGGCTGTCGGTGATCTCCTACGAGGGGCTCGCCCAGGTGCTGCCGCTCGTGGTGCTGGCGCTGCTGTGGCGGCGGATGTCGATGCTCGGTGCCACCGCCGGCATGTTCGTCGGCATCGTGATCGTGCTGGTACTTGTGGTCACCGGCAACGACCCGTGGAACGGCATCAACGCGGGCGCGCTCGGCCTCGTGTCGAACCTGCTGGTCACCTGGGTCGCGACGCTGGTCAGGCCGGACGACACCCCGGACGACCGGATGCCCGTACCGGAGTTCGCCACCCTCGCCGCGTCCGTCCCCGCCGGCGCCCGCACCGACGGCAACGCCGCCTGACCCGATCCGCGGCAGGTCACAACGCCCACCCAGTCGAAGGAGTGCTCATGACCGAGACCACCCAGGCCACCCGGCTCGCGGACCTGTCCGCCGGCGAGCTGCTCGACGGCTACCGGGCGCGACGGTTCTCACCGGTGGAGGTGCTGGACTCGGTGCTCGACCGTGTCCGCGCCGACGAGCCGAGGGTGCGTGCCACCTACGCGCTGGACTCCGACGGGGCACGGGTGGCCGCCGCCCAGTCGGAGCGCCGGTGGCGCCAGGGCACCCCGGTCAGCACGCTCGACGGCGTGCCGGTCACGGTCAAGGAGAACATCGCCACCCGGGGCACCCCGATGCCCGCCGGTACCGCCGCGACCGTGCTGCGTCCCATGCCGGCCGACGCCCCCGCCGCCGCCCGGCTCCGGGAGGCCGGCGCGGTGATCTTCACGAAGACCACAATGCCGGACTACGGCATGCTCGGCTCCAGCCAGTCGAGCTTCCACGCGGCCACCCGCAACCCGTGGGACCCGACGCGCACGCCCGGCGGGTCCAGCTCGGGTGCCGCGGCCGCTGCCGCCGCCGGCTACGGACCGCTGCATCTGGGTACCGACATCGGGGGCTCGGTCCGCCAGCCGGCCGGCTGGTGCGGCATCGTCGGGCTGAAGCCGACCTTCGGCCGGGTCCCGGTCACCCCGCCCTACCAGGGCCGGGTGATCGGGCCGATGACCCGCACCGTGGCCGACGCCGCCCTACTGATGTCGATCATTGCGGTGCCCGACACCGCCGACCACACCGCGCTGCCCGCGCTGACCACCGAGTGGCCGACCGGCCCCGGCGAGGTCGCCGGCCTGCGGCTCGGGCTGATCACCGACGCGGGTCCCGGGCTGCCGCTGGACCCGGAGGTCCGGACGGCGATCGAGGCCGC
>DATAYB010000843.1:0-5033 GCA_036272795.1 Pseudonocardia sp.
GGGCCCCCAGTACGTCGAGGTCGTTGTCACCCTAGGTGACTTCGGCCCCGTCAGCTACCGGAACGGCAGGGACCGGGTGGTCTCCCGCGCCGCCCGCAGCACCAGCTCGGACAGGTCCGGCGGCGGGGTCCGGTTGACGAAGAGCGTGCAGATCGTGGCGACCCGGCCCGGCGTCGGCAGTGGGATCGCGGCGGCGGCGCAGTACACCCCGGGCAGGATGTTCTGGTGGTCGACCGCAACGGCGGAGTGCCGCGACAGCGAGTCACGCACGCGCTTCCACTCCGGGCGGGTGAACCCCGCCGGCGGTTCCCGGTCCGGCCCGGCGGCGAGCAGCACCTGGCCGGCCGCCGTGCGCGCCGACAGCTCGTCCTCAGTGTGCAGCCGCGCGGGCGGGACGGACATGCCACCGGCAGCGGTGACCACCCGGATCGCCTGCCCCTCCAGCACACACACCGCGACCGCGCCGCCGGTCAGCCGGGCGAGCGTGCGGGACGGCGCGAGCGAGGCGCGGCACAGCGCGGGATCCGGCTGCCAGGTGCGGCCGAGCCGGGCCAGCGCGCTGCCGATGTAGTAGCGCTGCCCGTCCCGCTGGACCGCGCCGAGCCCGGTCAGCTGGTCGAGCAGCCGGTGCGCCGTCGCCTTGGGCAGCCCGGAGTCGCGCGCCAACTCGGAGAGGCCGGCGCCGCTCGACATCCGGGACAACACGTCGAGCAGCTCGAACGCGCCCTCCAGCACGCCTCTACCCGCGTTCGCGCCAGGGCTGTGCGTGCAGGTGCCGTTCGTACTGCTGCCGTTCGTGCTCGTGCCGATCGCTGCAGAGTCCACGTGCCACCTCGCGGGCCGTCCGACACCGGTCCGAACTTCTTCCTGACGATATCCTCAGTTTCGCGCATTCCCTAGCTCGAACTCCAGCTCTGATCGCCGGGCTGGTTCTGCTGCCGTACACATGGTGGCCCTGATCGAGGGCCGTACTCGATCGGCGCTGCGACTTGCGCCACCGGAGGTCGGGCGGTGTGATCGTCCGGTCATGATCAGTTCGCCGGCGGTCGGGAGCGACGATGGGTGAGTATCCGGCCGATCCGCCGCTCGAGTGTGACGTGATCATGAAGGGCGGTATCACCAGCGGGGTGATCTACCCGCTGGCCGTGTGCGAGCTCGCGAAGGTGTACCGGCTGCGGTCGGTGGGCGGCGCTTCGGCCGGGGCGATCGCGGCGGCGGCGGCCGCCGCCGCGGAGTTCGGTCGCGAGAGCGGCGGCTTCGAGGCGCTCGCACGGGTGCCCGCCGAGCTGACCGTGGCGTCCCCGGCCGGCGGCTCGACGCTGTTCCGGCTGTTCCAACCGGACCCCCGGACAGCCGGCCTCTTCGCGGTGTGCACCGCCGGGCTCGGCCACTCGGGGCTCCGCCAGCTCGCCGCGGTGCTGGTGGCACTGTTGCGGTGGTTCGCGCTCGCCGCGCTGGTGGGTGCGCTGCCGGGGGTCGCGGTGCTCGCGACGGGACTGGCTGGCGACGGCGTGGCCCGGGTCGCCGCGACGGTCGGCGGCGTGGTGCTGCTGGTGGCCGGCGCGCTCGTCGGGGCGGGCGTCGGCCTGTCGCGCCGGGTCGGCCGGGTGCTGCCCGACCACGAGTACGGGCTGTGCTCGGGCATGCCCGCCAACGGGCGGCCGCGCCGGGCCGAGGCGCTCACCCCGTGGCTGCACGCCACGCTGCAGCGGCTGGCCGGGCGGGCCGACGGTGCGCCGCTGACCTTCGGTGACCTGCGCTCACGTGGCTGCGAGCTGCGCATGATGACCACGAACCTGACCCGGCGCCAGCCGCTCGCGATGCCGTGGGCCGGCAAGGAGTACTTCTTCGACCCGGCGCGGTTCCGGGCACTGTTCCCCGAGGACGTGGTGCGGTGGCTGGAGGAGCACCCGCCGCCGGTGTGCGGGGGTCCCGCCGCCCGGTGGAGCACGGGGCTGCTGCGGGCGCAGGCGCTGCCGCTGCGGCCACTGCCGCTCGCGGACGAGCTGCCCGTGCTGGTCGCCGCCCGGATGAGCCTGAGCTTTCCGCTGCTGATCGCGGCGGTTCCCCTGCATGCGGTGGACTACAACCTCGCGGCCAACCAGTCCGCCCGTTCCGAAGCGGACCGCTGGCGCACGCGGCACCCGGGCGGATCGCCCGCCGACGCCGCGGCTGCCCTGCCGTGCCCGCGGTTCGCCGTCAACTGGTTCTCCGACGGCGGTATCTGCAGCAACCTGCCGGTGCACTTCTTCGACCGCCCGCTGCCGGTGCGGCCCACCTTCGCGATCGACCTGCAGCCGTTCCCCGCCGGCCAGGCCCGCGCGGCGGCCGAGGCCGACAACACGAGCCTGCCCGAGGTCAACCAGGCCGGCCGGCTGCGTCGCTGGTCGGTCTTCCCGACGACCGGGCTCGGCGGCCTGGCCGCGTTCGGTGGCGCCATCCTCGACTCGGCGCGCGGCTGGGTGGACGAGTCCCTGCTCGTCATGCCGGGCTACCGGGATCGCGTCGTCACGGTGTACTACGACGACCACGAGGGCGGCCTCAACCTGGACATGCCACCCGAAGTGGTCGAGGGACTGTCCGCCCGGGGCCGGGCCGGGGCCGACAAGCTGGTGGCGCGGTTCGCCGGGCCGACGCCGGGGGTGGCGCACGCTCCCGGTTGGGAGAACCAGCGGTGGGTACGGTTCCGCACGGCGACCAACGGCCTCGCCCACTGGGTCGCCGGCTTCCGGGACGGCTACGTGACCGACCCGCCGGGCGCGACGCCGTACCGGGACCTCGCTGGCCCCGGGGCGGAGGCCCCGCTGCCCTCCTACGGGCTCACCATGGGTCGTCGCGACGCGGTGAACGAGCGCACCGGCGCGCTGCTCGGGCTGGCCGACGACTGGGCGAAGCCACCCACCGACGCCTTCACCGCGAGCCCGCCCGCGCCGGTCCCGGTACTGCGACTGGTGCTGAGCGAAAAGCCCGGCGCGATCGCCAGACCGGCCGGTGACGGCTCTGCCGACGGCTCTGCCGATGACTGTGCCGGCGGCTCTGTCGATGCGTGTCCAGACACCCCCGTGTGACGAGCTCACTACTCTCCGTCGAGAGGGTTTCGACTCCGGTGCGGGTATGTTCGACCACTCGGGATTCGGCCCGACGGCGGCATTGTTAGTCCATTTGGGTGCAACCTCGAATTGCTCCATGTGAGTGCCTCTCCATGGGCCATTCGGGTAGACACGAATAGACCGAGTGGGCTAGTGGCCAGCAATATTCGCTGGTCAGAGTATGTAGGGATTGTTTGAAAAACTACCCGCTGTCATGCCTGCGCTTTGTCTGGTTATGCAACCTTTCGTGACAAGCGCCATAACCCGTAACCGCCTTAATGGAGCGTCGTTGTGCAGATCGTTACCAAGGTCGGAAATGCGCCTGTAATTGCAGTGAAGTCGTGTTACCGGTGTTGTTTTTGTTGTTGGAGTTGTTCTCGAGATTGCGGGGGCTCACGATTCGGAATCGCGTGATCGGTGTCCGATCAATGAGTTCCGGTGTCTCGCATGCGGGGAAGAGGCAGGGGGGTTTGATGAGTCGCACGAAGGCCCGGGGTGCCTGGCGGAGCAGCCGGCTGTTCGCCGCGGTGTCTCTCGCGGTCGTGGTCGTCTCGGTGACGGCGGCCTGTGGGGGTTCGTCTCCGACGGTGTCGACGTCCCGGGTGGAGCGTGGTCAGGTCTCGACCAAGGTGTCCGCGTCCGGCGCGCTGGCGGCCGTGACGTCGCAGAACCTGGGGTTCGCCAAGGCGGCCCAGCTGGTCGAGTTGGCGGTCAAGGTCGGCGACACGGTCCGCCCCGGGCAGGTGCTCGCCAGGGAGGACCCGTTCTCGTTCCAGCAGCTGGTGAACCAGCAGCAGGCGCAGCTGAACCAGCAGCAGGCCATCCTGGATCGGCTCGTCCGCTCTCCCTCGGTGCATGGTGACCGGGCCAGTCTCGACCAGGCCAACAAGATCCTCTCCGCGACCAAGGACAACGGCGACGCGATCCACGACCGGGACCAGAACGCGGTGTACCGGGCCAGGCAGGCGCGCGATCTGGCGCAGCGGCAGGCCGATCAGGCCTGGCGGCAGTACCGGCAGCACGGGTGCAGCGGGATCAGCGCGCCGACCGCGAGCGGTGACGCCGACGAAGACAGCGCGGGCAGTGCCGACAGCTCCGATTCCGACGAGGACAGCGGCAGCTCGGGCTCGTCGATGAACCCGCTCGGCGCCCTGACCCGCGGGGTCTCCTGCACCGATGCCGACCGGACGAGCCTGACCACGGCGAAGTCGAGCCTGCTCTCCGCGCAGACTTCCTTCGACGCGGCCAAGCACACCCTGGACGTGGACGACACCCAGGCGAAGATCGCCGAGGAGAACGCGCGCCAGAGCGTGGTCACCGCGCAGAACTCGCTGAACTCCGACAGCTCGGACCGGGACCCGAACATCGCGGCGCAGGCCGCGCTCGTGGCCAACGGGCGCGCTCTGGTGGCGAACGCACAGCGCGACCTGGACAACACCGTGCTGTACGCGCCGGTGGCAGGCACTGTCTCCTCGATCACCGGTGCGGTGGGTGAGTGGATCGGCGCGGGCGGCGGGACCAGCGCGCTGGCGCCCGGTACGGACGCGGCGATCCCCGGGGTGGGCGCGGCGGCGACCGCTGACCAGTCCTCGGCGTCGGCATCCGGCGCGCCCTCTGCGACCCGGCCCGGTGGCTCGGCGTTCATGGTGCTCAACAACATCAACACGTTCCAGGTGGTCGTACCGTTCGAGGAGTCCGACGCCGCCAAGGTCGCACCGAACCAGAAGGTCCAGGTCACCTTCGACGCACTGCCCGACCTCACCCGCGACGGCACCGTGCTCTCCGTCGCCCCCGGCGGCGTCGACATCTCCGGCGTCACGAACTACTACGCCACCATCCTGCTCACCGACACCGATCCCCGGCTGCGCAGTGGCCAGACGGCTGAGGCGGGCGTGCTGGTCGCCGACCTGGAGAACGTGTTGGTCGTGCCCAACGCGGCCGTGA
>DATAYB010000844.1:0-5319 GCA_036272795.1 Pseudonocardia sp.
AGGCGTAGTCGCCGACGTCGAGCTCGACCTCCTCGCCGACCGGGCCGCACCGGACCACCCCGGCGGTCGGCACCAGGTGCTCCAGCGTGCCGGGCAGGTGTGCCTCGGCCAGCCGGGCCGCTCCGGGCTCGAGCGTGATCATGTGCAGGTCGCGGCGGGCGCCCGGGGGACTGGTCGACAGCACCGTCGCCGTGTAGGCCGCCTCGGCGGACGGGATGGCCGGACCCGCGCCCGCCCGGATGACCCGCACGGGCCGGGGGAGCGGGTCGACCACCCGGCTGAACGGCACTCCGAGCGCCACCGCGAGCGCCCACAGCGTCTCCACGCTCGGGTTGCCGCTGCCCGACTCCAGCTGCGACAACGTCGACTTGGCGAGGCCGGCTCGCTTGGCGAGCTCCGTCAGCGAGAGCCCGGCCCGGTCGCGTTCCCGGCGCAGCGCTCGGGCGATCAGGGGAATCGGGTCTGTTCGTTGCATCGGTCTCTCTGTTCGGCTTGACGAACACTGCTGCTCGTGTTCAGCATAAAGGACTATGTGTTCGATCTGGCGAACGGCCGCCCGGGACGATCTCCGCGACGCCACTGCCCTGGGCGCGGCGATGATCGTGGTCGGCGGCTCCTTCGGCGCGCTGGCCGCGTCCGCGCACGTGCCGCTGCTGCTCACCGTCGCCATGTCGGTGTTCGTCTTCGCCGGTGGCTCGCAGTTCCTCGCGGTCGCGGTGATCGCTTCCGGCGGGGCGCCCCTGGCCGCCGTGCTCGGTGGGCTGCTGCTCAACCTGCGGCACCTGCCGTTCGGGCTCGCGGTCGGGGACCTCGTCGGCCGGTCCTGGCCGGCTCGGCTGCTCGGCACGCACCTGATGGTCGACGAGGTCGTCGCGTTCGCCAGGTCGCGGCCCGACCCGGCGCGGGCCAGGCGCGGCTACTGGCTGGTCGGCGCGCTGATGTTCCTCGGCTGGAACCTCGGCACGGTGCTCGGCGCCCTGTCCGGGGCGGCGGTACCGGACCCGGCCCGGTTCGGTGTGGACGCCGCGTTCCCGGCCGCGCTGCTCGCGCTGCTGCTGCCTGCGCTGCGCCGGGCCGACGCGGCGAGGGTGGCGCTGCTCGGGGCGGCGTTGGCGCTGGTCGCCACGCGGTGGCTGCCGGCCGGCCTGCCGGTGTTGCTGGCGCTGGTCGGCCTGGTGGCGGCGGGGCGTGCGCCGAAGGGGGAGCTGGTCCGGTGAACCTGACCGGGTGGGCGGTGGCGAGCCTCGCCGTGGGTACGTACCTGGTCCGGCTGTCCGGGCTGCTGCTGCGCAGGCGGCTGCGCATCCCGGACGGCGTCCGCCGCTACCTCGACCTCGGCGCCACCGCGCTGCTCATCGCCCTGGTCGCCACCGCCGCGCTCGTCCAGGGCGAGGGCTTCGCCGGCTGGGCCCGGCCGATCGGGGTCGCCCTCGGCGCGGTCGCCGCCTGGCGCCGGTTGCCGCTGCTCGTCGTGGTGCTCGTCGCGGCGGCGGGCACGGCGGGGCTGCGGCTGGCCGGGGTGCCGTGACCCTGTGGTCTACGGCAGCAGCAACACGACGGTCGGGACGGCGACCAGGGCCAACGCCGCCAGCCGGAGCAGTAGGCCCAGGGCCAGCGGCGGGGCGCCGAGGTGGTGGTCGAGGCGGTCCAGGCGGCCGCGCACGGCGGCGGAGAACGAGGTCAGCGTGGCCCGGCCGGACAGCGTGGCCGCGCCGCCGACCCGCCGCAGCGCCCCCGCCAGCGCGAGGTGGCCGGTGCGCGCCCTGGCCACGTCGTCGGCGCGCATCTCGACCAGTGCGGCCACGGCCACCTGTGCGCGGGCCATGCCGGGTACCCACGGCGCGGTGGCGCCCCAGGCGACGAACGGCAGCACCACGAGGTCGTGGCGTTCCCGCAGGTGGGCGCGCTCGTGGGCGAGTACGGCGGCCAGCTCGGCCGGCGAAAGGGCGGCGAGCGTGCCCTCGCTGACCACCAGCCGCGACCGCAGCCCGGGCAGGCAGTAGGCCACCGGCAGGGGATGGGCGAGCACGCGGGCGCCGGCCATCGCCGGCCACGGGGTGGCCAGCACGTCGAGCAGGTCGCGGTGCCGCCGGCGGGCGCGCAGGGTGCGTGTGACGGCCATGCCGAGCACACCGAACAGCCGGGCGGCCAGTGCGGCGGTCGCGGCGAGCGCGAGCAGCTGCCACGGACCGAGGCCGGCCGGCCAGTCCCACCGGCGCAGGTGCCCGGCCAGTGCGCCGACGGCGACCGGCAGCGAGGAACCCAGCGGCGCCAACCCGAAGCTCACGCCGGCGCCGAGCAGCGCCAACCCGCCGGCCAGCCCGACGGCCTGCCAGAGCAGCAGCGCGCCGGTGGGGTCGAGCGCCGGCCACCGGGCCGAGGCCAGTGCCCGGCTGACCGGCTCGGCCAGCAGGACACCCAGGACGAGCAGCGCCGCGGCGTTCGAGATCACCGCAGCAGGTCGCGCAGCGCGGCCTGTTCCTCCGGTGGCATGCCGCCAAGGAAGCGGACCAGCACCGCCCCCCGGTCTGGCGCACCCTCCATCGCGTCCCGCATGAGCGTGGCGATGTGGTCCTCCCGCGTGCCGGACGCCTGGTAGCGGTGCGCCCGGCTGTCGCGCGCCCGGCTGACCAGGCCCTTGCGTTCCAGCCGGCCGAGCACGGTGAGCACCGTGGTGGTGGCCAGCTCCCGCTGGGCCAGCGCGTCCTGCACGTCGCGCGCCGTGCACGGTTCTGGTGCGCCCCACAGCACGTCCATGACCGCCCGCTCCAGCTCCCCCAGGCCTGCCATCCCACCCCTATCCCGATACGTGACTGCGATCATTCTACAAGAAGTAGAACTTCTACCGACTGTAGAAGTACGCTGGGCCCATGATCGACGACCTGACAGCGGCCCGAGAACAGATGGAGCTGTCACTCAGCTTCCACATCGTGTTCGCCGTCCTCGGGGTGGGGATGCCGTGGCTGATGCTCGCGGCCGAGTGGCGCGGGCTGCGCACCGGCGACCCGCGCTGGACCGCGCTGGCGCGGCGCTGGTCGAAGGCGGTTGCGGTGCTGTTCGCGGTCGGCGCGGTCTCCGGCACCGTGCTGTCCATCGAGTTCGGGCTGCTCTGGCCCGTGTTCATGGCGCGCTTCGGCTCGGCGATCGGGCTGTCGTTCACGCTGGAGTCGTTCGCATTCTTCATCGAGGCGATCTTTCTCGCGCTGTATCTCTACGGCTGGAACCGGCTCAGCCCCCGCGCGCACCTGCTCACGGCGGTCCCCGTGGCTCTCGGCGGGATGGCGTCCGCGCTGTTCGTGACGACCGCGAACGCCTGGATGAACGGGCCGGTCGGGCTGGTCACCGGCCCGAACGGCGACCCGGTCGCCACCGAGCCGCTCGGCCCCTTCCTGGCTCCGACCGCCGGCCCGCAGATGGTGCACATGGGCCTCGCCGCGCTGATGTGCACCGGCCTCGCGGTGGCCGCCGTCTACGCCTACGCCATGCTGCGCGACCCCGCCAAGCGCGACGGCTACCACCGGCGCGGACTGGCCGCCGGCGCCCTGCTCGGGCTGACCTGCGCGCCGCTGCAGGTGCTGGTGGGGGACTGGGCGACGCGCGTGGTCGCGGACGTCCAGCCGGCCAAGTTCGCCGCCATGGAGGCACTGCCACGGACGATGGACGGCGCGCCCTTCCACGCCGGGCCGTTCGAGATCCCGAACGCGCTCTCCCTCCTGCTGCACCTCGACCCGCACGCCCGCGTCGTCGGCATGGACGCCATCCCGCCTCCCGACCGCCCGCCCGTCGCCGTCGTGCACTGGTCGTTCCAGCTGATGGCCGGCATCGGCACCGCGCTCCTCGCGCTGGCCGCCTGGGCGCTGTGGCTCTACCTCCGGCACCGCCGGTCACTCCGTGCCGGCGCTCAACCGCATGCCGTCCGTGCCGGACCCGCCGGACCCGCCGGACCCGCCGGACCGAGGGCTGGCCGTGCTCAACCGCACCCCACGGACCGGAGGGTGTTCCTGCTCGCCATGGTGGCCGCAGGGCCGGCGCCGTTCATCGCGCTGCTGGCCGGCTGGGTCGTCACCGAGGTCGGCCGCCAGCCGTGGATCGTGTACCGGGTGATGCGCGTGCCCGAGGCGCTCACCTCGCAGACCGGCCTGGCCACCTACCTGTACGCCACGGCGGTGATCTACCTGGCGCTCGCGGTCGCGCTGGTCGCCATCCTGCGCCGGATCGCCCGGGGCACCACCCCGCCCGACCCGGCCCCCAACAGCCCGCTCCGCGACGAGGTGCCGGCATGAAGTCGAAGCCTGTGAGTGGCATCGGTCTTTATAGCGACCAATACCACTCACAGGTCCTGAGCTGGGACGGAGCGACGGCGTGAGTGCGGTGGACGGGCTCGGGCTCGTGATCTTCGTAGGGCTGGCCGCCTACACGGTGCTCGGCGGGGCGGACTTCGGTGCCGGGCTGTGGGACCTGAGCCGGGACCGTGCGCAGCGCGACCTCGTGGCGCGCGCCATGGCGCCGGTCTGGGAGGCCAACCACGTGTGGCTGATCTTCGTGGTGATCACGTTGTTCACCGGGTTCCCGGCGGCGTTCGGGGCGCTGTCCAGGGCTCTGGTGGCACCGGTCTCGATCGCGCTGCTGGGCATCGTGCTGCGGGGCGCGGCGTTCGTGTTCCGGCAGTACGGAGCTCCGGACGGGGGCGTGCCGGTACGGGGCACCGCGCTGTGGGGGCGGGTGTTCGCGGTGTCCTCGCTGGTCACGCCCTTCGCGTTCGGTACGGCGGCGGGCGCGCTGGCGGGCGGCACGCTGCGCGCGGACGGCTCCGCCGGGCTCTGGCGGCCCTACCTGGCACCGTTGCCGCTGCTGGCCGGGCTGCTCGCGGTGACCTGCTGCTCCTACCTGGCGGCGGTGTACCTCGGCCGGGACGCCGAGCGGATCCACTCGCCCGCCCTGGTGGCCCGGTTCCGGCGGCGCGCGCTGGCCGCCGGGGTGCTGGCCGGCGCGCTGGCACTGGCCGCGCTGCCACTGCTGCCGCCGGCGCTGGGTGGCGAGCTACGGGGGATCGGCCTGCCGGCGGTGCTGGTGTCGGCGACCGGTGGGGTGCTCGGCCTCGTGCTGCTGTGGCGCCGCCGGCACGGGCCGGCCCGGATCGCGGCGGCGTGCGCGCCGGTCGGGTTGCTCGCCGGCTGGGCGCTGGGCGTGTACCCGTGGGTGCTGCCCGGCCAGATGCTGCTCACGGAGTCGGCGGCGCCCCCGGTGATCGCCGGCCCGGTGCTGATCGTGCTGCTCACCGGCCTGGCGATCGTCGCCCCCAGCTACGTCTACATGCTC
>DATAYB010000845.1:0-2862 GCA_036272795.1 Pseudonocardia sp.
GCGGGATGCTCTGTGCCCAGGCGATCTCCACCACGCCGGCGGCCAGCAGGAACGCCCAGCCGGGGGTCATGACGCCACCGCCTCGCCGGCTTGCCGGGTGAGCCCATGGATGTCGGCCGGCGCGGTGAGCCGGTCGATCTCGGCGAGCGCTTCGGCATACGAGCGGCGGTGTGCCTCGGACAGCTCGGCCAGCCTCGGGTCGACCAGTGAGTTCGTCAGCTCGGCCGCGACGAACGTGGCGTCGGTGACCCCGAAGTGGCCCGCGAAGAAGTCACGCAGGTACCGCTCCTGGTGGTCCACCTCAGCCCTCGGCGTGCCCGGCCGGTAGCTGCCGCCGCGCGCGCTGAGCACTATGAACCGCGTGCCGGGCAGCGTCAGCTTCGGGAACGTGACCTGGTCGATCCACGCCTTGAGCGCGGCCGGCACACCGAAGTTGTACATCGGTGTGGCGATCAGGACGAGGTCGGCGGCGAGCAGCTCGGCCAGCAGCGGCTCGCAGACCGCCCAGGCCGCGCGCTGGGCGTCGGTCTCCACGACCTCGGCGTAGCGCGCCGGCTCGGTGATACCCCGGCGCAGCAGGTCGTCGCAGATCTCGGTCCAGGCCGACGAGATCAGCGGCACCGGGTCGGCGGTCAGGTCGCGGTACCGGTAGTCGCCGGCCGGGTTGTGCAGCCGCCAGCGCTGGGCGAACCGGGCGCCGAGCGAGCGGGAGAACGACGCGGGCCGGGCGCTCGCGTCGAGATGCAGCAGGCGGGGCATGGGAGCTCCTCGTCGAATCAAGCGGACATGGTGTCCGCATAATTCGAGAGTAAGCACAACCGGTCATTATGTCCACTTCGATTGCCGGGTGGGGTGGGGCAGAATGCGGGCGTGAGCAACCTGGACCGCAGCCCCGACGTCGTGACCTGCGGCGGCCGCACCGACACCCCCGGCGAGCCCGTGCTGGATCTGTTGCGTGGCAAGGAGGTGACGCTCGGCGCGAGCACCAAGGTCCGCCGGCTGCTTCCGACCCTCGGGCGCCGACTCGTCGGGGCCTGGTGCTTCATCGACCACTACGGCCCGGACGACATCACCGGCCAGCCGGGCATGCAGGTTCCGCCGCACCCGCACATCGGCCTGCAGACGGTGAGCTGGCTGCTCGCGGGTTCGGTGCACCACCGCGACAGCCTCAGCAGCGAGTTCACCATCCACCCAGGCCAGCTCGCGCTGATGACCTCGGGCCGCGCCATCGCGCACTCCGAGCAGTCCCCAGCCAGCCACCCCGGCGAGCTGCACGGCGCGCAGCTGTGGGTGGCGCTGCCCGACGCCGCCCGCCACATGGCGCCCGCGTTCGAGCACCACGCCGACCTGCCCGTGCTCACCGACCGGGGCCTGCGCGCCACCGTGCTGCTCGGCGAGCTGGCCGGCGCCGCCTCACCCGGCTCCGTGCACACCCCGCTGGTCGGGGTCGACCTCGCGCTGGACGCCGGCGCCGACGTCCGGTTGCCGCTGGAACCCGACTTCGAGTACGCCGTGCTCGCGCCCTCCGGCGTCGGCACGGTCGTCGCGGGTGATCCGGGGATCGGCTCGGGCAGCGGCGGCTCGGGCAGCGGCGGCGGGGTTGCGGTGGCTGGCGCGGAGGTGGCGGACGTACCGGTGGGCGTCGGCGAGCTGCTCTATCTCGGTACCGGGCGGACCGAGCTGCGGGTGCGCGCCGAGGACACCACCCGGCTGCTGCTGCTCGGCGGCGAGCCGTTCGACGAGCAACTGGTCATGTGGTGGAACTTCGTCGCCCGCAGTGGTGCCGAGATCACCGAGGCTCGGGAGGACTGGATGGCCGGGCGGCGGTTCGGCACGGTCGTCCTCGGCGAGCCACAGCCGGCGCCCGCCATGCCGCCGACGCCGCTGATCCCGCGAGGCCGCGCCCGCTGACTCGGGGCCGACGATCCGCTCGGCGTGCACCGGCCGCGCCTCGGGCCCGCTGACTCGATCGGGGCGCCGCTCGTCGGGCCGACGGCGCCGCTGGGCGTGCCGGGGTGGGGCCGCCGCTGCGTAGCCGCGCGCCGCGCGGGAAACTTCGGCATGGACGAGCCACAGGGCCCTGACGTGACTCCGGAGATCCTGGTCAGGGACGCCCCGGACCGGTCCCGTTTCGAGATCATCGTGGACGGCCGGGTGGCCGGTTTCTCCGAGTACCACTCGCGGCCGGGCCGCATCGTGTTCACCCATACCGAGGTCGACGGGGCGTACCAGGGGCGCGGGCTGGCCGGCCGGCTGATCCGGGCCGCGCTGGACGCCTCCCGCCGCAAGGGCCTCGAGGTCACCCCGAGATGTCCCTACGTGGCGGACTTCATCCGCCGCCACCCCGACTACCTCGACCTCGTCGACGAGGCACACCGGGCCCAGCTCGGCAGCTAGAGGATCAGTTCCAAGGGGTTCGGGCGGCGAGTGGCGCCGGTCGCTGGTCACGGCCAGCGGCAGGACGTCCCCGCGCGAAGGCGGAGTGCTTGTGGTGGCACTTCGCACGGCCCGCTGTCACTTCGCACGGCCCGCTGTCACTTCGCACAGTCTGCGGAGTATGCGAAGTGACAGCACGGCGTGCGAAGTGGAGGTGCGCGGGGTGGCGACGGCGTGCGCCATGTGTGACGGCGTGCGCCGGACGAGCGGCGGTCAGGTGGTGCGCCGAGCTTGGCGAGCGACCCGATCCGCCCCCCGCCGCTACCCCTCCGCCAAGAGCCGAGCCGGCGCGGCCTCGTGGAATTGGCCAGCTTGTGCCCGGTCGTCCGGTGATAGCGACCGGGCACTGGCCCCGGCCGAGGTCAGCTGGCGGCTGCGTCGTCAGTGGTCGACTTGTCGAAAGCCGTCTTGTCGAAGACCACGCTG
>DATAYB010000846.1:0-2501 GCA_036272795.1 Pseudonocardia sp.
CACCTCGCTCAGCACCGCCAGGTCGATCCCGTCCGGGAACACCGCCGGGTCGGGCAGCTCGCGGTGGGTCACGCTCACCCCGGCCAGCCCGGCGGTCGCGGCCCGTGCGGCGGCGACCGCCGGTTCGGCGTAGTCACTGGCTTCGACCCGGTCGCAGCGCCGCGCCAGCTCCCGGGTGAGCTCGCCGAGCCCGCAGCCCGGTTCGGCGGCGTGCCGGTACCGGGCGCGGGGCAGGCAGGCCACGGTGACCGCGCGCTTGCGCCGCTCGTACCAGCTCGTCCTGGTCTGCCAGGGGTCACCGTGCTGGGTGTAGAGCTGCTCGAACCGCCGCGCCGGGGCGCTGTCGCGGCGCGGCACCCTGAAGTACAGCTCGCGATCGCCCTCGAAGTGGCTCAGCACCCGCGCGGGCAGGATCGGCGGGCCGCCACCGGGTGCCGGCTCGAGCTGGGAGGTGAAACAGGCCAGCGCGCGTCGCTTGCGATCCCGCTGCTGCTCGGTCAACACGTAGTGGCCGGCATGCGACCAGGGGATCGCGGGGTCGTCAGGGCCGGTGCGGGTCCACATCCAGATCGGGTAGTTCCAGCCGTGCACGCTCACCGGCGCGGCGGCGGCCGCCGCGCGCCCGGCGACGGCGTGGTCCGGGTGCGGGTCACCGGTCCAGGGCGCCAGGTAGGCGTCGGCGTCGCGCAGGTGTGGGCGCAGCAGTTCGGCCAGTTCCTCGGCGCGGCCCTGCTCGGTCAGCCCGGAGTCGGGTAGACCTAGCCAGTGCACCGCCACCGCGGCCATCCCGTGTATCCGCAGCGCCCGGTGCAGCTCGGCGCGCCGAGTGCGCCCCAGCTCGGCGCGCGCGGTGCGGCCCAGTTCGGGGAACGCTGCCTCGCCGTCGGTGGCCACCACCAGCTCGACCCGGCCACCGGCGGCGTGCACCGCCTGCATGAGCCCGGCGGCGGCGAGGCTCTCGTCGTCCGGGTGCGCGGCGATCACCAGCAGCCGGCGCAGTGCGCCGGGTTCGATGGGCCGGCCGGCCCGTTCGACCACCGCGTCCGCCCAGCTGATCGCGGAGGGCCGGTGCGTCGGGCGGGTCACGGCAGGTCCCGCAGAATGGCGGCGCCCAGGTCGGCGAGGTCGCGTTCGCCGTGATGTTGCCGCAGGTAGACGCCGAGGTCAGCCAGGCGGCGTTCCAGGCCGTCGCGTCTGCTCAGCCCACAGACGCCGACCAGCCGAGGTGTCACGTCCAGCACCGTGCGGCAGCATCGCTCGACGGCGGCCCGCGCGGTGCATACCGGTGTGCGGTGCGCCAGGCCCGGTTCGGCGTCGATCAGTGCGGCGGTGCGCACCAGCAGTGCGTCGGCCGCCGCGAGCGCGGCGTGCAGCTCACCGAGCTGGGCCCGCTGGTGTGGGTCCGGGTCGGTGTCGCGCAACACCGCGTGTACTTCGTCCAACACCCCCGCGGCGCCGCCGAACCACACCGAGGCCACTCCGCCGCCGCCCCACCAGAAGCCGGGCCGATCGGTGTAGAAACCCGGCCCGCCGAGCCAGCGTTCGGGCGGCGCGGGCACCCCGTGGAACTCGACGTCGATGCTGTCGCTGGCCGCCATGCCAACGGCGTGCCAGGACTCGGGCACCCGCCGGATGCCCTCGGCGTCCAGCGGGAGGTCGACGATCCGCGAGCCGGACGGGCCGAGTGCCACCACCAGCGCCCGACCCAGCGTGCCCGCCCCGGAACAGAACCGCACGGTGCCGCTCAGCACCGCGGCATCGCCAGTGCCCACCAGGTGCGCCCCGGTGCCGCCGGAGCGCGCCGCCCAGACGCCGTACAGCGCGCCGCCCCTCGGTGTCCGACCGGCCTGCGCCACGATCGACACGGCATCGGTGTGCCCTTCGATCAGCCTGGCCAGCGGCAGGTCGCGCCGGCCCCATCCGGCCAACGCGGCCCAGCGCACCGCGGTGGCGCCCTCGCCGGGCAACGGCATCGCCAGCTCGCCACGCCGGTCAAGCTCGACCAGCAGGCGACCTGGCTCGGCAAGCGGACTACTCGGTCCGGTCTCGGGCGGCGCCGCGCTCAACAGCGAGGTCAGCGCCGGACGCGCGCGGTCGATGCCGCCGTCAGGTATCAGCATCGAGCGAGTCATCGGTGTCCTCCGGGCGAAACTCATCAGCTGGTCCGCGTGGCTTCGGACCCACCGCGACCAGGCGCGCGGCGCGCACCGAGGTCTCACCGAACCCACAGTTGCCGCGCGGGGCATACCCACCAAAACCGCAGTCACTCGGCACCTGCGCTGTGACAACACTCACCAGTCGCAACACAGCCACAATGAGTCGGTGCGGCGCAGCTGGGTGGTGGGGACCTCGGGGTCGGGGAAGAGCACGTTGGCGCGCGCGATCTCGCAGCGGACCGCAGCGTCGTGGGTCCAGCTGGACGCCGTGTTCCACCAGGCCGACTGGACGCCCTTGCCCAGACCTGAGTTTCGGGCCGCCGTTGCCGAGCGGGTCGCCGCCGA
>DATAYB010000847.1:0-3033 GCA_036272795.1 Pseudonocardia sp.
CTGGGCGCGGGGCCGCCGCAGGCGCCTGTGTGATCCCCGCCCCCTGCCGGACCTGGTCGCCGCCGCACTGGCCGACGCGGGCCTGGACCGGGCGAGGGATGCGGTGGACGTCGAGGTCTCGCTCGGCACCGTGGCGGGCCCTGGCGAGTGGCGGGTGACCGCGTCGACGCTGCCGTTCCGGGAGGGCGCCGTGCTGGACCTGGCGCTGCCGGAACGGCCGGCGGTGGGGGACACCGTGACCGGGTGCGAACCGTCGCCGGATGGCCACCTCGTCGAGCGCCGGTGGACCGTGACGCACGTGGAGGGGACCGGGACACACCCCGAGAGCGAGGGTGACGGATGAGCGCGGCCAGCCCCTTCACCGAGGTGCCGGAGATCGACATCTCGGGGCTGCGCTCGGCAGATCCGGAGCAGCAGCGGCGGGTGGTGGACCAGCTTGGCGCGGCGAGCCGGGACGTCGGGTTCTGCTACCTCAGCGGTACCGGGGTGGCGCCGGAGCTGTTCGACGAGCTGCTGACCGTGACGCGGCGGTTCTTCGCGTTGCCGCTGGAGTCGAAGATGCGCCACTACATCGGCAACTCGACGTGCCACCGCGGCTACGTGCCGGAGGGCGAGGAGGTGTTCAGCGGCGGCTCCGTCGACCGCAAGGAGGCGTTCGACACCGGCCTCGACCTGCCCGCCGACGACCCCGACCACCTGGCCGGCAACCCGCTGCTCGGCCCGAACCAGTGGCCCGAGCTGCCCGGGTTCGCGGCGGCGGTGACCGCGTACTACACGGCGGCGCTGGACCTCGGGCGGCTGCTGCTGGCGGCGTTCGCGCGTGCCCTCGGTGAGCCGCCGGAGTCCTTCCAGCGGTACGTGACGAAGCCACCGAGCCAGCTCCGGCTGATCCACTACCCGTTCGACCCGGACGCCCGGGACGCCCAGGGCATCGGCGCGCACACCGACTACGAGTGCTTCACGCTGCTCCGGCCGACCGCGCCCGGCCTGGAGGTCCTCAACGGCGCCGGCGACTGGATCGATGTGCCGCCTCGGCCGGACGCGTTCGTGCTCAACATCGGCGACATGCTGGAGACCTGGACGAACGGCGAGTTCGTGGCGACCACGCATCGGGTCCGCAAGGTCCGCGAGGAGCGCTACTCGTTCCCGCTGTTCTTCTGTGTCGACTACGAGACGACCGTCGCCCCGCTGCGACGTTTCGTCCGACCGGACCGCCCGGCGCGCCCCGCCGTGCTGGCCGGCGAGCACCTGTTCGCCCAGACCGCGCAAAGCTTCGGCTACCTGAAGCGCCGCATCGCGGCCGGCGAGCTGACCCTGCCGGCCGGGGCGCTGGCCCTGTCCAGCTTCGGCCAGGAAGCCCGCCAACGCGCCCGGCCGTGACCGGGACCACCACCCGCGGGGTCCGGCCCCTGTCGCCGGGTGGCGCGCGTGTGTCCGGTGGGGCCGCTGTTCACACAGCCGATACGCATCGGGAAAGCCCGGGTCATCCGCGAAGAGTGTCCTGATGGTGACTCACCCAAGGTGAGGCGTGTCTAGGGTTCCGTCGCCGCGAATGGCTCGTGGCGGGCCTGGTCCGAGAGACACAGGCGGGGTTCGCCCCGTTCCACGGCGGGACAAAAGCCCGGGAGAAGCCCTCGTCGGCTGCTCCCGCACTGCCGGCCTGAGTCTCGTGGAGGACGCATGGTCGACCTCGACAAAGCTGGCCGGCGCGCCGTGGCACCGCCCTCGGCAACAACAGCGGACGGCGCCGACGACGAGGTGGTCACCGCCACCGACCTGCGGGTGTCGCTGAGCCGCAACGGCCGCCGGTTCGAGGTGCTGCGCGGGGTGGACCTGACGGTGCGGCGCGGCGAGATCCTCGGGCTGGTCGGCGAGTCCGGGTCCGGCAAGAGCGTGCTCAGCCTGGCCATGCTGGGCCTGCTCCCGGCCGCCGCGCAGCCCCAGCTGACCGGCCGGCTGCGCGTCACCGGCACCGACATGATGGGCGCGGACGCCGAGGCGCACCGGGCCAACCGGCGCGACCACCTCGGCGCCGTCTTCCAGGACCCGATGACGTCGCTGAACCCGACCATGCGCGTCGGCCAGCAGGTCGTCGAGGCGGCGGGTGGGGTGGCAGAGGCGGTACGACTGCTGGACCTGGTCGGCGTGCCGGACGCCCGGCGCCGGATGAGCAGCTTCCCGCACGAGCTCTCCGGTGGCCTGCGGCAACGGGTGATGATCGCCATGGCGGTCGCGGGCAACCCCCAGCTGGTGATCGCCGACGAGCCCACGACCGCGCTGGACGTCACCGTGCAGGCCCAGGTGCTGACCCTGCTGCGCACGCTGCGCGACGAGCTGGGCTGCAGCGTCCTGATGATCACCCATGACCTCGGCGTCGCGGCGCAGGTCGCGGACCGGCTGGCGGTGCTGTACGCGGGCCGGCTGGCCGAGCTCGGGCCGACGGAGACCGTGCTCGGTGAGCCGGCGCACCCCTACACCGCCGGCCTGATGCGTTCCAGGCTGTCGCTGCACACCGACCGGTCCGCCGAGCTCATCACCGTGCCCGGCGCGCCCCCCGACCCGGCCAACGTGCCCGCCGGCTGCGCATACGCGCCGCGTTGCGTACTGGCCACCGAGGCGTGCGAGGTCCAGCTGCCCGAACCTCTGCCGGTCACGGTCAGCGCCGGCACCGCGCACCGCGTCGACCCCGGCCACCTGAGCGCCTGCCTCGCCGACCCGGCCGACGTGCACCGGCTGGCCGCCACCGAGCCGCCACCAGCCCCGGTCCCGGCACCGGCCCCGGTCGCGCCGGCGCCGGTGGGCGGGCCGGACCCGGGAGCCGACGAAGCGCAGGCACCGGCCGCGACCGTGCGCCGCGTGGAGAAGACGTTCCGCGTGAAGGTCGGCCGGACGCTGGGCCCGAAGGCGCGGCTCGCGGCGCTGCGCCGGGTGTCGCTGGAGATCGGCGCCGGCGAGTCGGTGGCGCTGGTCGGCGAGAGTGGGTCCGGCAAGTCGACGCTGCTGCGGGTGATCGCCGGACTGGAGAGGGCGGAG
>DATAYB010000848.1:0-5287 GCA_036272795.1 Pseudonocardia sp.
CAAATACCGAGGCGAATACCCCGCCAACGCCCGAATCGTCGCCCATGCCGAGAGCTGCGTCACATCAGTACCCGCCGTGCGCAACACCACACCATTCCACGCCGCCAACGTCTCAGCGTCAGGCGCCGAATCCCACCGCACTGTCACCGGGGCGGGTCGCAGGACCGGCCGTGAGGCTTCGAGCGCCGTGCTCGAGGTTCGGGTCCGTGACCCGGTCGAGGGCCGCCCCGACTGTTCGCCGGCAGGCCATTCCAAGGCATCCGGACCAGCCCAAATCCTGCCCGCGCCAGCGCGCCCGCCCCCCACAACCAAGCCCCCTCCTGCTGCTTCCGGCCGATTCGCCCACGCGCCATCGCCGGAACTCCACCAAAAAGATTACGGCGTATGTCTTGCAACAGTCTTGCGATGGGCTAACGAGGACGGCCCGGATAAGTCAGGCCTCGGGCGTCCGCGTGGCTCGATCGAGTGCCCCCGTCAGGGCTGTGGCCAGCCCGCGGCGCCGTCCCGGTTCGTCGGTACCGACGGCGCCCAGCCGCGCTCCCGTCACGCGGCGAGCCTGGCGTACCGGCCGTTGCCCGCGACGAGGCTGGTGTGGGTGCCGGACTCGATCGCCCGGCCGTGGTCGATCACCACGATCTGGTCGGCGTCGCGCACCGTGGAGAGCCGGTGGGCGATGGTGATGGTGGTGCGGCCGGCGGCGAGCGTGTCGAAGGCCCGCTGCACCGCGCGCTCGGTCTCGGTGTCCAGTGCACTGGTCGCCTCGTCGAGGACCAGCACCTTCGGGTCCCGCAGCAGGGTCCGTGCAATGGCGATGCGCTGCTTCTCCCCGCCGGAGAACCGGTGTCCGCGCGAGCCGACGACGGTGTCGTACCCGTCCGGCAGCCCGACGATCAGCTCGTGCACCTGGGCCGCCCTCGCCGCATCCTCGATCTCCGCGTCGGTGGCGTCCGGCTTGGCGTAGCGCAGGTTCTCCCGCACGGTGGTGTGCAGCAGGTAGGTCTCCTGGGTGACGACGCCGACGATCGAGGCGAGGTCGGTCAGCCGCAGGTCCCGCAGGTCGACGCCGTCGATGGTGATGCGGCCGCCGGCGGGGTCGTAGAGCCGCGCCGCCAGTGCGGCGAGCGTGCTCTTGCCGGACCCGGTCTCGCCGACCAGGGCCAGGGTCGTACCGGGCGGCACGTCCAGGCTGATCCCGGCCACCGCGGCGGCCGCGCTGTCGGAGTAGGCGAAGGTGACGTCCTCGAAGCGGACGTGCCCCGCCACCCGCGCCGGGTCGAGCTCGACCGGCTCGGTCGGGTCGTCGACCTCCACGGGCAGGTCCAGATACTCGAAGATCCGCGCGAACAGGGCCAGCGAGGCGACCAGTGAGACACCGACGTTGAGCAGGCCGGTGATCGGGCGGAACAGGCCGTTCTGCAGGGTCGTGAAGGCGATCAGCGTGCCGATCGTCATGGCTCCGGCGGTCATGGGCAGGCCGGCGCTGAGGTAGATGACCGCGGGGATCGCGGCGAAGATGACGCTCGTCGAGGCCATCCGCCAGCGCCCGGCCAGCTGCGAGCGCAGCTCCAGGTCGATCAGGCGGGACGACGAGCCGGTGAACCGGTCGATCACGGCCTGCCCGGCGCCCATGGTCTTGCTGAGCTGGATGCCGCTGATCGAGAGCCCCTCCTCGACCGTCACGTTGAGGTCGGCGAGTTCCCGCTGCTGGGCGGCGGTGATCGCGCGGCGCATCCGGGCGACGCGGCGGGTCAGGTAGATCGACGGCGGCATCACGACGAGCGAGATGAGCGTGAGCTTCCAGGACAGCGCGAGCATGGCGGCGGTGGTGGCCACCGCGGTGGTCAGGTTGGAAGCCACGGAGGTCGCCGTCGAGGTCACGACGGACTGCATGCCGCCGATGTCGTTGGTGATCCGCGACTGCACCTCGCCGGTGCGGGTGCGCGTGAAGAACGCGATGGACTGGCGCTGCAGGTGCGTGAAGACGTCGGTGCGCAGCCGGTGCATCACCTGCTGGCCGATCCTGGTGCTGATCCAGGTCTGTGCCACGTCGAACGCCGAGGTCACCACAGCGACCGCGACCATGCCGGCGGCGAGCCACGCCAACAGGGTGAGGTTCCGGTCCGGCAGGGCGGTGTCGATCACCGAGCGGAGCAGGAAGGGTGAGGCCATCGCGACCACGGACGAGGCGACGATGACCGCCGTGACGGCGGCCAGCGACCAGCGGTACGGCGTGAAGAGTTGGCCGATGCGGCGCAGGGAGACCTCGCGGGCCTGTGCCTTCTCGGCGGCGGTGACGGTTCTGCGGCCGGGCTTGTCCGGCCGGATCGCGATATCGGATGCCAAAGGTGTGCCTCGTTCCGGTGGGTGCGGGTGCGCGGCCGGGCGAGGTGCTCGACCGCGGTCCTACAGGTTCAGTGTGCTGAGGTTACCTCAACATGAGGCAACAACACGAGCTGCTGATAACTTATTCCGATGTCCCCCGGTGACCAGGACGAGACGCTGCCCGAGGCGTTCTGGGCCGTCGCCCGCCAGCTGCGCCACCTGTCCCGCGAGGCGCTGGCCCCCTGGGGCATCACGCCGTCACAGTCGCGCGCGGTGATGACGCTGGTCCGGCACGGCACCGCGCGGCTGAGCCAGCTGTCCGAGCACCTGCGCATCGCCCCCCGCTCGACCACCGAGGTCGTGGACGGCCTGCAGGACCTCGGCCTCGTCGAGCGCCTGCCCGACCCGCACGATCGGCGCGCCACGCTGGTCCAGCTCACCGCGAAGGGCACCGAGCTCGGCACCGCGATCCTGGCCGCCCGGGCGGCCGAGGCCGAGGGCTTCTTCAGCAGGATCAGCGAGTCCGACCGGGCCGAGCTGACCCGGATCCTGCGGCAACTGCGGAGCTGACCGGAGCGACCGGGCGACGCTGGGTGAGGGCGATCCCGGCCAGCAGCAGCGCTCCGCCTACGCACTGCACCGCGGTGGGCACCTCGCCCAGTAGCAGCCAGGACCCGACGCCGGCCGACACCAGCTCCAGCAGCCCGACCATGGACGCCTGGGACGCCCCGATCCGGCGCACCGCGGCGATCCCGGTGAGGTAGGCCAGCACCGTCGTGACCAGCACCAGGAACACAGCGGCGAACGGCCACCCGACGTCCACGCCGGCCAGGACGACCGCGTGGCCCCGGCTCGGCAGCTCGACCGGTAGTACCCCGGTGACGCCGGCGAGCAGTGCCAGTCCTGTGCCGAGCACCATGCCGACCCCGGCCAGCACCATCGGCGGGGTGGTCGAGTCAGTCCGGTCGGCCAGCAGGAAGTAGCCGGCGGAGCAGAGGGCGGAGGCCATCCCCCAGAGCAGGCCGCGCCAGTCGAGGCCCACGCCGGTCCACACCTGCACGACCAGTGACAGCCCGGCGAGGGCAATCGCCCCGCCCAGCACGGTCAGCCGCGACGGCCGCCGGTGCCGGACCAGCCATACCCACACGACGACGAGGATCGGGCTGGTGTGCACCAGGAGCAGCGCGATCGGCACCGGCAGATAGCGCACCGCGTTGAAGAAGGTGCCTTGCACGCCGGCCACGGCGAAGCTGCCGTAGAGCACCAGCACCACACTGTCCCGGCGCAGCGCGGTGAGTACCCCGGGGCGGATCACCACCAGCACCGCGCTGAGCACCACCGCCGCCCCGCCGAGGCGAACCAGCAGCGCCGCGTTCGACGACCAGCCGGCGTTGATCAGCGCCTTGGCGAACGGCCCGGACAGGCCGAAGCTCACCGCCGACGCAATGGCCAGCCCAAGCCCCGTCCTCGCCCCACCGCGCACCGGACACTCCTTCCCCTTGCCCTCACGCTAGGAGCGGGGACCGTAGGGCGCGATCGATATTCGGCCGAGCTCGTACGCGGGCCCGCGCTGGGACAGTCGCCCCACGCACAGCGCGAATGAGCTGTCAGGTCGACCGGTCGCCGGGGGTGAAGGCCCGTTCGATCTCGCCCGCCGTGACGGCGGAGGCCGGCATGTCGATGGGCCCGCTCGCCGCCAGCCCGTTGAGGAAGTTGGCGATCTGCCGGGCGGCCATCCGGTGCCAGGAGGGACCGTGCGGCAGAGGCTGGGTGATCAGGGCGCTGAACACGATGATGTCCGTGGCGTTGACCTCGGCGCGGATGCTGCGCTCGGCCCGGCCTCGGTCGAGGAACCGCTCGAGGCGCCGGTTGATGGCTTGCCGGGCCCGCACGGCCTCCGGCGTGACCAGCGGCGGGGCACCATGCAGCGGCAGCACGAGCTGCTCGCTGATCGTCAGGGTGCCGGCCAGGTACCGGCCCACCGCGTCCAGACCTGACAGCTGCTCCCCCTCCACCTCGTCCAGGATCCGGTTGAGGAAGCCGTAGGCACGCAGCTGGAGCGCATGCAGCAGTGCCTCGCGGTCGGCGTAGCTCCGGTAGAGCGTGCCGACCCCGACGCCGGCGGCGGCGGCGATGGTGGCCAGCGGCACGGTGCGGCCGTCGCGGAGCATGGCGGAGGCGGCCGCCGCGAGCAGCCGCTCACGGTTCAGCTCGGCGTCGCGCCGGGGCCGGCGGGGCTTGCGCGGGCCGGCCGCCGCCGCGGCCGGGTTCGCCCGGCGCGCCTCGGACCGCTCGGGTACCACCGATCCCCCTCTGTCGGACGACTGTCGGACGACATGCTGTACCGGACGAAGTTCTCCGTTTGTACCCCATTCGCGCCGCCCCTTCCGAGCTAGGTTGGCATTAACCGGACGAAATCATCCGGATCCGATCGGGGAGTCGCCGCCTTCGACGGTCGCATCCGCCTCGTCAGATAGGGGATCCACCATGCCAGCGCCCTCGACGACCCCGGTACCACCCGACGACCCGCGTCGCGGCCTCGTCGTCGCCCGCCCGAACACCGACAGCGGGCTGCCCCACATCGGCCTGGTCGGAGATACGTACACCATCCTGCTCACCGGCGCGGACACCGCCGGGCAGTACACCCTGATCGACATGCACGTGCCCCCGGGCGGCGGGCCACCTCCGCACCGGCACGACTTCGAGGAGATGTTCACCGTGCTCGAGGGCGAGGTCGAGCTCACCTTCCGGGGCCAGCTACTGGTCGCCCGAGCCGGCGAGACCGTCAACGTGCCCGCCAACTCGCCGCACGGCTTCCGCAACGCCTCGGACGAGCCGGCGCGGCTGCTCTGCATGTGCACCCCGGCGGGCCAGGAGGAGCTGTTCAAGGCCGTCGGGGTGTCTGTCGGATCGCGGACCGAGGCCCCGCCGGAGCTCGACGACGCCGCCCGTGCCGCGTTCATCG
>DATAYB010000849.1:0-7976 GCA_036272795.1 Pseudonocardia sp.
TCCACGCCACGTTCGCCACGGCGGACCAGAAGGAGGGGATGGCGGCGTTCCTGGAGAAGCGGCCGCCGGTGTTCCGGCGGGACTGACCGGCCGGTCGTCGCGGGACCACCGCAGCACCAGCGCGAGCACCGCCAGTATCACCGGTAGCTCGCCGAGCGCCCAGCCCAGGATCGCGCCCAACCGCTGGTCCGCGAGCAGGTCGGGCACGAACGGCAGGCGCAGCGAGCCGTAGAACGCGGCGGCCACCGGCACCGGTTGGCCGAGCAGCCAGGCGGCGAAGCCGGCGTGCAGCGCCATCACCGCGAAGATCATCACGAGCTGGCCGATCGGTGGCAGGGCACGCCGGCCGAGACCCTTGCCGAGGATCGACCAGAACAGGGCCAGCCCGGTGCCGAAGAAGGCCACGTTCATGGCCAGGTGTGCCCAGTGCTCCTGCAGCACGGCGGCGTACAGGCCGGTCGGGTAGAGACCGAACAGGGTGGCCGCGACCGCCGCCCAGGCCAGCACCGGGTGGCTGGCCAGCGTGGTGGCCGGGGAACCGAGCAGGCTGGCCAGCCGGCGCTCGGTCCCCGGCGCGGCCACCCGGCGGGCCAGCGTCGCGCCGTGTCCGAGCACCAGCAGCGCCGGCACCAGCGTGGCCAGCAGCATGTGCTGCACCATGTGCACGCTGAACATCGCAGGTGCGTAGCTGCCCAGCCCGGACGACGTCGCGACCAGCAGCACCGCGCAGCCGGCGAACCAGGCGGCGGAGTAGCGGCGCGGCCACGGTTCGCTGTTCCGGTTCAGCCGTCGCAGCCCGACCAGGTAGAGCCCGGCCCCGAGTACCGCGAGCGGCCCGAACACCAGGTCCAGCCGGCAGCGCAGCAGCAGGTCCACCGGGTGGAGCTCGGCCGGCAGGTCGAAGCCGATCAGGTAGATGGAGCGACTGGTTTCGTACCCCAGTTCGGCTGGCGGGACCAGGCGGGCCAGCCCCGTGCTCAGCGCGGCTGCCGCGCCGAGGAGGACGACCTCCATCGTCAGCAGCCCCACCGAGGCGGCGGACCCGCCCGAACGGCCGGCGAGCGCAGGGCCGGCGAGTGCGCGGAGCCGGTTGCCGACCACCGCCAGCACCGCGAGCACGGCCGCGCTGAGCAGCACCACCCGGCCGAACCCGCTGGTGAGCAGGTCGGCCGGGGCCACCGCGTACGCCGACGAGATCAGCCCGGAGGCGCCCACCAGCAGCAGCGACCAGGTCGAGATCGCGGCGTGCCGGCGCAGCACCACTGCCGGCCGCTCGCCGCGCCTGGCCAGGTGGCCGGCCGTGGCGAGCGCGCTGCCCAACCACAACACCGCACCGAGCACGTGCAGGGTGAGCGCGTCGCCTGCGATGTCGTGCGAGCGCTCCGCGTTGGTGGCCGCGGTCAGCGTGATCGGCAGCAGCGCACCGACCGCCAGCAGCACCAGCCCGACCGCGCCGCGCCAGCTCAGTACCCAGCCCGCCAACCCCGCGACCAGAAGCGCCACCAGCGCACTCAGCAGCCAGCCGGTGGCCGGTTGGATCTGTTCCAGGCCGAGCACCAGCGCGGGACCGCTCTGCCACAGTCCACCCGCCGGCAGGACGCCGTTCTCCGCCACGGTCAGCACCGCGACCACCGTCGACGCCACCGCCTGCACCAGCGCGCACCAGCGGGCGGCCCGCAACCCCGCGTAGCCGGCGGGGGAGACCACGTCGTCCGGCCGGCCCGGCACGAGCACCGCCGCGAGCAGCAGCTGCCCGACGCCGGCCGCCGCCGCACCCCACGCCACGACCCGTGCCGCCGGCAGCCCGGCCGACACCAGCACTCCGGCCGGCGGCAGCCCGTAGAACACCGCGAGGCTGGGCGCGAACGCGCTGAGCAGGCCACCGGTCAGGGCCGCCACCGCTGCGATGCCCAGCCCGACCGCCGGCCAGCGGGACCTCGGCCGCCGACCCGATGACCGCTGGTCCGGCCCGCCGGCCGGCTGTGTCGACCCGCTCGCCGGTGCCGGCGCGGTCATCGGCCGCCCGGCCGGAAGCCGCGCAACCGCAGGCTGTGCGACACCACGAACACCGAGGACAGCGACATCGCGGCGCCGGCGATCAGCGGGCTGAGCAGGCCGGACATCGCGAGCGGCAGCGCGGCGACGTTGTAGCCGAAGGCCCAGACGAGGTTGCCCAGGATCGTCCGGTGGGTGCGGCGGGCCAGCTCGACGGCGTCGGGCACCACGAGCAGGTCCTCCCTGGCGAGCACGATGTCGGCGGCCTCGATGGCCGCGTCGGTGCCCCGCCCGATGGCCATGCCGAGGTCGGCGGCGGCGAGGGCGGCGGCGTCGTTGACCCCGTCGCCGACCACCGCGACCCGGTGACCCGCCCCCTGCAGCCGGCGCACCACGTCGGCCTTCTGCTCCGGCAGCGTCTCCGCGATGACCTCGTCGATGCCCACCTCGGCGGCCACGGCGTGCGCGGTGCGGGCGTTGTCGCCGGTCACGAGCACGGGATGCAGCCCGAGCCCGCGCAGTGCGGCGACCGCGGCCGCGCTGCTGGGCCGCACGGTGTCGGCGACCACGAGCAGGCCGCGCGCCTCGCCCGCCCAGCCGACCAGCACGACGGTCCGTCCGGTGGCCTCCCGGGCGCGGCGACCCTCGTCCAACTCGGCCGGCACGTGCAGCCCCTGCTCGGTGAGCAGCCGCGCGCGGCCGAGCACCACCTGTTCACCGTCCACCCCACCCCGCGCGCCGAGCCCGGGCAGTGCGGCGAAGTCGGTGACCTCGGGCAGCTCGCCGAGCTCGGCGGCCGAGGCGGCGGCCACCGCGGCGGCGATCGGATGCTCCGAGGCGGCCTCGACGGCACCGGCCAGGCGCAGCAGGCGCCGGTGTGACACCCCCGCCGCGACCTGCACCTCCACGAGGCTCATCCGCCCCTCGGTGAGCGTGCCGGTCTTGTCCAGCAGCACGGTGTCGACGCTGCGCGTGGACTCCAGCGCGGCCGGGCCCTTGATGAAGATGCCGAGCTGCGCACCCCGCCCCGTGCCGACCAGCAACGCCGTCGGGGTGGCCAGGCCCAGCGCGCACGGGCACGCCACCACCAGCACCGCGACCGTCGAGGTGACGGCCAGCCCGGCGGGCCGCCCCGCGATCAGCCAGCCGGCCGCCGTGGCAGCCGCGAGCACCAGCACGGCCGGTACGAACACCGACGCGATCCGGTCGGCCATGCGCTGCGCGGCGGCCTTGCCCTGCTGCGCGCGGCGGACCAGCTGGGCCATCCGGGCGAGCTGCGCGTCGGCGCCGACCCGCGTGGCCCGCAGCAGCAGCCGGCCGCCGACGTTCACCGCGCCACCGACCACGGCGTCCCCGGGCACGACCTCACGGGGCACGGGTTCGCCGGTGAGCAGGCTGACGTCCAGCGCCGAGCTGCCCTCCAGCACCACGGCGTCGGTGGCGATCTTCTCCCCGGGGCGGACCAGGAACTCGTCGTCCACCACGAGCTCGCCGACCGGGACCCGCCGCGGCACGCCGTCCCGCAGCACCTCGACGTCCTTGGCGCCGAGCTCCAGCAGGGCCCGCATCGCCGCCCCGGCGGACCGCTTGGCGCGCGCCTCGAAGTACCGCCCGGCCAGCACAAACGTGGTGACCCCGGCCGCGACGTCCAGGTAGAGCGCGTGCTGCCCGCCGGTGACTATGGCAAGCCCTCGGCCCAGCCCCGGTGAGACGGTGTCGCCGGCCGTCAGCATCACCCACACCGACCAGGCGAACGAGGCCAGCACCCCACCGGACACCAGCGTGTCCATCGACGACTGCCCACGGCGCGCGCCGGCCAGCGCGACCCGGTGGAACGGCAGCGCGCACCAGAAGACCACCGGCACCGCGAGCACCAGGCAGACCCACTGCCACCCGGTGAAGCGCAGCTCCGGGAACAGCGAGAGCGCCAGCGACAGGTCACACAGCGGGACCGCCAGCACCGCGGCCACCGCGAGCCGACGCCGCAGATCCACGACCCGGCGCAGGTGGTCGGCCTCGTCGTCGACGGTGCCGATGAGGGCGCCGACGTCGTCCACCCGCCGCGCCACGTAGCCTGCCCGGCGGACCTGCTCGATCAGCTCACCGGGGTCGGTGGCCGGGCCGCACCGCACCTGCGCGCGCTCGGTCGCGTAGTTGACCTCGGCGGACACCCCCGGGAGCCTGTTCAGCGTGCGCTGCACCCGGGCGGCGCAAGCGGCGCAGGTCATGCCGCCGACGGAGATCTCGTACCGCTGCTCGGCGGTGTCCCCGTTGTGGGCCGCCGGTGCGGTAGCTGCGCTCGTGTCCGTCACCGCCGGGTTACCGGCCCTTGCCCGGATCCGGGCCGTTGGGGTGGTGACTGGGCGTGCAGCGCCGCCAGTGCCGCGTTGTAGGCGTCCAACGCCCGCTGGTCCTCGTCGATGTCGATCTCACCGTCTGCGTCGTCGGTGTTGTCCGTGCTCTGACCGGGGCCGGGGAAGCCGGCCGAAGGGGCCCCCAGCAGTGCGCGCCGCCTGGCGCCCTCCAACCAGCTGCCCAGCCCCTGCTGGTCGGGGCCGGCCCGGCCCCACTGCACCGCGACGACGATCATCAGGATCATCATCAGCAGGTCACCGCCGAACCACATGATCGCGCCGGCGGCCTCCTGGTCGAGCAGCGCGCCGGGACCCCAGCCGGGGTGCGAGGCGGCGTAGGCGGGGGCGAGCGGCCGGCTGGTCAGCATCAGGGCGACGCCGGTCAGGGTGTCCGCGCCCATGCCGAGCGCGAGGACCAGGAAACGCAGCAGGTACGGCAGCGACCAGGAGCCGAGCTCACCGCCGAGCAGCGGGAAGAAGAACAGCCAGCCGTAGGCCAGGTAGGCGGCGAGCTCGAAGGCGCGGACACCGCTGTGCGTCGCGGAGATCTGCTGGAACCCCGTCAGGTGGGTGAGCACAACGAGCGCGGAGTACAGCGCGAGGCCGGTGAGGGGCGCGGTGGCCCAGCGCACCGGCCGGCGCTTGAGCAGCCGTTCCAGCCGCACGCCGACCGAGGGCAGCGAGGTCTGCACCAGCCGCACCGGCTGCGCCCAGACCAGCAGGATCGGGGCGATCATGATCAAGAGTAGGTGCTGCACCATGTGTACCCAGAACAGCACGTCGCCGTAGACGGCCACCGCGCTGTTGCCGGCGAGCAGCAGCGCGAGCATCGCCAACCCCCAGCTCACCGTGCGCCGCACTGGCCAACCGTGGTGGGCCAGCCAGGCGTAGCCGAGGGTGCCGAGCAGCACGGCGAGGTCGGTCAGTGGCGCCCAGGTCCAGCTGGTGAGCACCATGGCCAGGTCCGGCTTGGCGGCGAACACGATGATGTATCTGCTCCGATGGTCGATCTACGCTGGCCAGGCGGTTCTGGGCTGGTCAGGGGCACAGCCCGGGCGGCGGGGCTGCCGGGGCGCCTGTCTATGAGTCGCTCCCCGGACGAACCTGGTTCCCGGTGCGCCGTAGATCACCCGCCAACCCGGCCTCGCGTCTCCGCGCCGCGTGCCGGCTGCATGGTGTTACCGAACTCCACGGGAGGCAGGTTTTGGGCGCGAAATACCCGCCTCCCGTGCAGCTGGGTAACGGGGAGCCGGTGGCATTGGCGTCGCGCACGTTGTGGGGTTCTCGCGCAGGTCGTACGAGCCGTTGCTCGACGGCTGCCGTCGCTCACCAGCCGGCCTGCGGCGCCGGGTCCTCCTCGAAGGCCCCGGGCCGCCGGATCGTGTTGGAAAAGGCGACCGCGGTCAGGCGGTGCCCTCCGGCCAGTCGAACAGCGGGTCGCCGGGCTGGACGTGGTTGCCGTAGGGCAGGCCGGCGACGCTGTCCTCGGCCGAGTCGAGCACCACGACGGGGCAGCTCGCGGAGAGCCCGCCGGCGCGGACCTGGTCGGGGTCGAAGGTGACGATCCGGGTGCCGGCGCTGATCTGGTCGCCCTCGGCGGCGTGCAGCGTGAAACCGGCGCCCTCGAGCTTGACGGTGTCGATGCCCAGGTGCACGAGGATCCCTGTGCCGCCCGAGGTGACCACGATGAACGCGTGCGGGTGCACCTTGACCAGCTGTCCGGAGACCGGCGCGAGCACGTCCAGCGGGCCGGAGCCCGTGGGCGGCTCGACGGCCGCGCCGGAGCCGACCAGCTGGCCGGCGAACACCGGGTCGGGCACGTCGGCCAGGGCGGTCAAGGTGCCCGCCACCGGCGAGCCGACCTGGGTCACAGCAGGTCCTGGATGTCGTCGGCGAGGCTGTCCGCCTCGGGCCCGACCACGACCTGCACCACCTGGCCGGACCTGACCACGCCGTGCGCGCCGGTCCGCTTGAGTGCCGCGTCGTCGACCAGGGACGGGTCCTTCACCTCGGTGCGCAGCCGGGTGATGCAGCCTTCGATCTCGATGACGTTCGCCGCGCCGCCGAGGCCGGCCAAGATGTCGTCCGCTTTGGACATGTTCGCTCCCTTGCCGGCGCGCTGCCGGTGATCGTCGTGGTGCTACCGCTGTGCTCGTTGCCTCGGTGCTGAGCTGAAGTGTTACCGAACTCGACGAGGCCTGGTGGTTGACACGAATGGGTTGCGCGGCTCATTCTCTTGCCACTGGTTATGACCGGACCGTACCGGTGGATCAGTAGTGTTCGCAATGCTGGATCCGGATCTGACCAGCGAATACTGCCATCCGGTCGACCCGGCGCCCTGTCCGTCGAACGATCCAGAGGTCGTTATGAGCACGAGTGTCGCCGCCTCCGCGCCACCGAAGAATCGCCGAGGACTAGCCGGTTTGCAACGGTTGGGCCGAAGCCTGATGCTGCCCATTGCCGCGCTGCCGGCTGCCGGCCTGTTGCTGCGGCTGGGCCAGGACGACCTGCTCGGCCACTTCTCGGCGCTGAAGAGCACCGCGTCGGTGATCTCGGCCGCGGGCGGTGCGCTCTTCGACCACCTGCCGCTGATCTTCGCGGTCGGTATCGCGATCGGTTGGGCGCGCAAGGCGGACGGGTCGACCGCATTGGCCGCCGTGGTCGGCTGGCTGGTGCTCGACGGAGTGTTCACCGCGATGAGCCCGCTGGTGCTGCCCGGCAAGCTGGACTCCTCCGGCAAGGCGGCGCTGGTCAACTACGGCGTGCTCGGTGGCATCGTGGTGGGCCTCGTCTCGGCCATCCTCTGGCAACGCCTCTACCGCACGAAGCTGCCCACCTATCTGGGCTTCTTCAACGGGCGGCGGTTCGTGCCGATCGTGGTCTCGGTGGCGATGCTGGTGATCGGCGTGCTGATGAGCCTGGTGTACCCGCTGTTCAACAACGGGCTGACCTGGCTGGGCAACGCGGTGAACGCCAACCCGGTGATCGGCGGTGGCATCTTCGGCGTGGCGAACCGGCTGCTCATCCCGCTCGGCCTGCACCACATCCTGAACTCCGTCGTGTGGTTCATCCTGGGCGACTACCACGGCGCACACGGCGACCTGAACCGCTTCTTCGCCGGTGACCCCACGGCCGGCACCTTCATGACCGGCTTCTTCCCGATCATGATGTTCGCGCTGCCGGCCGCCGCACTCGCCATCTGGCACGAGGCCCGCCCCAGCCAGCGCAAGGTGGTCGGCGGCGTGATGATCTCGGTGGCCCTGACCTCCTTCCTCACCGGCATCACCGAGCCGATCGAGTTCTCCTTCGTGTACGTGGCATGGCCGCTCTACCTGATCCACGCGTTCCTGACCGGCACCTCGCACGCCCTGGTCAACGCGCTGGGCATCCACGACGGCTTCAGCTTCTCCGCCGGCTTCATCGACTACGTGCTCAACTTCGGCCACGCGACCAAGCCGCTGCTGCTGATCCCGATCGGCCTCGGCTACGCGGTCATCTACTACGTGGTGTTCCGGTTCGTGATCCGGCGGTGGAACCTGCGCACCCCGGGCCGTGAGGACGAGGAGCTGGACGAGGCCCTCGCCGGTGCGGAGGCCAACTCCGGCGCGCTGCCGGCCGACACTGCCG
>DATAYB010000850.1:0-7458 GCA_036272795.1 Pseudonocardia sp.
AGCTGGAGCGGCGCTCCCGCACCGGGTACGACACCCGGCTGCTGTACTCGCGGACCGGCGGCTCCCCGTTGTTCGTCACCGAGCTGCTGCGCTACCCCGAGCTGGCCGGCCCGGCCGACGGCGACTGGACCGGCCCGGTCCGGGTTCCGCCGTCACTGCACGACGCCGTGGCCGAGCGGATCGCGCACGTGGGCGAGCAGACCGCCGAGCTGCTCGCCCAGGGCGCGGTGCTCGGCGCCGGCTTCTCGCTGGACGACGTGGCGGCGCTGAGCGGGCTCGGCGTGGAGGACTGCGCCCGCCGGGCCGGCCGTGCCCTGCGCGCCGGGCTGCTGGTGGCCAGGGGCGACAGCTTCCGGTTCGCCAACGACATCGTCCGCCGCGTGGCCTACGAGGCCGCCCCGGAACCGGTCAGGGTCAGCAGGCACCGCCGCGCCGCCCGCCTGATGGAGGAACGCCCCGAGGCGGCCGCCCGGCACCACGCGGCGGCCGGCGACTGGCTCGCCGCGGCGGGCGCCTGGCTCGCCGCCGGGCACACCGCGCACCTGGCCTTCGCCAACACCGAGGCCACCGAGCTGCTCGGCAAGGCCGTCGACGCGGCACGCACCGCGGGCGACGTCCGCCTGCTGATCGAGATACTGCTGCGCCGAGGGCGCGCGTACACCGACCTCGGCCGCCCCGACGCCGCCAGGGCCGACCACGAGGAGGCCCTCGAGCTCGCCCGCGACGAGAGCGACTCCGAGCTGGAGGCCAGGGCGCTCGAGCAGCTGGGCTGGACGGCGCTCTACGCCAGGGACGCGATGCATGCGGTGGACTTCGCCGAGCAGGCCACCGAGCTGGCCGAGTCGGCGGCGGCCGCGCCGGGCGCACTGCCCAGCGCGACACTGCTGCTCGGCCGGGTGCGGCACTGGGACGGCGAGTACGCGGGCGCCGAGGCGGCCTACAACCGGGTGCTGGCCGCCGAGCCGGACGAGACCACGACGGCGCTCGCGCTGGCCTACCGCGGCGCGCTGCTGCAGCACCAGGACCGGTTCGCCGAGGCGCGCGCGGTGCTCGCCAGGGCGGCCGTGCTATGCCGGCGCACCGGCGAGTTCCGGCCGATGCTGCAGACGCTGTTCTTCACCGCGCTGGCGCGGGGCGACACCGGCGACTTCTCCGGGGCGTTGCGGGCCCTGGAGAACGCGCGGCGGCTGATCGACGCCGAGAAGGTGGGCTTCTACCGGGCCGGTATCGAGACCACAACCTCCTGGATCCTGCAGGAGGTCGGCCAGGTCGACAGGGCCAGGGAGCACGCCGAGCTGGCCGTCGAGCTGGCCCACCGGGGCGGCGGCGCGCTGGAGCTGGAGCAGGAGCTGCACGCGCTGCTCGCGGTCGCCGACTGTGACCTGCTGCTCGGGCGCGAGGAGTCGGCCGGCGCGGCGGTGGCCGCGGCCGAGCCGATGCTGGAGCGCTCGCTGCCCTTCCGGCCCCGCGCGGCCATGCGGCTGCTGGAGATGCGCTCGCGGTGGGAGCCCGAGCTGGCCGAGGCACTGCTGGACGACGCGCGCAGGTACTCCTCGCGCAAGTACGAGGCGCTCGCGCTGCGCACGCTCGGGCGACCGGAGGAGGCCCGCGCGGTGGCCTCCACGACCGGCTCCGACCTGCTGATGGCGCAGCTGGGCGCACCGGCCGAGCGGCGGGCCGCGCTCGACCGGATCTGCACCGCGCTACCCGGCCGGCTGCGCACCTCGTTCCAGGCCGGCGGGCGGCTGACCGCGCCGGTGCCCCGGACGCACTGAGCCGTGACCGGGGCCACCGAGTGGCTGTCGGTGCTACCGAAAACGTGTCGCATGCCACCCCACCTGCGCAAGCAGGGCGCTTGCTAGAGCTAGCACTCTGACCTATGGTCGTAGGTGTCAGTCCAAGGGCTGACCCGAAACGACAGAGACAGAGCTGGTTGAGCAGAACGAGGCACCCGGTTGCGACCGGGGCGGTCACAACGATCTCGGCCCGTCAGGCTCGACCGCGGCGATTGCATCACCAGCCGTCGCGGACCCCAGTCCCAGACACAGAGAGGTGTTTCACATGGCTATCACGCTGCCGACCTCCGCGGACGTCCGCAAGGCCCGTTCGCAGGTCAACAAGGCTGTCAACGCCCAGGTCGACGCGGTCCGCACCCCGGTGCTGGCCTGGCTCGGCGCTACGGACCTCGCGGTCCAGGCGCTGCGCGAGCTGCCCGCCGAGCTGCGCACCCGGCTGAGCCGTGACGAGCTGCGCAAGCGCGCCGACGAGGCGTCCGAGCGCGCCCGTGGCACCTACGACGAGTGGGCCGAGCGCGGCGAGGGCACGCTGAAGCGCATCCGCACCCAGCCGCAGGTCGTCAAGGCCCTGCGCGCGGTGGAGAGCGCCGACAAGCGCTCCAGCACGGCCGTGGAGAAGCTGGTCGACGGGCTGCACGACGTCGGCGAGGAGGTGCTCGAGGCGGTCAGCTTCGAGACCCGCTCGGCCGGCGAGCGCACCGCCCGGAGCACCCAGCGCGTGGCCGACGAGGCCGCCGCGACGGTGACCGAGCTGAGCACCGAGTTCTCCGATGCGGTCCGCGAGGCCGGTGCCGAGGCGGCGCACACCACCCGCAGCACCACCCGCAAGGCCGCCAACCGCACCGCGCCGGCCAAGACGACCAGCGCCAAGACCAACAACGCGCGCCGGACCAGCACCGCCAAGTAGGTCCGCGCGCACCCGATCCGGTTCGAGATCGGGTTCGGAGCCCCGGAGCCCTCCCGCTCCGGGGCTCCGTCGCGACTGATTGCCGACTCGCGACCGTTCGATCCCACTCAGGCAAGGCACGCCGGGTACTTCGGCACAATTGATCGTGTGCCCTAGCCTGGCCAGCACGGACGGGGGCGGGCGCATCGGCGCGGTGATCCAGGTGGGAGTGCGGGGGAATGTCGCTATTCGGGCGGGAACTCGAACAGAAGCACCTGGCCGAACTGGTCGACGGGGTTCGCCACCGGGGCGGCGCGCTGGTCGTGCGGGGTGAGGCCGGCATCGGCAAGTCGGCGCTGCTCACCGAGGTGGGCGCGCTCAGCACGTCCGCGAGCAGGCACGTGCTCACCTCGGTCGGCGCCGAGGCGGAGCAGCACCTGCCCTACGCCGGGTTGCACCAGCTGCTGCACCCCGTCCGCGCGGGCATCGACGCGCTACCCGGCCCGCAGCGCGACGCACTGCGCGCCGCGCTCGGCCTTGCCGAGGGCCCGGTCCCCAGTGGATTCCTGGTCGGGCTCGCCGCACTGAACCTGCTCGCCGATGCCGCCACCGACATGCCGCTGGTCCTGATCGCCGAGGACGCCCACTGGCTGGACCCCGCCAGCGCCGACGTGCTCGCCTTCGTCGCGCGCCGGCTGGAGTCCGAGCCCATCGTGCTGATCGCGACCGTCCGGGACGGCGTGGAGTCCCGCCTGGACGACGCCGGCCTGCCCACCCTGCGGGTCGAGCGGCTGCCGGCGGACACCGCGGCCGAGCTGCTGGACTCGGTCGCCCCTGGCCTGGCGGAGCCGGTGAGGTCACGGCTGCTCAGCGCGGCGGCCGGCAACCCGCTCGCGCTGATCGAGCTGCCCGCCTCGATCGCGGGCGCCGCCGGGCCGGCGCTGGACCCGACGCTGGATCCGACGCTGGCGGCCGGCCTGCCGTTGAGCACGCGGCTCGAACGCGCCTTCACCGACCGCGTCGGTGGGCTGCCCGCCGAGACCCGCACCGCCCTGCTGATCGCCGCGCTGAACGACGGCGACTCCCTCACCGAGATCCTGGCGGCCACCTCGACGGCCCTCGGCGCGCCGGTCGAGGTCGCGGTGCTGGCGCCGGCGGCGGCGGCCCGACTCGTCGACATCGGCCCGGCCACGCTGACCTTCCGTCACCCGCTGATGCGCTCGGCCATCCCCCAGGCCGCCGAGGCCACCGCCCGCCAGGCGGCCCACTGCGCGCTGGCCGACGCCCTCGCCGGGCAGCCCGACCGGCGCGCCTGGCACCGGGCCGCGGCCACCGCCGGCACGGACGAGCGCATCGCCGTCGAGCTGGAGCTGGCCGCCGACCGCGCCGAGCGCCGCGGCGGGGTCGCGGCCACGATCGCGGCGCTGGAGCAGGCCGCCCGGCTGAGCGAGGTGCCGGCGCGGCGGGCGGAGCGGCTACTCCGCGCGGGTGACCTCGCGGTCGACTCGGGCCGCCGGGACGTCGTCGAGCGGCTGCTGCGCCAGGTGTCGACGATCGAGCTGTCGGCGCAGCAGCGCGCCAGGGCCACCTGGTTGCCCAGTGGCTTCGACGACGGCCTGCTCGTCGACTCCGCCGGCACGGTGGAGCTGGCCGGGCTGTCCCGGTCCGTCGCCGCCGACGGCGATGTCGACCTGGCGATGCGCATCCTGTGGGGCGCCGGGATGCGGTGCTTCTGGGTCGAGCCCGGCCCGGCCGCCCGGCACCGCCTCCTGGAGGTCGGCGACGACCTGCCGGTCGACCCGCACGACCCCCGGATGGTCGCGCTCTCGGCGTACCTCGCCCCGTTCGAGCGCGCCCCCGCCGTGCTCGCCGACCTGCGTGAGCTGGCCGGCGGCGCCGATGGCACCGGCGGCGACCCTCAGGTGGCGCGCTTCCTCGCCAGCGCCGCGATGCAGGTCGGCGCGTTCGACCTGTCGGCCCGGTTCGCGAGCGCCGCGCTGGCCGGGCTGCGCGCCCAGGGCCGGCTCGGGCTGCTGACCAGGGCACTCGCGGTGCAGGCGTGGAGCAGCGTGCGCCTCGGCGACCTCGCGACGGCGCTGCCCGCCGCCGAGGAGGCCGCCCGGCTCGGCCAGGAGACCAACCAGGTGTTCATGTACGGCCTGGCCAGGGCCGTGCAGGCGGAGATCGCCGCACTGCGGGGCGACTACGCGCAGGCCGAGGCCCAGGCCGAGGCGGCGGAGCAGATCGGGCTCGCCGCCGGGGCCCGCCCGGTACTGGCGACCGTGCAGGTGGCGCGCGGGCTGACCGCGCTCGGCGAGGGCCGTTACGCCGACGCGTTCGCCGACCTGCGCCGGATGCACGACCCGGCCGACCCCGCCTACCAGCTCGCGCTGCGCTGGTACGCCGTCGCGGAGCTCGCCGACGCCGCCGTCCGCACCGGTCAGACCGCCGCCATGGGTGAGCTGCTGGCCGAGCTGGAGACGGTGGCGCAGGTGACCCCGTCCCCGGCCCTGCACATCGGCCTGCGCTACGTGCGGGCCGTGCTCGCGCGGGGCGACGAGGCGGAGCAACTGTTCCAGGCCGCGCTGGCCACCGGCCTCACCGGGTGGCCACTGGAACGCGGCCGCATCCAGCTCGCCTTCGGGGAGTGGCTGCGCCGGCAGCGCCGGGCGGCGGAGTCCCGGCCGCACCTGCGGGCGGCCCGGGAGACGTTCGACGCGCTCGGCCTGATCCCGTGGAGCGAGCGGGCCCGTGGCGAGCTGCGCGCCTCCGGCGAGGCCAGTGCACGCCGGGGCCCGGTCGCCCGCGACCAGCTCACCGCGCACGAGCTGAGCATCGCCGCGCTCGCCGCCGACGGCCTGACCAACCGGGAGATCGGCCAGCGCCTCTACCTGTCCCACCGGACGGTGAGCACCCACCTGCACCGGATCTTCCCCAAGCTCGGCATCAGCGCCCGCGCCGAGCTGGGCGCGGCCCTGCGCCCGGCGGCCGAACCGCGCGAGACCTGATCCACCGCGGCTCGGCCGCACAACTACGGACCGGGGGTGATCGGTGCCGGGGCGGGGTCAGGGAACCCGCCGATCTGGACGTTGACCGTTGTCGTGTCGGCAGGTGGCGCGGGTGTGATGCCCCAGAGGGTGAGCGTGCCGCCGGCGGGGATCGTGGGGTTGGTGGTCATGCTGGCCGTGTAGGAGAAGTAGGTGTTGGGCGTGCCGCCGGGAATGCAGAGGCTGCCCCGGGTCTTGCCGGTGGTGTCGAGCACGGCCAGCTCGCCGCTGGAGAGGGCGCGTTTGGTCGCGTCGACCGTGGCGGTGTTGTCGTAGGCGAGGGTGCCCGGTGCGGGGTCGGGGTTGGCGATCTGCAGCGTGGTCATCAGGTATCCACCGGCCCGCCGCACGTTCAGGACGGTCGCTTTCAGGTTGCCCTGCACGGCTGCCGAGGCCGGGCTGGCTGGGGTGGGCGGCGCGGGGTTGGTGGTGGTGACCTCGACGTCGACGCGGCGGTTCTGGGCCCGGCCGTCGGGGTTGTCGCTGCCGTCGGGGTTGGCGTTGGGCGCGACCGGCCTGGTCTTGCCGAACCCGACCGAGCTGTAGGTGAAGTTGCCGCCGAGCCTCGGCTTGAGTGCGTCGGCGACGGCGGCGGCGCGCTGCTCGGACAGGGTCTGGTTGTAGGCGTCGGTACCGATGGCGTCGGTGTTGCCCTGCACCGTGACCGTGCCCGCGGTGCCGTTGACCTGCTTGACCAGGGCGTCCAGCGCGGTCTGCGCGGCCGGTGAGAGGGTGGCGCTGTCGAAGGCGAACAGCACGTCCGCCGGCAGCCGGAACTCGGTGGGCCCGCCCTGCTGGGCGGCCGCGCATACCAGCGGGCCCGAGTTGGGGTCGTTGTGATGGTCGCCGAGGATCGGATCCCGAAGGAGCGTCGGGGATCCGGCGGGCTGGATCGGGACCTGCACCGGGATCAGATCGCCGATGGCGACGAGCAGGGTGGTGGCCTCGGTGGGTGGAGCGGCGAACACGGCGGTCAGGGTGCTCGACCCGCCAGGTTCGACGGCAGCGTCCCAGTTATGGCTCATTCGCCCCCACGCGCCCCGGTAGCCGGGGTCGCTCGACTCACCCAGCGCCTGGTAGCTGACGCCGCGGGGCAGGTCGAACAGCAACAGCCGGCGCGTCCTCGGATCCAGCCACTGGGTCGGTGCGTACGCCGTGGTGGTCGACCTGTTGTGCAGCTCGAACTGCAGCGCCAGCTCGTCGGAGCTGCTCCGCACCAGCCGCACGTTGCGGCCCTCGAACACCCCGTTCGACAATGACGATGCGGCCACGAGCTCGCCGCCGCCCCCATTTCCGCCCGCCGGTGTGGCGGTGCCCGGCGCCGTGGCCACCGGACGGCTGGACATAGCGCTCGACTGTGCGGTGGCGCCGCCGCCGTTCGACCACGGTGAGGCACACCCGCCGGCCGATACAGCAACAACGGCAACCGTCGTCACGGCGCGCAGCATCCTGGCTCCGATGATGTGCACTTCTCCCCCTCCACACCATTCCGTGCGGCGGCTCCCGATCCATATTGCGACCAGGAACCGGCGCCGGACGTGACCATCAGCGATCAGTGGCAGATCTGGTCGTGGAACTTCTGCAGCGGCTCGAAGTTTGCGATCAGCTCACTTCGCACGTCCAGAAACTGTCGCTTGCCCGAGTTGATCGCGTTGTAGTCGGCCATCATGATGTCGATGTTTTTGTCCAGCTGAACCGGAGCGACGTCCCTGATCTCCAGGTAGTACGT
>DATAYB010000851.1:0-5624 GCA_036272795.1 Pseudonocardia sp.
CACCGAGGCCGACTTCGCCGTCGACCTCTGCGCGGACGCCGTCGAGGCACTGCTGTCCGAGGGCCTCGAGCCGGCACAGAACCGGTTCCACGCGCTCAGCTCAGGGACGTGAGCCGGCTCCGAGGCTGGCCGTCGTTCCCGCACGAGCTACCTGACTTCGACCCCACCGATGTGCCCGCCGCGCCCCACGAGCTGTTCCTGGCCTGGCTGACCGAGGCCGGCGAGCACGTGCTGGCCCCGCACGCGGTGACGCTGTCGACTGTCGACCCCGACGGCGCGCCGGACGCCCGCGTGCTCATCCTCAAGGACGTCGACTCGGCCGGCTTCTATGTCGCCACCAGCGCGGACAGCCCCAAGGGCGGCCAGCTCGCCAAGGACCCGCGCGCCGCGCTGACATTCTTCTGGCCGGGCCGGGGGCGACAGGTACGGGTCCGTGGGACGGTGAGCTCGTGCGACCCTGAGGTGTCCGCCGCCGACTTCCGCGCCCGGCCGCCCGCGTCCCGCGCCGAGGGGTTCATCGGCCGGCAGTCCGAGGTGCTCGACGACGCAGGCGAACTGGTTGCCGCGGGTGAGGTGGCGCGCCGCCGCGTCGAGGCCGACCCCGAGCTCGTGCCACTCGGCTGGACGCGGTACCTGGTCGCGCCGTCGAGTGTGGAGTTCTGGCAGGCCAGGCACGACCGTCGCCACGTCCGACTCCGCTACCGCCGCACCGACACCGGCTGGCACACCGAGCTGCTCTGGCCCTAGCCCGGCCAGTCGTTACCGAACTCCACACCAGGCAGGTTTTTTCGGCTTCGCGCCTGCCTCCTGTGGAGTTCGGTAACCAGCGGCAGGCCGGGCGCCGGGTAAAGAGGGTGCGCAATGTGCGTATCGACGGGGCCGCGGGAGTGGTGTTGAGTTCAACCACGGGTCGACGGCCGGAGCTGACCCGACCAGCTCCGGCCGTCGGCCCGGCTCTGTGCCGAGGTCAGGCGTCCAGCAGCTCGCGCGTGGCGGCGCGGCGCAGCTTGCCGGACGGCGTCTTCGGCAGTGACGCGGGCGCGAGCACCACGACCCGCGCCGGGCGGACGCCGACCGAGGACAACACCTTCGCGGTGACGCTCTTACGGATCAGCTCCTCCGCCTCGGCATCGCCGGCCAGCCGGGACTCCACGGCGACGACGAACGACTCGCGCTTCGTCGTGCCGACCCCACTGCCCGCCTCCAGCCGCACCGCGACGACGTTGCCGGCACGCACCCCGTCGACCTCGGCCGCGGCGCGCTCGATGTCGGTCGGGTAGATGTTGCGGCCGCCCATGATGATCACGTCCTTGAGCCGGCCGCAGACCACGACGATGCCGCCAGTGAGGTAGCCCTGGTCGCCGGTGTCCAGCCAGCCCTCGGCGTCCTGCGTGGCCACCGGGCCGTGCACGGTCAGGTAGCCGGGAGTGACCGCCTCGCCGTGCAGCTGGATGGCGCCGACCTCACGGTCACCGAGGATCCGCCCGGTGTCGTCGACGACCCGCGCGGTCAGCCCCGGCAGCGGCGGGCCGAGCAGCGGGAACCGGCGCACTGGACGGTCGGGCTCGGCGACGGTGCCGACCGACGGGTCCACGGGTACCGCCCGGCGGTTCGCCTCCAGCTCCTCGGCGTCGATGACGTCCACCTCAAGGCCGGTCTCGATCGGCGCGAACGACACCCCGAGCGCGGTCTCGGCCATGCCGTAGGCGGCGACCACACACTCCTTGCGCAGCCCGAACCGGGCTCCCGCGCTGGTGAACGAGGCCACCGCCTCCGGGTCGATCGGCTCCGCGCCGTTCAGCGCGAAGCGCATGCTGGACAGGTCGAGTGAGCCGTCGTCGGCCCTGGCCAGCTGCCGACCGAGCACGGCGTAGGCGAAGTTCGGCGCGGCGGTCACGGTGCCGCCGTAGCGGCTGATCAGGTCGGCCCACAGCAGCGGGCGGCTCAGGAAGTCCACCGGGGTGACGGTGACCAGTTCGAGGCCGACGGTCATGGGCACGGTCAGGAAGCCGACCATGCCCATGTCGTGGAACAGCGGCAGCCAGGACACCATGACGTCCCGCTCCACCTTCAGCTCGGACGCCGTGACCATCGCGGTGAGGTTGGCGTAGAGGTTGCGGTGGGTGATTCGCACGGCCTTGGGTTCGGCCGTGGAGCCGCTGGTCAGCTGCAGCAGCGCGGTGTCGTCCTCGTTGTGGGGCCGGTCGGGCACCGGGGGGCGCACGTCGGCGTAGGCGGCGCCCAGCTCGCCGATCGGGCGGACCGTGATGCCGCGCTGGGTGAGTACCTCGGCCAGCGCGTCGAACGGCGGGCCGAGCAGCACCAAACCGGCCCCGATCATCTCGAGCACCCGCACGGTGTCCTCTGCCCAGGCGACGAGGTCGGTCCTCGGGGTCGGCTGGTGCAGCATGGTGACGCTGCCACCCGCGAGCCAGACCGCCTGCGCGGCGGGCGCGATCAGGGCGGGCTCGCCGGCCAGCACCGCGACGGAGGTACCCGAGGCGAGGCCGCCCGCCCCGTCGCCGATCAGGTCGGCCGCCATCCGCAGCGCGGTCAGGTGCACATCGGCCCAGGGGCGGCGGACGGGTTCGCGCGGCTCACCGGTGGTCATGCCCCTCGGCGACTCGGCGGCGCTGCGCAACAGGAGATCCACAAATCGGCTCACAGCTTCGCAGCCTACGGGCGAGTAGCCTCTGATGGCGTGTCCGACTTGCGACCCGCCATCGAGACCGCCGTCGACGCGGTCCTGCCCGAAGCCCGCGCCGACCTGGAAGCCCTGGTCAAGATCCCCAGTATCTGGGCCGATCCCGCGCACCATGACGACACCCGCCGCAGCGCCGAGGCCGTAGCCGAGCTGGCCAGGGCCGCCGGCGCGGAGTCCGTCGAGATCCTGACCGCCGAGGGCGGCGCCCCGGCGGTGGTCGCGCACTGGCCGGCGCCGGCCGGCGCGCCGACGGTGATGCTCTACGCACACCACGACGTGCAGCCCACCGGCGGCGACGACCAGTGGACCAGCCCGCCGTTCGAGCCGACCGAGCGCGACGGCCGGCTGTACGGGCGGGGCGCTGCCGACGACAAGGCCGGCGTGATGACCCACCTCGCGGTGCTGCGGGCGTTCCGGTCGCTGCCGGGTGGCCTGCCGGTCGGCGTCACGCTGTTCATCGAGGGCGAGGAGGAGTCGGGCTCGCCGACGCTGACCGCGCTGCTCGCCGAGCACCACGCGAAGCTGGCCGCCGACGTGATCATCATCGCCGACTCGTCGAACCCGGCCGTCGACGTGCCCGCGCTGACCACGAGCCTGCGCGGACTGGTCGACTGCACGGTCGAGCTGCGGATGCTGGAGCGCCCGGCGCACTCCGGGGTGTACGGCGGCCCGCTCGGCGACGCGCTGACGGCCCTGTGCCGGCTGCTGGCCACGCTGCACGACGACAAGGGCCGCGTCGCGGTGTCCGGCCTGGTGCACAACACCTCGCAGGTGCCCGACCTCGACGAGGCCACCTTCCGCTCCGACGCCGGCGTGCTCGACGGCGTGGAGCTGATCGGCGCAGGCACGCTGCCCGAGCGGCTCTGGCAGCAGCCGGCGATCTCCGTGCTCGGTATCGACGCGCCCCGGGTGTCCGAGGTGTCCAACGTGCTGCTGCCCTCGGCCCGTGCCGTGATCAGCATGCGGCTCGCGCCCGGCGAGGACCCGGCCGCCGCCCAGCGGTCCCTCACCGAGCACCTCACCGGGCACGCGCCGTGGGGGGCCCATGTCACGGTGACCCCGGGGGCGGCGGCCGACCCGTTCGAGCTCGACCCCGTCGGCGCCGTGTACGAGGCCGCCCGCCGCACGTTCTCGGCCGCCTACGGCAACGAGGCGGTCGAGGTCGGCATCGGCGGTTCGATCCCGTTCATCGGTGAGTTCGCACGCACGTTCCCCGGCGCGGTTGTGCTGGTCACCGGCGTCGGCGACCCGAAGAGCCGCTGGCACGGCATCGACGAGAGCCTGCACCTCGGCATGTTCGGCCACGCCGTGCTCGCCGAGGCACTGCTACTCGCCGAACTCGGTGGCGGCGGGCGATAAGTTCGGGGCGTGCCACTCCCGCCGGTCTGCCGTTGACCGCCTCGCCGGCCGGCCGGGCGCCGGGCGGCCCGCCGTCCCGCACACTGGACGGTGTGCGGATCGGGCTGCTCGGCGCGGTGACCGTCTGGCCTGACGGCTCTGCCGGCGCCGGCGCGGCGGCGGGTGCTGACGGCGTGGCGCGCGGGGCTGCCGGCGCGGCACGCCGGGCTCGCGGAGGACGGAACGAGGCAGGCGCGCCGAGCGGGACCCTCGTGCGGGGCCTGCTGGCCCGGTTGTCGTTGGACGTGGGGCGGCCGGTCGCCGTGTCCACGCTGGTCGACGACCTGTGGGGCGCGGCGCCGCCGGACGGGGCGGGCGCCGCGCTGCAGGCTCTCGTGTCCCGGCTGCGCCGGGCGCTGGGGCCCGGCCTGGTCCGCTACGAACCGGCCGGCTACCGGCTGGCGCTGCCGCCCGAGCACGTGGACGCCGCACAGTTCACCGCGCTGACCACCGCCGCCCGCCGCGCCGAGACCACCGCACCGGCCACGGCAAGGTCACTGCTGGCCGAGGCAGCGGCGCTCTGGCGTGGCCCCGCCCTGGCCGACCTCACCGAGCTGCCGTTCGCCCCGGCCGCCGCCGACCGCCTCGCCGAGCAGCGCGCCCTCGCCGTGGAGAGCGCCGCCCGGCTGGCGCTGGCCGACGGTGAGCCCGACGCCGAGCTGGCCGCGCTGCGGGACGTGCTGGCCGACCAACCCCTGCGCGAGCCGGCCGCCGCCCTGCTGGCCCGGTCCCTGCACGCGGCAGGCCGCCGCGCCGACGCGCTCGCGGTCCTCGACCAGCTCCGCGCCGCACTCGCCGACCAACTGGGCGTAGACCCCGGCCCCGACCTCACCGCCGCCCACCTCCACATCCTCCGCACACCCCCCACCCCGGCCCGCACTCCCCCAGCGGCGCCCGTCCCGCCGCCCGCACCCCACCTCGGCGAGTCGCTGGATTCCGCGGGCCGTGTCGCTGGATTCCGCGGCCCAGGACTCGGCGCCCGACGCCACCCGGGGCTCGGTCCCGGCCTGAGCAGCTTCGTCGGCCGCGACACCGACCTGCGCCGGCTGCACGCCGTACTGGACGACGCCCGGTTGGTCACGCTCACCGGGCCCGGCGGGGCCGGCAAGACGCGGCTGGCCAGGGAGACGGTCGCCACGCTCGGCGCCGACCGGGTCCGGCTCGCGGAGCTCGCCCCGCTCGCCGACGCCGCCGCCCTGCCGGCCGCCCTGCTCGCCGCGGTGGGCGGCGGGGAGCTCGTGCTGCGCACCCAGGACCGGCCAGGGGAGAACCCGCCGGACTCCACGGAGCGACTGGTCGCCGCCGTCTCCAGCCGACCCCTGCTACTCGTGCTCGACAACTGCGAGCACCTCGTGCACGACGTCGCCGAGCTGGCCGAGCACCTGCTACTGCGGGCCCCTGAGCTGCGCATCCTTGCCACCAGCCGCGAGCCGCTCGGCATCCCCGGCGAGCGGCTGCACCCCGTGGACGCCCTCGCCGAGGCCGACGCCGTCGGGCTGCTCACCGAGCGCGCCAGAGCCGT
>DATAYB010000852.1:0-13274 GCA_036272795.1 Pseudonocardia sp.
CTACGGCTCGCCGATCCCCGGCTACCGCGCGCCCCAGGACACCGTCGCCCACGCCGCCAGGGTTCCCCTGCTCGTGCTGGGGATCCTGCGGGACGCGCACGCCGGCGGCCAGCTCACCGCCGTACCGGACCGGCCGCCGCCGGGACCCGTCCTGACCGCACAGCTGCGCGCACTGACCGAGCTGGTCACCATCCCCCTGCCCGGACCCGTGCTGACCTGCGCGTTGATCGCCTGGACTCAACTGTTCGGGATGATCAGCTTCGAGCTGTTCGGCCAGCTCGTCGGCAGTGTCGACCCCAGCGCGGAGTTCTTCGACAACGCGGTCGGCAGGATGGCGGAGTTCGTCGGCCTCCCCCCAGAGCCGCACTAGGTGGTTGGTGTCGAACACCCGAGCTCAGAGTTCGGATCCGTTCGGGCGTTGGGTCATGTGCGCGCCTGACGGGGCCGGGTTGGGCCGCGGATGGGGTTCAGTGGGCCCTGCGGGTGTTTCGATTGTTGCCGTCGAGCCTGAGGCTGGGTGGTGTTTGTGCCGCTTAGGCTGCTACGGCCCATCCGTTGTCGTTTCCGCGTAGCCCGAGTACGGCCAGCCGCGCGAGGTTAACCGCCGCGGCCAGTAGCCGGAAGTCGGCGTCGACCCGGGTGGTGCCACGGACCCGGGCTTGTCGTCCGCCGTGGCGGCGGCGCATCAGGTGCCCGAGTTTCCGCTCAACCTTCGGGCGGGTAGCTCGGTAGTCAGCGACCCAGGCGGGATCAGCTTGCCGGGCGCGGGCCTGGGCCAGGACCTGTTCGTGGGCGCCGACAGCGATCGTGCGCCCGTTCTTCGCGGTGGTGCAGTGGGCGCGCAACCGACACCCGGCGCAGGCCGGCCCGAAGTAGGCGATGCCACTGCCATCGCCGCCTCGGGCGAGCCGGATCGGGGTGGATTCCCCGGCCGGGCAGGTCACGCTCAGGGCGCCGAGATCGATCTCGAACAGGTCCTTGCTGAATAACCCACCCGCCGCCGTCGGCGCCTGGGTCTCCCACCGCGAGAGGATCCCAGCCTGACCGAGCCGCCGCTGGAACTCACCCGTGCCGTACGCGGCATCGCCGTATACCCGCGGCCCCATCCCCGGCTCGCCCCGCACCGGGTCGCCGGTGTCGCCGGTGTCGCCGGTGTCGTTGAGCAGGTCCGCGATGAGGCTGGACGCGGCATCGGCATCACCGGTGTTGCCCGCGGTGGCGGTAGTCGCGGTGATGATCTCGGAGTCTGGATCTACCGCGGCGTGGCCCTTGTAGCCGTCAAACCCGCGCGCGGAGGTCTTGTGTCCGTGCCGGGTATCCGGGTCCACCGTCGAGATCACCCGGTCGCGCGCTACCCGCCGCGCGACCCGGAACACCCCGTCCCCTCCGGTGTCCAGATCCTGACCCAGGACCGTGGCCAGCAGCGCCGCCGCCTGCTCGACCGCGAAGACGAGCTCCCGGCCATCCAACGCGCCCAGCAGCGCGTACCCGTCCCGCGCCCGCGAGTCGATCAGCTGCTCGCGGGCGCCCACATCGTCCCAGTCGATGACCGGCTTCGCCGCGCTGGTGTAGTCATCGCCACTGGACAACACCGCCCGTAGCCCGGCGCCCAGCTCGGCCTCGGCCGCCCCCAACAGCCCACGCACCGCCGAACGAATCAGCGTGACCGTGTCCATGGTGGCCACCGCGTCCTACAACGGGGTCGAGTCCAGCACCCGGCGCCGGCCCACCAGCCCGGCCGTGTGCGCCGCGGCCAACCCCACTTCGAAGATCCGGTTCGGTCGCTTCGAAACGCGCAACCGGGCGCGCATGTCCACCAGCACCGTGTGCGCGAACCGCTCCCACCCACCCGCGCCGTACCCGCCAGCCCCGGCGGCGTAACGCCACCGGGCGTCGAAGGCGAACCGCTCCACAGCCTCCCGGTCCGAGAGCCCCTCCAGCCGCTGCAACACCATCACCGTGGCCACCACCGAGGGCGGCACCGAACAACGCCCTCGGTCGCGGAACAGATCAGCGAACAGCTCATCCGGGAACAGCCGGTCCCGCTCACGGGCCAGAAACCGGAAGATCGAGTTCTCCGGCAGCGACCGCTCACAGAACCCCAACGCGTCATCGAACAAGTCACCCTGACGATCAGCCCCGACCCAACGTCACCAGCCGATTCTCCCAACACCCAAGATCAACCACGGGCACCGGCACGCGAAAGACACCAACCACCTAGGCCCACTGTTACCGAGCTGCACGGGAGGCAGGATCTTCGCGCCGAAAACCTGCCTCCTGTGGAGTTCGGTAACAGCGGACCTCTGCCCCGGCGGCTACGGCTCGATGCGGGCGATGATGTCGACCTCGACGAGGTATCCGGGCTCGTAGAGCGTCTCGACGCCGAGGAACGTGCTGGCGGGCGGCCGGGCCGCGCCCTTGCGCAGTGGACCGAGGATCGCCGGCACGAGCTCCGGGCGGTGGCCGACCACGTAGACCGTCTCCTTGACGACGTGGTTGCGGTCGGTCCCGGCGGCGGCGAGCGCGAGGTCGATGTTGCGCACGATCTGCTCGGCCTGGGCACCGTGGTCGCCCTCGCCGACCAGCCGCCCCTCGGCGTCCCACGCCACCTGGCCGGACAGGTAGACCAGACCCAGCTCCGGTACGACAACCGCCTGACTGATCAACTCGGGTTTGGCGTCGAGCCCGTCCGGGTTGAGGTATCGCATCGGCACGCCTCCTGCGGGGATAATTAAGCAGGTCATCAGACAAATTGACGTATCAACCCGACGATGTCAAGGCCTCACGACAGAGCGACACTGGGGCGCGGGGAACTCCGCGAGGTGTCTGGCTGGGCACCACGACGCCGGCTGAATGGTTTGGGAGCCGCGCTCTAGTTCCGGAACAGGGCGCTGTAGGCGTTCAGCGCGGGCTGCCCGCCGAGGTGGGCGTAGAGCACATTCGAGTCCCGGCCGATCTCGCCGGTGCGGACCAGGTCGATCAGCCCGGCCATCGACTTGCCCTCGTACACCGGATCCGTGATCATCCCCTCCAGCCGCCCGACCAGCCGGATCGCGTCCATTGTGGACTCCACCGGGATGCCGTAGTAGTCACCCGCCCAACCGGGCAGCACGGTGATCTCGTCGTCGGCCAGCTCGCGGTCCAGCCCGATCAGCGCCGCTGTGTTGCGGGCGATCTTGGCGACCTGCGCGGCCGTCTCCTCCAGCTTCGCCGAGGCGTCGATGCCCAGCACGCGGCGCGGCCGGTCCTGCCCCGCGAAGCCGGCGATCATGCCGGCGTGCGTGGACCCCGTGACACTGCAGACCACGATGGTGTCGAAGAAGATCCCCAGCTCACGCTCCTGCTGGCGGACCTCCTCGGCCCAGTTGGCGAAGCCGAGGCCGCCGAGCGGATGGTCCGAGGCGCCGGCCGGGATCGCGTACGGCACGCCGCCGCCGGCCCGCACCTCCTCGAGCGCGCCCTCCCAGCTCTCCTTGAAGCCGATGCCGAACCCCGCCTCGACCAGTCGGACGTCAGCTCCCATGATCCGCGACAGCTGGATGTTGCCGACCCGGTCGTTCACCGCGTCCGGCCAGTCCACCCAGCTCTCCTGCACCAGTACGGCGGACAGCCCCAGCCGGGCGGCGACCGCCGCGACCTGGCGCGTGTGGTTGGACTGCACGCCGCCGATCGAGACCAGGTGCGTGGCGCCCTTGGCCAGCGCGTCCGGCACGAGGTACTCCAGCTTGCGGGTCTTGTTGCCGCCGAACGCGAGCCCCGAGTTGCAGTCCTCCCGCTTCGCCCAGATCGAGGCGCCGCCGAGGTGCCGCGACAGCCGCTCCAGCGGGTGCACCGGGCTCGGACCGAAGGTCAGGGGGTAGCGCGGAAAGTCGCTCAGTGGCATGGCGGTGTCCCTGTCAGTGATGGTCGATGACCAGCTAGAGTTGATCAGCTAGGAGCCGGCGGCGGCTTCGAGCAGTGGCGCGAGCGTCTGCCAGTTGGCCCGCGCGGCGGCCGAGGCGCCATCGGCATCCCCGGCCGCGCAGAGCTGGATGATCCGGTCGTGCTGGGCGACCGAGGCCCGGCCGGTCAGCGAGGAGAAGCGCAGCCGCTCCACCCTGCGCAGCACCGGGCCGTACTGCTCGAGCACCGCGCGCACGGCCGGGTTGGCACACGCGTCCACCGCGACGACGTGAAACGCGTCGTCGGCGGCCAGCGCATCGTCGACCCGGTTGGCCCGCAGCGCCGCCGCGAAGTCCCGGTTCGCCGCGCGCATGGTGGCCAGCTCCGGCTCGCCGAGCACGGGTACCGCCTCGCGGACGGCGAGCTCGTGCATGGCCGCGACGACCGACTGGGCGGCCCGCGTCTCCCGCAGGTCCAGCGGGCTGACGATGGTGAACCGGCCCGGCCGCGTCTGCACCAGCCCGGACTGCTCCAGCCGGGCCAGCGCCTCACGGATCGGCGTCCGGCTCACCCCGAGCCAGCCGACCAGCTCGACGTCGTTGAGCCGCTCGCCCGGCGCGAGCGTGCCGTCCACGATCGCGTTGCGCAGCGCCCGGTAGGCGTCGTCACGCAGCAGCGACCGCGGGACCAACCCTCGCCCTTCCGGAACCGGCATGCAATATATTGCACACTGCACATCGAGAACTGTCAAGCGCGGTGAGCCGTGGCGGTGAACTCACCCCTGGCACGCGACCCTCGGGCTCGACCCCTCGGCACGCGCTCGGCCCCTCGGCACGCGGCCCTCGGGCTCGGCCTCGGCCTCGGCACGGGGCCCTCGGGCTCGGTCTCCAGTGATCATCAGGACCACAGGGCTGTTCGAGCGCACCGCCAACAGCCCTGTGGTCCTGATGATCACGCAGAGCAGCCGACCGATGGGCGCCGGCTGAACCGCTACGAGGTCGATCAGGCTCAAGCTCGCCTGAGCCTGATCGACACCACGTGGGGTCAGCCGGCCGGCGGGGTGCCCAGGAGGATCTTGTCGAACAGCGCCGGGTCGATGTTGCCGCCGGACACCACGGCCACCGTCGGGCCGGCCGGCAGCTCGTCGGCCCGGTGCAGGTAGGCGGCCGCGGCGACCGCACCGGACGGCTCGACGACCAGCCGGGCGCGCCGGGCCAGCACACCGACCGTGCCGAGGATCTCCTCCTCGGACACCGTGAGGATGCCGTCCAGCACGGTGCGCAGGTGGGCGAAGGTCAGCTCGGAGGGCTCGGCGCGCAGACCGTCCGCGCTGGTCCGCACGCGCTCGGTGCCCGGCCAGCGGACCAGCTCACCGGCGCGCAAGCTGTCCCGCGCGTCGGCGGCCAGCTCCGGCTCCACGCCGAACACGGCGGCCCCCGGGCAGAGCGCCTTCACCGCGACGCCGATCCCGGACGCCAGCCCGCCGCCACTGATCGGCACCAGCACGACGGCCACCCCGGGCAGGTCCTCGGCGATCTCCAGGCCGACGGTGCCCTGGCCGGCGATCACGTCCGGGTGGTCGTACGGCGGGATCAGGCTGGCGCCGAGCTGCACCGCCAGCTCCTTCGCGGCGGACTCCCGCTGCTCGAGCGGCACGATCCGGACGTCGGCGCCCAGTGCCCTGGTCGCCGCGATCTTCAACGCAGGCGCGCTCTCGTCGATCACGATCGTGGCGGGCACTCCGGCGGCCCTGGCGGCGTACGCGACCGCCTGCGCGTGGTTGCCACTGGAGTAGGCCACCACGCCGAGGGCCCGCACATCCGGCGCCAGCTGGGCCAGTGCGTTGAACGCGCCGCGCACCTTGAACGCGCCGATGGCCTGCAGGCTCTCTGGCTTCAGCCACAGCGGGCGGTCCGCGTCCGCCCAGGTAGCTGGCAGCAGCGGGGTGCGCACCACGGTGCCGACGATCCGCCCGGCGGCCGCCCGGATGTCCTCGATCGTGACAAGTTGCATGGCCCGATCATGCCGCCAACCGCGCCCTGCACCAGGAAAGGGCGCCGCAAGAAGCGGTGGGGCCGGCACCGATGACCTCGGCCCCGACCCCACCAGGCGCCGGCGCACGCTTGTCGGAACGATCACCGGCACAGATCCCCGGCACACAGCACCGTCTGCTGCTGCAAGAATCTGGCAACAGCCTAGGTGATGAAAGAGAGCCTGCCTAGCCTGAGGACGCGCTAGTTCCCACCTCATTGCGAATGCAATCCTGCGGCTGCTGCAAGATGATGGCAAAGATATGCCATCCGAATCTGGGAGGAGACACGTGTCCGAGTACACGCTGCCTGATCTGTCCTACGACTACGGCGCCCTGGAGCCGCACATCTCGGGGCAGATCATGGAGCTGCACCACAGCAAGCACCACCAGACCTACGTGACCGCACTGAACGGCGTCGTCGGCCAGCTCGCCGAAGCCCGCGCGGGCGGCTCCTTCGGAGCGATCGTCGGCCTGGAGAAGACCCTCGCGTTCAACCTGGGTGGGCACGTCAACCACTCGATCTTCTGGCAGAACCTCTCCACCGACGGCGGCGACAAGCCCACCGGCGACCTCGCCTCGGCGATCGACAACGAGTTCGGCTCGTTCGACGCGTTCCAGGCCCACTTCACCGCCGCCGCCAGCACCATCCAGGGGTCCGGCTGGGCGATCCTGGGCTGGGACACCCTCGGCTCGCGGCTGCTCGTCCACCAGCTCTACGACCAGCAGGCCAACCTGCCGGCCGGCCAGATCCCGCTGGTCATGCTCGACATGTGGGAGCACGCGTTCTACCTGCAGTACAAGAATGTCAAGCCCGAGTACGTCAAGGCCTGGTGGAACGTCGTGAACTGGTCCGACGCGCAGGCGCGGTTCGACCGTGCCCGCTCGACGACCGGACTGATCACCCCGTGAGCCGAGCCGAGGCGGCGTAGCCGCGCTCGGGCGGGGAGCCGGGCCGGTGCGGTGGATCTCTTGGGAGGTCACCGCACCGGCCCGGCGCCGCCTCGGGTCGCAGCCGGGTCGCAAATCCTGACTCTTCGATCAGTCCTCTGATCCCCCGGTCAGTCCAACGCATCTCGAACTTCATCCCTCAATAGGCGGTCAAGCGCCTCAAGCACGGGCAGAGCTGGCAGCGACACCGATCCGGACCATTGCGATAATCGCAATTCGCGGCTAGCGTCTGCTGCCATGGCCGAGACGGACGAGCTGCGCAAGCGGGTCCGCGAGCTGATTCGCACCATGCCGGGTGCGCAGCGCGACTTCGCCCATGCGATCGGCCTGGACGAGACAAAACTGTCCAAGGCGCTGAGCGGCACCCGCCGGTTCTCACCGCACGAGCTGATCCGGGTCGCCGAGCACTGTGGCGTCACGGTCAACTGGCTGCTCAACGGCAGCGACGACGCGGTCACCGTGACCGCGGTGCCGCCGCCGGCGGCCATGACGGTCGGCCAGCTGGAGCAGACCGAGCCGAGGCGCCGGATCCTGGAGACCGCCTGGCGGCTGATCGCCGAGCGCGGATACCACCGGGTCCGGATCGCCGACATCGCGGAGGCCTGCGGCACCAGCACGGCCGCCATCCACTACCACTTCCCGACCAAGGACGACGTCCTCAACGAGGCGCTGCGCTACACCGTCAAGCTCGCCTTCGACCGGCAGGTCGCCGAGCTGCACACCATCGAAGACGCCCACCAGCGGCTGCTGCACCTGATCGAGCTGCAGCTGCCTGCCGAGGGACAGCTGCGTGCGGAGTGGTCGGTGTGGCTGCAGGTGTGGAACGAGAGCGCGGTCAACCCGGCGATGCGCTCGCTGTACTGGGACTCCTACGACCGCTGGTACCGCACCGTGGCGATGACCATCCGGACCGGCCAGGATCAGCGCGTCTTCCGTGAGCTGGACGCCGAGCAGGTCACCGCCCAGCTCACCGCCATGATCGACGGGCTCGGCATCCAGGTGCTCACCTGCCGGCCCGGCAGCTCCGTCACCGCCATGCGCGAGCTGCTGCACGACTTCATCGAACGGCACATCCTCAGGCACGTCTGACTCGAGAAGAGGTCGGCCTTGAACCAGGAAGTCATCGTCACCTGCGCACTGACCGGCGCCGGCGACACCGTCGGCCGCAGCCCCCACGTCCCGGTGACACCCGAGCAGATCGCCGCCAGCGCGGTCGAGGCGGCCAACGCGGGCGCCGCCGTGGTGCACATCCACGTGCGGAACATCGAGACCGGCGGGCCGTCCCGCGAGGTCGCGCTGTACGCCGACGTGGTGCGGCGGGTCAAGGAGAGCGGCGTCGACGTCGTGATCAACCTGACCGCGGGCATGGGCGGTGACCTCGTGATCGACCAGGAGGACCCGCTCAAGCCGGTCGACGGCACCGACCTGGTCAACGCGATGGACCGGTTGCCGCACGTCGAGGAGCTGCTGCCGGACATCTGCACGCTGGACTGCGGGTCGCTGAACTTCGGCGAGGGCAGCCAGCTCTACATCTCCACCCCGGACATGCTGCGCGCAGGCGCCAAGCGGATCCAGGAGCTCGGCGTGAAACCGGAGCTGGAGATCTTCGACACCGGGCACCTGTGGTTCGCCAGCAAGATGGTCGAGGAGGGCCTGATCGACCCGCCGCCGCTGTTCCAGCTGTGCATGGGCATCCCGTACGGGGCGCCGGCCGAGCCGAACCTGCTGCAGGCCATGGTCCAGCTCCTGCCGGCGGGGGCCCAGTGGGCGTCCTTCGCCATCGGCCGCAACCAGATGCCGTGGGTCGCGCAGTCGGTGTTGCTCGGCGGGCACGTGCGGGTCGGCCTCGAGGACAACCTCTACCTCGGCAAGGGCGTCAAGGCGACGAACGGTCAGCTGGTGGAGCGCGCGGTCGGCATCGTCGAGGACCTCGGTGCCACCATCGCCGGCCCGGACCGCGCCCGCGAGCTGCTGCGCCTGAAGGCGGCCGCCCATGTCTGAGCCGACCTACGAGGTGACCGCCGTGCGGACCGTCGCCTGCATTGGCGCCGGCGTGATCGGCGGCGGCTGGGTGGCTCACTTCCTCGCCAGGGGCTACCAGGTGCGCGCCTGGGACCCGGCTCCGGACGCCGCCGAGAAGCTGGCCCGGCTGGTCGGCAACGCCTGGCCGGCGCTCACCGAGCTGGGCCTCGCCGAGGGCGCCGACCAGGCCAACCTGACCGTGCTGCCGACCCTCGCCGAGGCGGTCACCGGGGCCGGCTTCGTGCAGGAGAGCGCCCCTGAGGACCTCGGCCTGAAGCGCAAGCTGCTCGCCGAGATCGACGCGGCGACCCCGGCCGGCGTGGTCATCGCGTCCTCCACCTCCGGCTACTCGATGTCGGAGATGCAGGTCGACGCCGCCACGCCGGAGCGGCTGGTGGTCGGCCACCCGTTCAACCCGCCGTACCTGATCCCGCTGGTCGAGGTCGTGGGCGGCCAGCTCACCGAGGCGTGGGCGACGAGCTGGGCGTCCGAGTTCTACCGGCACGTGGGCAAGTCCGTGATCACCATGGACAACGAGCTGCCCGGCTTCATCGCCAACCGGCTGCAGGAGGCGCTCTGGCGCGAGGCCCTGCACATGGTGGCCAACGGCGAGGCGACCGTCGAGCAGATCGACATCGCGATCACCGACGGCCCCGGGCTGCGCTGGCCGGCACAGGGACCGATGCTGACCTTCCACCTCGCCGGCGGCGAGGGCGGCATGGCGCACATGCTCGACCACTTCGGGCCGTCCCTGAAGTCGCCGTGGACCCGCCTCGAGGCGCCCGAGCTGACACCGAAGCTGCGCGACGCCGTAGTGGACGGCTGCGACTCCGAGGCCGCCGGCCGCTCGATCGCCGAGCTGGTCGCCGAGCGGGACCGCGCGATCATCGCCGTGCAACGCGCCGTGGCGCAGGCGCGCAATGGCTGAGCTGGTCTCTGGGCTGACCTCTGGGCTGACTTACGCCGACACCGTCCGGCCGGAGTGGATCGACTACAACGGGCACCTCAGCGAGCCGTACTACGTACTCGTGTTCGGCTTCGCGACGACGAACCTGATGGAGGTCACCGGGCTCGACGAGGCGTACCGGGCCGCCACGGGCGCCTCGCTGTACACCGTCGAGGCGCACGTGCGGTACCTGCGTGAGGTCGGCCCGGAGGCGAAGCTGCTGGTCAGCACGTCGGTACTGGCGGTCGGCGCGAAGAAGCTGCGCCTGTGCCACGAGATGCGGGTGGGCGACACGCTCGTCGCCACCGAGGAGCTGCTCGCGCTGCACGTCACCGACGGGCGGACCAGCCCCTTCCCCTCGGACGTGGCGGCCCGGCTCGGCGAGTACCTCGCGCCGGCCCCGGAGTACGCCGGCCGGGCCATCGGCTGACCCGCCCGGCGCGGTTCGCCGAGGGGCTGACCAGCTCCGGCGCGGACCGCGCCGGGTTCAGCCGGCCTGGCCCGGGGCCCGACCGGGCCCGGGTCAGCCGGTCTTGATCTTCGCGCGTTCGACGATGGCGGCCAGAGCGAGCCCGGTCGGCAGCGTGCCGAACGAGTGGCCGCACCGCTCGTCCAGCCGGGAGGCACAGAAGGCGTCGGCCACAGCGGGCGGGCTGTGCCGGACCAGCAGCGCACCCTGCAGCGCGAGCGCCAGCCGCTCCGCCAGCTGCCGCGCCCGGGTCTCCAGCTCGGCGCTGTCCGCGAGCTCGGCGCGCAGCCGGGTGACATAGGCGTCCAGCCGGTGGTCGGCGCCCCTGGCCAGGTCGAGCTCGGCGAGCAGGATCTCGACGGCCTCCGGCTCGCGGCGCAGCACGCGCGGCACGTCGAGCGCGGCGACGTTGCCGGAGCCCTCCCACACCGAGTTCAGCGGGGCCTCGCGGTAGAGCCGGGGCAGCCCGGACTCCTCGACATAGCCGTTGCCGCCGAGGCACTCCAGCGCCTCGGCCACGTGCATCGGCGTCCGCTTGCAGACCCAGAACTTGCCTGCCGCCACCCCGATCCGCAGCAGCGCGGCCTCGCGTTCGTCGCCGGCCACGGCCCGGTCCTGGGCGGCGGCCAGCCGCAGCGACAGCGCGAGCGCCGCCTCGCTCTCCACCGCCAGGTCCGCCAGCACGGCCCGCATCAGTGGCTGGTCGACGAGGTGGCGGCCGAACGCGGCGCGGTGGCTGGCGTGGTGGATGGCGTGCGTCAACCCGGCGCGCATGGCGGCCGCGCTGCTGTTGGTCAGTACCAGCCTGGTCACCGCGACCATGGCCATCATCGTGGCGATGCCGTGCCCGGGCTCCCCGACCGGCCAGCCGACCGCGTTCTCGTACTCGATCTCGGCGGACGCGTTGGACCGATTGCCCAGCTTGCTCTTCAGCCGCATCAGCCGGATCGCGTTGCGGCCGCCGTCGGGCAGGATCCGGGGTAGCAGGAAGCACGTCGGCCCGTCCGGCGACTGGGCGAGCACCAGGAAGATGTCGTTCATCGGCGCCGACGTGAACCACTTGTGCCCGGTGATCAGGTAGCTGCCGTCGCCGGCCGGCACCGCGCGAGTGGTCACCTGGCGCAGGTCGGAGCCGCCCTGCTTCTCGGTCAGCGACATGCCGGCGAGGATGCCCCGCTTGCCCAACGCAGGCACCTCCGAGGGGTCGTACTCGCGTGAGCCCAGCAGCGGCTCGTACCGGGCGGCCAGCTCCGGCGCGTGGCGCAGCAGAGGCACCACGGAGTAGCCCATGTCGATCGGGCACGTGTGGCCAGCTTCGGTCTGCGTGACCAGGTAGTGCTTGGCCGCCCGCAGCACGTGGCCGCCGGGCCGTTCGGTGCCCCAGCCCTCACCGGTCAGCCCCGCGCCGATGGACAGCCGCATCAGCTCGTGCCAGGCCGGGTGGAACTCCACGCGGTCGACCCGGTGCCCGTAGCGGTCGTGGGTGTGCAGGACCGGCGGGTTGTCGTTCGCCTGCCGCGCCCAGTCCTGCACGTGGGCGTGGCCGAGGGTCTCGCCGAGCTCGCGCACCGTGCCCTCGGCCCAGCCGGCCCCCTCCCGATGCAGCCCGTCCAGTAGGGCCTGGTCGTCGGCGGGGTTGTGGCCCACCAGCTCCGGCACCTGGTTGCGTACCTCGTGGGTGGCGGTCATCCGCGCTCCTGTTGTCGAAGTCTGTTGTCGGTGGCGTTATGTGATCGGTTCCTGGGCCAGCAACAGGCGCGCGACCTGGGTCCACTGGTCGACCAACGGCTCGATCGGTGGCTCCCGGCCGGGGTCACCCCGGTACAGCAGGCCGGTGATCGACAGCCCGCGCACCAGCTGCACGGACAGGTCGACCAGCAGCTGGTAGTTCGGTGCCCGGCTGATCTCCCAGCCGAAGATCTCGTCGACCATCTCGTAGAGGTCCTTGCGCACGGCCCGCTCCGCCACCCGGAGCGCGGCGTGCAGGTTCTCGTCCGCCCGCGAGGCACCCCAGAGCTCGAGCTCCGCTCCGAACGTGGGGCGGGTGCTGGCCCTGCGCATCACCCAGATGCCGCGCCCGACCGCGTCCAGCTCGGGTGGCGCGGCGGCCAGCTCCTCGCGCATGGCCTCCAGGTTCAGCTCGACCAGCCGGTACACGGCGGCGGCGAAGAGCTGCTCGCGGGTCGGGAAGTGGTGCAACAGGGCACCCCGGCTGACCCCGGCCTGGCGTTGCACCTCGACCGTCGACGTCGCCGCGAAACCCTTCGCGACCAGGCACTCGACGGCGGCCTCAACGATCCGGCGGGCGGTGGCCACCCGCTGCTCGTCACGTCGGGTCATCCGCTCCCCTGCGCCATGGTTTCACCGTCAGTGCTGACTGTGAATATAACGTGGTTCCCCAGGCGAAGGTCAAGAATGCTGAGAACGCCGGCCGACCTGTTCACCCCGAGACCCCGTGGAACGTGCATCGTGAGCTACCAGACCGCCGCCCTGCCCGCCCGGGCACGCCGAGGTGAGACCGTCGTCGGCCGGGGCATCGACCTGGCCCTCGCCGCGCTCGCACTGCTGGCACTGGCGCTGCCGATGCTGCTGATCGGCCTCGCCGTGCGGCTGACCAGCCCCGGGCCCCCGCTGTTCGCGCAGCCCCGGATCGGGCTCGACGGCCGCCGCTTCGTGATGTACAAGTTCCGCACGATGCGGGTCGGGGTGGACGACACCGCGCTGCGTGCGCTCGTCGCCGCGGAACTGCGCGGCGAGGACACCTCGGTGGACGGCAGCTACAAGCTCGCCGCCGACCCCCGGATCACGCCGCTCGGAGCATTCCTGCGGCGGACCAGCCTCGACGAGCTGCCGCAGCTGATCAACGTGCTGCTCGGCGACATGGCGCTCGTCGGGCCCCGGCCGTGCCTGGAGTGGGAGGCCGAGCTGTTCCCCGCCGAGTTCCGGCCCCGGTTCACGGTGCGGCCCGGCATCAC
>DATAYB010000853.1:0-3171 GCA_036272795.1 Pseudonocardia sp.
ACTTGCCGTTCTTCTTGCTGGCTACCTTCCCGGCCATGGCTGCCCCTCTCCTCGGTGGATCGTGTGGTTCGGCTTCTCAGCGCCCGTACGCCCAGGCGGGGGTGCGCAACGCGGCGGTCAGGGTGTCGGCGATGCGGAGCAGTTGGGGGTCGGAGAGACGGGGGCCGAGCAGCTGGCCGCCGATGGGTAGCCCGCTCGGGTCAGCGCCGATCGGAACGGACAGGGCGGGCAGGCCGGCGAGGTTGGCGTCGCAGAGCATCGGCGCCCAGTCCCGCCACAGGTCGTCGACGGGCACGCCACCGATTTGCTCAGGGTAAGCCCGCGTGCCGTCGAAGGCGACACATCCCAGGGTCGGGGTGAACAGCGCGCTGGCGCCGGTGGCCGCGAAGAAGTCCGCGTAGGCGGTGTGGATGCGGTCGCGCTCGTACTGGGCGCGGACGTACTGCTCGGCCGTGATCGTCTCGCCGAACGCCAGGTAGGCCCGCACGGACTCCGACAGCAGCTCGGGGTGCTGCTCGTACTCGACGGCCTCGGCCCAGCGCGCCTCCGAGGTGGCAATGGTCGCCCAGGTGGCGACCGAGTTGGTCACCTTCGGCGTCGCGCGCAGGATCTGCACCCCGGAGTCGGCGAGCGCGCGGACGGCCTCGTCGAACGCCCGCCGCACGTCGTCGTCGACCGGGGCGAACCCGAGGTCGGGGCTGACCGCGACTGTCGGTGGCCAGCGCGCGGAGCTGGGTTCACCGGGGCCGACCGAGCCCCGGTCGTGCCGGTCGAACCCCGCCAGCACGCCCAGCACCAGCTCGGCGTCCGCGACGGTACGGGTGATCGGGCCGACGCCGATCAGGGTCTTCCAGCCGGGCCCGGACGGCTCGTGCGGCACCAGCCCGAACGTCGGCTTGTGCCCGACGAGGCCGCAGAACGCCGCCGGGATGCGGATCGAGCCGCCTCCGTCGCCGCCGAGTGCGACCGGCCCTGCCCACGCCGCCACGTGCGCCGCCGCGCCCCCGGACGAACCGCCCGCGGTGCGGCTCAGGTCGTGCGGGTTGGCGGTGGTGCCGAACGTGGCGGCGGTGGAGATGCCGGAGTAGCAGAACTCAGAGGTCGTGGTCTTGGCGAAGAGCACCGCGCCGGCCTCGAGCATCCGGCGCACGGCCCCGACCGTGCCAGTCGGTACGAAGTCCGCCCTGGCCAGGCTGCCGGAGGTCGTCGGAACGCCGGCCAGCCACTGGGAGTCCTTCGCTGAGATCGGCAGCCCCTCGAGCGGTCGGGCGAGGCCGCGGCGCAGCCGGTCGTCGGACTCCTCGGCGGCGGCCAGCGCGGTGTCGTCCAGCCGCAGCGCGAACGGGTTCACGGTCCCGGTGATCTCGTCGGCCCGGCGCAGCACGACCCCGAGCAGCTCGACGGCGCTCACCTGCCGGGTCCGTAGCAGGTCGAGGAGCTCCGTGGCCGACGCCCGCAGCAGCGGGTCGGCCGGCGGAGCGGCCGGAGTACTGGGCATGAGCGGAAGTCTGGTAGGCGGCGGCCGGATCGCAATACCGCCAGATCGGACATCTTCGGCGCTGCTCCAGCGTGTCGCCCCGCCGAGTCGGCTGATCGAATGGGCCACCGAGGCCGGAGATCACCGGATCCGCTGGCGCTCGCCCTCCCGCAGCGTGACGAACGTGGCGGCGTCGGGGTCGTCGAAGGTGCGCCGCCAGGTCTGGCCCGGCCAGCGGTAGTCGACGTACCCGGCACTGGGCTGGTACAGCGCGGTGTAGAGCGTGCCGAACGCCCGCGAGTAGCCCGTGCTGTGCAGTGGCTCGGACAGGAACGCGCCCGCCAGCGCGGCCGGGTCGGGCTGCTCCGTGGCCAGCCGGAGCAGCGCGTCACGGCGGGTCACGCTGCGCAGGGCGCCCGCCACCTCGGGGTTCTCCGGCACCGAGCCCCGGTGGTTCGTGGCGACCGGGGCGGTGGAGATGTCCGGTGGGTGCTCCGGCGCGACGAACGCCGTGGCCACCGTGCCGTCGGCGTCGACGATCGTCAGGTTGTACGCCATCGCCACCGGCAGCCTGCGCAGCGCCGCGCACGCCTGCGCCGTGGTGTCGTAGACCTCCAGCAGGTACCGCACGACCAGCGGGATCCCGAAGCCGCTGCCAGAGCCCCGCCGCCCGCCGAAGGCCAGCGAGACCACCAGGCCGGCGTCGTTCATGCCGTCCAGCAGCCCCCACAGGCAGTCCCCGGTGCCGAGCACCCGCCGCCCGGTGAACCTGCTCGAGTAGACGGTGCCCTCGAACAGGGCGGGCTCGTAGTCGTAGTTGCGGCACAGCACCGGCCGGGGCGAGGTGAGCACCATCTGCGAGCAGCCTGGGGAGAACCGGGGCGGGTCCCACAGCGTCAGCATCCGGGCGGCCAGCTCGTCGCCGTCGGTCAGCGCGACCAGCCGCTCGTAGGTCGGCACCAGCTCAGGCATGTGCCGCGCGAGCATCAGCCGCGCCGTCGCCAGGTCGGGCCGCTGACTGGCGTCGCCGCTGAGGTACCAGGCGCGGTAGCCGGGCCAGGTGCTCCGGAACAGCTCCCGCCAGCGCGGGCCGGGCACCGGCTCGTTGATGCCCTGCAGCGTGAGGTGGTACTCGAGGCCACCGACCGGACCGGTCATCGCGCGCGCCGCCTCTCCCGGCAGGCAGCGCCGGCACCCTGATCATATCTCGTGGCCGGCCGGGCACCGGCCCCCAGCGGTCCGACGTGTGCTCAGCCCGCGGGGCGGTAGGCCGGCTTCGTCACGGTGCGGTCCAGGATGCCGAGCGTGGCCCGCAACGCGCCCTCGGACAGGATCGGGAAAATCTTCCGCTCGCGCCAGACCGGGTCGATGCCCGACCAGTCGTAGTACGAGGTCACGAGCGTGCCGCCGTCGACGGGGGCCAGCTGGTACCCGTACACGTGCCCGATCGGCGGGCGGACCTGGCCGAGCACGGTCCAGGCGATCTCACGGTCCGGCTCGAAGGCCGTGATGCTCACCGTGACGTCGTAGAGGCCGAGCGGGTAGTCGTTCAGAGACTCCCGGTCCATGTGCACCACAAAGCTGTCGCCGAGGGCGGTGACCGGCTCTCCGGTGGCGTCCATCAACATGCCCGAGCTGTCGATGGCCACGTGCCCGTGCGGGTCGCACAGCACCCGGAAGATCTCCGCCGGGTC
>DATAYB010000854.1:0-6853 GCA_036272795.1 Pseudonocardia sp.
GGCCGCCGAGTACGGGCCGCGCGGCGTGCGGGTCAACGCCGTGAGCCCCGGGCCGACCCGCACCGAAGGGACCGCGGCCATGGGCGAGTCCTTGGACGAGCTGGCCAAGGGCGGTCCGGCCGGGCGCCCCGGTTCGCCGGACGAGATCGCCGACGCCATCGTGTTCCTGGCCACCGAGCGGTCGAGCTTCGTGCACGGTGCCGTGCTACCCGTCGACGGCGGGCGGATCGCGGTCTAGCGCGGAGCGGGGTGGGGTGGGCCGGCGCCGGCTATTAGGCATGGCAAGAGCCACCTGTCACGTCTCATTCACACGACAAGTCGAACGGGTCGAGCCACGAGCACGGCGGGCGATCACGGCGGCGGACACCCGGCGCGGGATGGGGATGCACCCCTGGGTTCGGGGGCCGGCACCTCGATCGGAGTGGTCCGGGGTGTCACCGTCAGCATCGGCGGATCGCGCGGTCGGAGCGGCGGTGCGGCACCTGACGATCCACAACAGCCGAGTTGCGCAGCGGACCCTTGACATCCCGACGCCGAGCAACAAGTGTTCTGCACCACTCGTGACATCGATTACCTACCCAGCGCGCCCGCCGCCCAACTCACCGTAACGAGGGACCCCGTGCTCTTCGCGACACCGCACCAGGAGCACCGCCGCTCCGGTCGGAGGCTGTGGTGAGCAGGCGCAAGGTGCGGCTGACCGACGTCGCGGCCGCCGCCGGCACGAGCGCGAAGACCGCCAGCCGGGTGCTCAACGGGGACCCGAGGGTGGCCGTGGCGACGCGGGCGCGGGTGGAGCGGGCCATCGCCGAGCTGCAGTACCGGCCCGACCCGCTGGCCCGCTCGCTGCGCAAGGGCACCGACGAGACGATCGGCGTGGTGATCGACTCGATCGCCGACCCGTTCTTCGCCAGCGTTACCAGCGAGATCGAGAAGGTGGCCTTCGCGAACGGGCTGACCGTGACGGTGGCCAGCACCGGGCGCTCGGCCGACCGGGAGCGGCTGCTGCTCGACGGCATGGTCCGCCGCAAGGTCGCCGGTGTCATCGTCGCGCCGGCCTCGCTGAACCACGCGTACCTCGGCGGGGCGTCCTGTGCGGTGGTGTTCATCGACCGGGGCCCGGTGGCGCTGGACGTCGACGCCGTACTGGTGGACGACTTCCACGGCGCCCGGACGGCGGTCGCCCACCTGATCGCGCACGGCCACCGCCGGATCGCCTACGTCGGCGACCTGCTCAACATGCAGACCGCCGACCAGCGGCTGGCCGGCTACCGCGCGGCACATGCGGCCGCCGACCTGCCGGTCGACGAGTCGCTCATCGCCGCCGACTGCTCGGAGATCGCCGACGCCACCGAGCGGGCCGGCCAGCTGCTGGCCAGGCCGGACGCGCCCACCGCGATCTTCACCGCGAACACCCGCTGCTCGATGGGCGTGGCGCCTGCGCTGCACGCGCTGTCGCGGACCGACGTGGCGCTGGTCGGCTTCGGTGACTTCCTGATGGCGGCCAGCCTGCAGCCCGCGGTCACCGTGATCGACCACTCCCCCGAGGTGATCGGGCAACTGGCCGCCGAGCGGCTCTTCCACCGGCTCGCCGGCTCGGGCGAGCCGTCCCGGCGGATCGAGGCGCCGCTGCGGCTGATCGTGCGGGGCAGCGGGGAGCTACCGCCGAGCACACCGGTTCGACGAGACAACTGACAAGACGACAGCCAGACGACGGACAGGGACGAAGGGGCGAGGAGGCACTCTCGGCATGACGCTGTTGCGAGCAACGGGGCTGGTCAAACAGTACGGGCACGTGAAGGCGCTGAACGGGGCCGACTTCGACGTGGCCGCCGGCGAGGTGGTCGCACTGATCGGCGACAACGGGGCGGGCAAGAGCACGCTGGTCCGGATGCTGTCCGGCAGCGAGCAGCCGGACGCCGGGCAGATCCTGCTGGACGACGAGGAGGTCCGGCTGGACACCCCGGCGGCCGCGCGAGCGCTCGGCATCGAGACGGTGTTCCAGGACCTCGCCCTGGCGCCGCACCTGGATCCGGTGCAGAACATGTACCTCGGCCGGGAGATCATGCGGCCCGGCCTGCTCGGCAGGCTCGGGTTCATGGACAAGGCCGCGATGCGCGCCGGGAGCCGGCAGGCGTTCGACAGGCTCGGCGCCACCGTGCGCAACCTGTCCGGCGAGGTCGGCTCGATGTCCGGCGGGCAGAAACAGGGCGTCGCGGTGGCCAGGGCTGCGGCCTGGGTGAGCAAGGTGATCTTCCTGGACGAGCCGACGGCGGCGCTGGGCGTGGTGCAGACCCGCAACGTGCTCGACCTGATCCGCCGGGTCGCCGACGACGGCATCGGCGTGGTGTTCATCAGCCACTCGATGCCGCACGTGATGGAGGTGGCCGACCGCATCCAGGTCATGCGCCAGGGCAGGCGGGTGGCCACCTACGCGGCCAAGGAGACCAGCATGGAACAGCTCGTCGCCGCGATGACCGGCGCATTCGGTGAGGAGGCGACATGACGAGTGTCGCGTCGAAAGAGAACGACGACACGGCGCTGCCCGCCGATGAGGAGCCCCAGGGCCGGCTGGCGCGGCTGGCCAAGCTGCAGGCGCTGCAGATCGTGCTGGTACTCGCCCTGATCGTCCTGATCTTCGCGGTGCTGCGGCCGACGACGTTCCTCACGCCGTTCAACATCCGGGGCATCGTGGTGAACACGTCGATCCTGGCGGTGCTCGGCGTCGGCATGACGTTCGTGATCATCACCGGCGGTATCGACCTGTCGGTCGGCAGCGTGCTGGTGTTCAGCGGCGTGATCGCGGACAAGACCATGCTGCTGATGGGCGGAAAGGGCTGGGGCACCGCGATCGTCGGCATCGTGGTGGCCTGCCTGTGCGGGCTGGGCTGGGGCCTGGTCAACGGGGTGCTGATCGCCAGGGCTCGCGTCCCTCCGCTGATCGTCACCCTCGGCACGCTGGGCATGGCGCTCGGCTTCTCCCAGATCATCACCGGCGGCATCGACCTGCGGGACGCACCGGACGTGCTGGTCAACACGGTCGGCTTCGGCAACATCGTCGGCCAGATCCCGACCCTGTCGGTGATCGCGCTGCTGGTGGTGGTGCTCGGCGGGATCGTGCTGCACCGCACACGGTTCGGCCTGTACACGTTCGCGGTCGGCTCGAACGCGGAGGCCGGCCGCCGCGTCGGCGTGCGGGTGGACCGGCACCTGATCAAGGTGTACGCGCTCGCCGGCCTCGTGGCGGGGTTCGCCGGCATCCTCAACCTGGCGTTCTTCCAGTCGACGACGATCAGTGGCCAGTCCAACACGAACCTGAACGTGATCGCCGGCGTGGTGATCGGCGGTACCAGCCTGTTCGGCGGCGTCGGTTCGATCTTCGGCACGGTGATCGGCCTGTTCATCCCGTCGGTGCTGCAGAACGGCTTTGTGATCCTGGGCGTCCAGTCGTTCTGGCAACAGGTCGTCGTCGGCGCGGTATTGATCGCCGCTGTCTTTGTCGACCAGGCCCGCCGCGCGGCGGCGTTGCGCGGCTCGTCCCTGCAGTTCCCATTCCTCTCCCGGTTCGGGAGTGGTTCGAGAAAGGTGAACCGATGAAACGCAAAGGCGCGATCATCGCCGGTCTGCTCGCGTTGGCGCTCGGCCTGACCGCTTGTGGATCGAGCGGTGCGCCGGCCGGCGGCGCCGGCGCCGGTCCGATCAAGCTGGCATTCGTGCAGGGGGTGATCGGCGACGCCTTCTACGTGACCATGCAGTGCGGCATCCAGGAGGAGGCCGCGAAGCTCGGTGCGACCGTGACCACGAACGGCCCGCAGAAGTTCGACCCCTCGCTGCAGACGCCGGTGCTGCAGTCGGTGATCGCGTCCGCGCCGAACGCGATCCTGATCGCCCCGACCGACGTGTCGGCCATGCAGCAGCCCATCCAGCAGGCCATCCAGCAGAACATCAAGGTCGTGCTGGTCGACACCACGCTCAAGGACCCGTCCATCGCGGCGTCGGCCATCTCCTCGGACAACCTGGGCGGCGGCAAGGCGGCGTTCGACGCCATCCACCAGCTGGCCCCGCAGGGCGGCAAGGTGCTGGTGGTCAGCGTGCAGCCGGGCATCAGCACCACCGACGACCGGGCGAAGGGCTTCCAGGACGCGGTCAAGGCGAACCCGACCTACCAGGACCTCGGCGTGCAGTACTCGAACAACGACCCGCAGAAGGCGGCGCAGATCGTGAACGCCGCGCTGCAGGCCAACCCGGACATCGTCGGCATCTTCGCCACAAACCTGTTCTCCGCGGAGGGCTCGGCCACCGGCATCCGCCAGGCCGGCAAGCAGGGCCAGGTGAAGGTCGTCGGCTTCGACGCGGGGCCCGACCAGGTCAAGGCACTACAGGCCGGCACCGTGCAGGCGCTGGTGGCCCAGCAGCCGGGGCTGATCGGTCAGGACGGCGTGCAGCAGGCCGTGGCGGCGCTCAAGGGGCAGCCGGTGACCAAGTCGATCGGCACCGGGTTCACCGTGCTGACACAGGCCAACCTGAACACCCCGGAGGGCCAGGCGGCGGTCTACAAGTCCAGCTGCTGACCACACCCCGCCGACGCACAGACCCGGGATTCGCGCAAAGCGGCCCGGGTTTGTTCGCGAGCGCAACTATTGGGCCATCTGGCGGCAGCCGTTGTGATATCTCGCGGGAGTGGAGATCCGAAACCGCGAGCACGCCGATTCTTCGATATCTATCGTTGCGTGACGCAACCACAGTGCCACCATCCGTAACCCTTTCAACGGGCTCTTCAGTTACCCTGACCCGATCGGGTAGCGGGTCATTCAACTGGGGGAGGGCCGGTGCTGGGTGCCACTAACCGGTCAGCGTGGACTGCGCGTAACCACCGTCACAATCTCAACCATTTTGGTGGAGTTTTGGACGGGCGCGGCGCTGGCCAGGGCCGGCTGAACCATCGATTGACCCACCCCCGGATGCCGGCATGCTGATCTATAAGTCTGGCCCGACGCAAGATTTGCGCGGATTTTCGCTGGACGAAGTAGCACTTTGGCCGCCTTCGTCGATACAGGGGGCGATGGCTGCTCAGATAGTTGCAAAACCGCAGGTAACGGAGGAGGTGATCTGACGGTGCGCAGTGCTTGGGACAAGTCCTCGCCGAACAGGCGGCGTCGGACCGACCGCCTCGGTGTCGTGGCACCCAGCTCCCCCTATGACTTTTCGCCGGAAGATCACGAGCGGATCGACCCGGTCGAGTTCATGGCCATTCGGGCTGATGACGAGTTGTTGGATGCACTCGCCTCCGGCCGTTCGGTCGGGCCCGCATTCACCCATGGATTTGATCCCGGACTGGACGCCGGATACGCCGACGATCAACAGGTACTGGCGATGTTGGCCAGCTGGAGATCGAATGTGGAATCCGCGCCGTTCCCCGAGCTGTGCTCGATCGACCAGGCTTCGGAAGCAATTGTCGCGGGACAGCGGGCGGCCCGGCCGAGGCGTCGGCTGATGCCGGTGGCGGCCGCGGCGGCGGTCGCGGTACTGGCCCTGTCCGGGGTCGCCGTCGCGGCCGGCAACGCGCAACCCGGCGACGCGCTGTGGGGCGTGTCGACGGTGATCGACGCGAACCGGGCCAAGTCGGTGGAGGCCGCCTACCACGTCGACATCGCGCTGGCGACGGCTCAGCAGGCGCTCGCCCAGGGCCGGGTGGCCGACGCGCGCGCCGCGCTGGCCAGCGTCCAACCGCAGCTGAACCAGGTTCAGGACCCGGAGCGCAAGACCGAGCTGTCACGCAAGAGCCAGAACCTGGCCGAGTCCACCGACCTGACCCGCGAGGGCGAGCCGCTGGACACCGACGTGACCGGCGAGCCCCGCGATCCCGGCAAGCTTCGCCACCGGGACCCGAGCAGTGGCGCCGGACGTTCCGAGCCCGGCAGGTCCGAGCCCGGTGGCTCTGACCCCGGCAAGTCGCAACCCGGTAGGTCCGAGCCAGGCAGGTCCCCGAGCGACCCCGGCAGGGACAAGCTGCTCGCGCCGGTCAACCCCGCCGACCCGGCCAGGCCACTGAGCCCGACCGACCCGGCGAAACCGGTCGACCCCGGCAACCCGGCCTACCCGGCGCGGCCGAGCAACCCGGCCGACACTGGCAAACCGTCCGACCCCGGCAGCGGCCCAGGCACCGACGGACCGACCAAGCCCGGCGACCCGTCCACGGCCGACCCCAGGTCCTCGCGTCCCTCCACCGGCGACGGCACGGGTGGCGGCTCGGACAAGGGTGACAAGGGCAGCGGGCCGGACAAGGGCAACGGCAGTGGTCCGGGCAACGGTTCCGGCGGCTCGGGTAACGGGTCCGGTCCAGGCCGAGGCCCGGGATCTGGGCCGGGCGGCTCCGGTGGTGGCTCCGGTTCCGGCGACTCCGGCTCCGGCGGCGGCTCTGGCGATGGGTCCGACTCCAGGCACCACGCGCCGGCACCGCACCGCCCGCCGAACGCCGGTTCGCCGACGACCACCGGCACGGCCGCCCCGCCGCCGTGTCCCCGCCCGGGCCGCTCCGGAGGGCCCTCGGACTGCACCGGCACCCCGAGCTGATCCCGGTGCGCGCGGCCACCCGCGCGCACCGGGGCTGACCTCCGGCAACCCGACCGATCGCCGAACTGTCGAGCACCCGTGAGCGAGTGGGGCTATTGGCCCCACTCGCCACTCACGGGTCTGTGCCTAGGGCGTGGAGCCTGGGATGACGCGGGGGCGGCGGTGGCCCCCGGTGACCTCCTTGACCGGCTTGTGCGGGTAGCGGCGCTCGGCGTGCTCCTTCGCGGCCGAGCCGGGCAGCACGTAGAGCGTCTCCACCTTGTCCTGCAGCGGCTTGAGCACC
>DATAYB010000855.1:0-5039 GCA_036272795.1 Pseudonocardia sp.
CTCGGCGGCCTTGGCGAGGAGCTCATCGGTGGTGTGGCCCATCGCGGAGAGCACGGCGACAACCCCACGCCCGGAGCGGTGTGCGGCGACCATCCGCTCGGCGACGGCGCGCAGCCGGTCGGGGTTCGCCACCGACGTACCCCCGAACTTCCACACCAGCGGTGCGGCCGCCGCCGCGATGGCCCTCGGGCCGCGCTGACCGGCGTCGCTCCCCGCGTTCCCCCTGTTGTTGCGCATGCCAAATCCTCCGGTGCATTGCGGTGGGTTTCCGGTCGGCCGTGGTGCTCCGGCTCCGGCGAGAGGGTGGTTCAAGCACTTCTGAGCCACAACACGGTGGCCGGGGCCGCCGCGGTTCGGCAGTGTGCCGGCGATCACACCGAGCCGTCTACGGGTGTCCGGGCGTTCGCGCGGGCGCTTTGTGCGGGAGTGGTCAGCCCGCCGGCTCGTCGGCCCGGGTGTTGGTCACGCGCCGGCGCACGGCCGCCACTGCGACGCCGAGCAGCAGCGCGCCGCCTGTCCCTGCGAGTCCCGCACGAGCACGACCTGACCCGGCATCCGCGCCCGGTCAGCGTCTGCCGGCGGCGCGGATGCCGTCCAGAGCCAGCGTGAACACCCGCTCGAACTGGACCTCGTCGACGCACTGGCCCAGGGTGGTGCCGACGATCAGCCGCAGCACGTCACCCAGGTCGGTGTCCGGCCGGACCTCACCCTCCGCCTGCGCCCTGGCCAGCAGTGGCTCGGCGGCGGCCAGCAGGGCATCCCGCCCGGCGTAGAACATCTCGAGGTTGCGGTCCAGCCCCTCCCACATGGTCCGCTTGGTGACCTGGTAGCCGATGAACCGGCGCAGCCAGGTGACCAGCGCGTCCCACGCGGGCAGCTCGGCGACCTCGTCGACAACGGCGCACAGCTGCTCCACCTCACCGAGATAGACGGCACTGAACAGGTGCTGGCGACTCGGGAAGTTGCGGTACAGGGTGCCGATACCGACGCCGGCGCCGCGCGCGATGTCCTCCAGCGAGGCCCGCGAACCGTGCGCGGCGAACGCCGTGCGCGCGGCGACCAGCAGCGCATCGAAGTTACGTGCCGCGTCCGCCCGGTGCGGCCGGTGCACCGCGAAGACCCCCGCATCCACCACGGCGTGGGTCATCTCACCGCTCCTCGAACCCTCGATCCGGGAACCTCCACTGAAACGGAGGCAAGTCTCCACCTTAACGGAGGGTTCACTCGACTACCAGGTCAGGAACTCATTGATCCGCCGTTTACGGCGGGTACGCGGCGCCCTGCGAACCTGTGATCGCCGCGGCAGGTGCCCCATTGCGGTCGGTGGTCCGGATGCGAACGAAGTGAGCGACCTTGTCCGACACAGATCAGCTCGCACTGACCGAGTATCTGTCGACTTCGGCGGCCGCCGGGCTGCTCCGCCAGGTGGACGGTGCGCACTACGTCGCGGCCGAACAGGTCGAGCCGAACACGGGCGAGCGCTACTGCTTCGTGGAGTTCGCCGACACCCCGTTGCTGACATCCCCGGAGTTGCGCGGGGCATTCCTGCTCGCGCTGGCCACCGAGTTCCCGTGGGCCGAGTCCGCCGTGGTGTGCACGAGCGCGCATGCCGACCTGGACCTGCACTGGCAACGGCTGCTGACGTACTTCCTCTGGACGCCCGGGCGAACCGCGCCGGCGCGACCGAGCCAGTCCCTCGTGCGGCCCGCCACCGACCTGGAGCTGCCCCGACTGGTCAACTGGCTGACCCGGTCGTTCACCAGGACGGCCCCGCAGCGGGCCCAGCGGGCAAGCGATCCGGCAAAGCTGGCCAGCGGCATTCTCGCCGAGCCCGACCGCAGGTCATGGATCTCCTGGGCCGGCGCCGAAGCGGTCGGCCACGCCACCGTGCTGACCAGCGCGCTCGACCTGATCAGGGGCCAGACCTTCATCGAGCTGCTCGACATCCTGGTCGAGCCGACCCGCGACGACCGCCGGGAACGGACCCTCGAGCTGCTGGCCACGGTCCAGAACTACGCGGAGGCGGCGCGGAAACCGCTGCTCAGCAACGTGGTGCACCTGTCGGGCGACCTGGAGGCGGCGAGCCGGGACTGGCAGGTGGCCGGAACGCTCCACCGCACCGGCTGGACCGAGCACGACGTCTACTACTGCGCCGAGCTGCCGAGCGAGCCTTGATCAAGTCGTGCCTGTCGTTCGAACATCGTGCCGTGCGCGACGCGGCTCGGGACGTCGTTCGGAACGCGGGAGGCGCCGTTGCCCCCCGGTCACGGCGTGATCGCGAAGATCAGGTCAGAGCACGTCGCCGACGATGTGCAGCACGGTGTGCACCAGGCCACCGACGTTGAGTCCGGCCACGTCAACGTGGTCGTGGTCGGTGTAGTCCGAGGCACTGGCCACACCGCTGGCGAACAGCGAACCCGCCACCACAACAACCGCCGCGATTGCCACTCGCTTGCTACGACTCATCGAATGTCCATCCCTTCATCGAATCTCATCGGTGCCGGACGGAGCCGAGAGCGATCTCGATCGACCGACACCGGCAGCAACTGGCGATCAGCCGAACGGGATACGCCTTTCGAGTAACAGCGTGCCGACGCTCACACAATGCCGGCGTTATTACACAGTGATCTCACCGAAGGTGATCACATTCGTGCCTCTGGGTAATCACATCCCCTTTATGCACTGCCCCCGGAAGCTATTTCGGGGTCAGGCGCACCGGAAACACCGCGATGAGAGGTGGCGGCACGGACGAGAGCCGCGGTGGCCATCGAGCGGGACTGCTGGGGCCAGGCGATCGCCAGGGTGGCGGGCGGCGCGTCCGGCACGGGCCGGTAGGCGACCCCGGGGCGCGGGTACCGGGCGGCCACCGACTCGGGCAGCAGGGTGATGAGCTCACCCAGCTCGACGAGCATGAGCAGTTCGGCCAGGTCGCGGACCGCGTACCGGGCGCCGACCCGGTCGAGGTACCGCTCCAGGTCGCCAGGGCGGCCCGGCTCGACACCCGGCAGGTCGAGCTCGGCGACGGTGACGTGGTCACGCCCGGCGAGCGGGTGGGTCGCCGCGAGCGCGGCCAGCCGGGGTTCGGTGGTGACGGGCTCGGCGTCCAGCCCGGTCCGGTCGAACGGCTCGTAGACCAGGGCGACATCGGCGTGCCCCTCGCGCAGCAGCCGGGCGTGCTCGCCCCAGCCGCACAGCCGGATCGCCACGGGCTCGGCGGCCGGATCGTTCCCGTAGCTGGCCAGGATCGTCTGCAGCAGCTCGGCGGCGTTGTCGGCCTTGACGGCGAGGACCAGCTTCGGCTCGAGCTCGCCAGCCCTCTGGGCCCGCCGACCTGCCGCGACCAGGGCATCCAGCGCCACCCGGGACTCGGCGAGCAGCACGGCCCCGGCCTGCGTCAGAGCGACGCGGTGGGTGGTCCGCTCGAACAGCGCGACCCCCAACTCGGCCTCGAGCTTGCGGATCGCCCGCGACAGCGACGGCGACGCGATGCCAAGCCGCTCCGCCGCGCGACCGAAGTTCAGCTCCTCCGCCACGGCGACGAAGTAGCGCAGCGACCTGGACTCCACGGCCGGCCTCCCTTGGTATTAGCGTCAGGCTAACAACCGGGAGCGATCCGGTCCTTCAGTTCCGTCCCACCTCGGCGCATGGTCGAGGGGTGATCATCGCCGCTCGGCGGCGCACGAACCGGGGGTGGGGACCACAGGATGTTCTTCGTGTCAGGAGTGACCGGCCAGGTGGGTGGCGCGACCGCGCGGCGGTTGCTGGCGGCGGGTCACGCGGTGCGCACCCTGGCCCGTGACCCGAGCAGGGCCGCCGACTGGGCGCGCCAGGGCGTCGACGTCCGCCAGGGCGACCTCAACGACGCGGCCGCGGTCGCGGAGGCCCTGTCCGGGGTGGAGGCGGCCTACCTGATGCTGCCGCCGGTGCTGGCGCCCGCGCCCGGCTTTCCCGAGGCGACGGCACTGATCGACAGCCTGCGCTCGGCGCTGCGCAAGACGCCGGTACCTCGGCTGGTACTGCTGTCCTCGGTCGGCTCGGAGCGCACCAGCGGGCTCGGCAACATCACGTCGACGCACCTGCTCGAGGAGACACTGGGTGCACTGCCCGGCGTGCCCACGGCGGTGATCCGGGCCGGCTCGTTCCTGGAGAACTACACCTTCGGGCTCGACGCGGCGGCCGCGACCGGCTGGTTCGACTGCTACCTGGCGCCGACCGACCGCCCCGTGCCGATGATCGCCGCCCCGGACATCGGTGCCGAGGTCGCGCGGCGGCTGGTCGGTGAGTGGTCGGGGCGGCCGATCGTCGAGCTGGGATCCCCGGTCAGCCCGGACGACCTCGCCGGCGCGATGTCGGAGGTGCTCGGCCAGCCGGTCCGGGCGCGACCGGTCCCCCGCGACCAGTGGGCCGCCGGCCTCGCTGCCCAGGGGGTTCCGGCCGGCCGCACCGGCCCCTATGCGGAGATGCTCGACGCCTTCAACTCCGGCTGGATCGACTTCGGCGTCCCCGGTACGGAACCGGTCGCCGGCACCCTGACCCCGGCCGAGGTCTTCGCGGCGGCTGTTAGCCGTTAGATCGGCTTGGACTCCACAACGCAGGCGATCGAGGCCGTCGGTACCACCCTGGTCAGCTCGAATCCCGCCGTGGCCAGCAGCTGCCGGAAGTCGCGTTCAGTGCGCTCGCGGCTGCCGAGGTCCAGGTGTGCAGCGTAACGCGCAGGCCCGACTTGTCGTGGCCTTTTCCCGCGACAAGCGGCACTTGCCGTGCCTATGCCCCGCGACAAGTCGGACTGCGGTCAGACGCCCATGGCGAACAGGGCGCCGCCGCGCTCGAAGTCGAGCAGGTGGCGCTTGCGGGCGAGGCCGCCGCCGTAGCCGGTGAGGTCGCCGCCGGAGCCGATCACGCGGTGGCACGGCACGATGATGCTGATCGGGTTCTTGCCGTTGGCCAGGCCGACCGCGCGGGAGGCGGTGGGGCGCCCAATCGTCGCGGCGAGTTCGCCGTAGGTGACGGTCTCGCCGTAGGGGATGTCGCACAGTGCG
>DATAYB010000856.1:0-6906 GCA_036272795.1 Pseudonocardia sp.
GAGCTGGCCCGGCTCACGCCCGGCAGGGACCTGGGCTGGCCGTACTGCAACCCCGACCCGGACGTCGAGCCGGGCGTCGCCGGCACCGCGTACCGGTTCACCGCACCGAAGTTCGTGGTCGACGTGCAGACCAACCCGGACGGCGCGAAGCTGAACTGCGCGGCGCTGGCGCCCGTCGAGCAGACCTTCGGCGCGCACTCCGCACCGCTCGGTCTGAGCACGGTCAGCGCCGGCCTGCCCGCGCCGTACGCCGAAGGCGCGCTGGTCGGCATGCACGGCTCCTGGAACCGCAAGCCGCCGCAGCCGCCGGAGGTGTCGTTCTTCCCGTGGGCCGGCGGCACGTTCGGCCCGCAGCGCACCCTGGTAGGGGGCTTCCAGCTGGCCGACGGGACGCGCTGGGGGCGCCCGGTGGCGGCGGTGCAGGGCCCCGACCGAGCCGTCTACATCACCGACGACAGCGCCGGGGCGGTGTACCGGCTGGCGCCGCCAGGCGTCTGAATGGTGTGGGAGACACGCTCAAGCTCCCGGAGCCGGGCGGCTCAGCTGAGGGACACGCGCTGGGTGCGCGCCCAGAGCAGCAGTGCGAGCAGGCTCAGCGCGGCTCCCAGAGCGCACACCGCGGTCCAGCCGGCGAGCGCGTAGACGGCGGTGGAGGCGATGGCGCCGGCCCCGCTGCCCACCGAGTAGAAGATCATGTAGCCGCCGATCAGCCTGCTGCCGGCGTCAGGCGCGAGCTCCAGGATCATGCTCTGGTTGGTCACGTGTACGGCCTGCACCGCGAGGTCCAGCAGCACCACTCCCCCGGCCAGCGCCCAGAGCGACTGCCCGGCCAGCCCGATTGGGAGCCAGGACGCCGTGAGCAGGACCAGCGCGCCGCCGGTCGTCCAGCGGGCGAAGCCCCGGTCGTTCAGTCGCCCGGCCGGCACCGCCGCGATCGCGCCGGCCACGCCGATCAGGCCGAACGCGCCGATCGCGGTGTGCGAGAGCGACAGCGGCGGGGCGCTCAGCGGCAGCGCGAGGCAGCTCCACATCGTGCTGAACGCGCCGAAGGTGAGCAGGGCCAGCAATCCGCGGACCCTGAACAGTCGCTCCCGGCGCAGCAGCTCGACGGTCGACCCGACCAGCTTCCGGTATGGCATGGGGCTGCCGACCGGTGCTCCCTTGGGTAGCACCAGGTGGGCGGCCACCGCGATGACCATGGCCAGCGCGGCCGAGGCGAAGTACACCGCGCGCCAGCCGGCGAGGTCGGCCAGTGCGCCGGAGACGGCGCGCGCGGACAGGATGCCGATGACGATCCCGCTGGTCACCGTGCCGACCACCCGACCCCGCCGCGCCGGCCCCGCCAGGGCGGCTGCGTACGCCACCAGCGCCTGGGTGACCACCGCGAGCACGCCGACCGCCGCCATCCCGGCCAGCAGCACCAGCGCGTTCGGCGCGACGCCGGTGGACAGCAGCGCGAGCGTCATCAGCCCGAACTGCGCCACGATCAGCCACCGTCGGTTGACCACGTCGCCCAGCGGCACCAGCAGGAACAACCCGATCCCGTAGCCGACCTGCGTCGCGGTGACCACGAGCCCGAGCACGCCGGCGCTCAGCCCGAAGTCGTGGCCGATGCTGACCAGCAGCGGCTGCGCGAAGTACACGTTGGACACCGCAACGCCGCTGGCGACGGCGCAGAACAGGGTGATGAGCCGGGAGAGCCGGCCCTGCGGGCCCGCCTCGGCCTGGCGCGTACTGGTCACGTGTCCCCCGGGAATCTGGTTTCAAGTTGCTACCTTTCTGCGCGGACGTTAGCCGGCTTGGTAGCATGTTGCAACCAGAATGCGGGCGACGGTGCCGAGGAGGACGCGTGGTCGAGCGGACCCGGTTCGACGACAGCGAATGCCCCGTCGGCCGATCGGTCGACGTGATCGGCGACCGCTGGTCATTGCTCGTCGTGCGGGACGCGTTCGACGGCTGCCGGCGCTTCGGCGAGTTCCAGCGCTCGCTCGGCGCGGCCAAGAACATCCTGTCCACGCGGCTGCGCGACCTGGTCGCCGCCGGCGTCTTCGAGATCGTCCCCGCCTCCGACGGCAGCGCCTACCGCGAGTACCAGCTCACGCCGAAGGGGCGTGACCTCTTTCCCGTGGTGGTGGCGCTGCGGCAGTGGGGCGAGGCGCACTTCTTCACGCCCGGCGAGCCGCGCTCCGAGCTGCTGGATCGTCGGGACGGCCGGCACCTCGACGCGCTGCGGGTCCGCGCCGCCGACGGCCGCCCGCTGGACCCGGACGACACGGTCGTAGCCAAGGTCGACCCGGCCGGCCGGGTGCGCGGCCGGGCCGAGCGGGCGACGCCGTAGACGACCAGCCGGGAGAGCGGGTTACGGAATGTCGTCGTAAAACCGGTCGCGCATTCGCGTTGCACACCACAGCAAATTCCAATGAGATATTCCTGAGAACTCGCACGAGCGGTGGGGTTTCATTCTCGCGTCCATTGTTCGACCTGCGCGTTGTGAAGGGCATGAGACATCACAAGGGCTCGCTGTTGGTCGTCGGTGGGCTGATCGTGCTGCTGGCCGGTTGCAACGGCGGCGGCTCGACGACCGTCGCGCCCTCAGACTCGGCGTCCCCCACCGACTCGGCGTCGGCGACCCCCGACTCCAGCTCCGATTCAGGCAGCTCAGACACCGGTTCCGGCTCGGCCCCAGCCACGGTGGTCGTGCCGACCACGGTCACCCAGGCCCCGGTGACCACCACGGTGACCCAGCCGCCGGGTCACGGCGGACACGGCGAGAGCAACGGGCACAACGGCAACGGCAACAACGGCAATGGCAATGGCAACGGCAATGGGCACGGAAATGGCAACAACAGCGGGCTGCGCCCGATGACCAGCACCGAACGGCAGATGTTCCAGCGCTGCCAGCACGAGGCGAACGCGAACGGCTGCAACGAGTACACGAGTGACGCACTGCGCAAGCGGGGTATCGACCCCAACAGCTGAGCCGGTATCCGGCCCGCGCTATCGCCAGGTGACGGCGAACGCGCGGGCCGGATTCGCGACGAAGAGCTGCTCGGTGACCTCGTCGCCGAGCTCGTACACCAACCGGGGGCGCAGCCGGCGGAGCAGGCCGGGCAGTCCCGGTCCTCCGCCGGTGGCCGCCCGTGCGGCGGCGGTCGTCGTGTCGCCCCCGACGAGCAGCTGATCGGCATGGCCGGCCGCCACCAGCGCGGCCAGCGACTCGAACAGCCGCCAGTCCGTGGCGTGGTTGGCACGGGACGGCCCGTCGAACGCAAGGTAGACCCCGGCGTCGGCGGCGGCGCGGTGCATGTACGAGTCGGGCTCGCGGTTGAGGTGCCCGAGGAGCACAGCGGCCGGTGGCACGGCGAGCTCGCCGCAGAGCAGATCGATCACGTCCAGGCCGGCGGTGCCGTGCTCGAGGTGCACTCCGATCGGGGCGCCCGTGGCGTGGTGCGCCTCGGCGGCGGCGGTCATCACCGTGCGGGTGTGCTCGGAGAGCGCGTGGAACTCACCGGCAACCTTGATCATGCCGGCCCGGGACTCCCCCGGGTCGGCGCCGGGCCGTTCGCGGATGCCGGCGGTGAGCTCTTCGACGAACAGCTCCGCCAGCCTGGGTTTCGCGCCGTCGACCACTCCGGGGCCGTAGTGCGGCGCCTGGTGCATGCCCGTGGCGGCGAGCACGTTGACGCCGGTGGCCCTGGCCGCCGCCCGCAGTCCCGCGACGTCGCGGCCCATGCCGAACGGGGTCCACTGGGCCACCGCCTGACCGCCGAGCTTGCCGAACAGAGCCAGCTCCGCGCTGGCGGCCGCCGGATCGTCGAGCTCCTGGCCGGGCAGCAGCGGGCTGCTGAAGAACAGGTGGTCGTGCGCGTCGCAGACGCCGAGCTGGTCGGCGGGGATGTCGCCGAGCACCGTGCGAACCGTGGGGTTCATGATCACTCCCCATCCGGCTGAGCGACTGCGGCGGTGGCGACCCGGAGCCCGGCCAGTGCCTTCGGCATGCCGATGTAGGGCGCCAGGTGCACAAAAACCTCGAGGATCTCCTCACGGCTCATGCCGATCCGCAGGCTCGTCCTGACGTGGCCGGTGAGCTGCGGGTCGACGCCGCCGAGGGTGGCGAGCGCGGCGAGGTTGACGAGCTGGCGGTCTCGCAGGTCGAGGCCGGCGCGCTGGTACGTGCCGCCGAACAGCGCGGTGACCACCCAGTCGGCGAACCCGGGTACGTCCCGCTCCAGCATGCCCGACCAGCCCTGCTGGGTCTGCTCGTCCTGCAGCTCGCCGAGCAGTCGGTAGCCGGCCTCGCGGTCCAGTGTCGCCGGGGTCAAGCCCGGGTCCGTGGCGTCCATGGTGTGCCCCTCCGGCGGTCGTCGGTGCCTTTCGTGGCTACGGTACCGCGCTGTAACGGTTTGTACGTTACAGTTTTAGGGTGAACGCGGGCGGACAGCACGAGGCTCCAGCCGACGCGGGCCGGCAGGCCCCGGACCGCGAGGCTCCGGACCGGGAGGCTCCGGACCGGCGGCGCACGGACCAGCAGTCGGAGTTCCGGTTCGACGGCGGGGCGACCTGGCAGAACCTGCTCGGCACCCGAGGGCAGAGCTTCGGCCCGCACCCCATCGAGCGGCTGGGCACGGTGGAGCGGCTGGCCGCCTGGCTGGCGCACTGCGAGCTCTCCCCCGATCTGGCACCCGCCGAGGCCGACCTGGCGAAGACACTGTCGCTCCGCGACGCGCTGAGCGCGCTCGCGCTGGCCGTCGTCGACGGTAGGCCGCCTGAGCCCTCGGTCGTGGCGCGGGTGGTGGAGTTCGCCGCCGCCGACCCAGGTCCGGTGCGCGTCGCGCTGGTCCAGTCGGTTGGTGGTGGCGAGCCGGCGCTCCGCAGGGCTGCGCCGGCCGACACCACCGAGGCGCTGGGCAGGATCGCGCGGCAGGCGCTGGAGCAGCTGACCGGCCCGGAACGCCACCAGCTGGTGAGCTGCGCCGAGCACGACTGCCGCTGGGTGTTCGTGGACCCGACCGGCCGCCGCCGCTGGTGCCCGTCGCCGTCCTGCGCCAGCCGCGGCCGCGTCCGTGCGCTGCGCGCGCGCCGCAGAACCGACGCGGATCGGCCATGACCGCGCCGGGCGCAGGTTCAAACTCGGTCTACGGCGTATACATGGCGCGCGCCCGACCTGGCACACATTTGTGCAGCCCGCGCACGTGCGCCAAACGCTGTGTGCCAGCCCGGTGCGCGGGCGCGAACCCTGTGTGCCAGTCCGGTGCGCGGGCTCGAACCCGTGTGCCAGCCCACCGCTTGTGTGCGGCCCCGAGCCCGGGCCACGAGCGACCGAGCGGCGGCGTCAGGACTCGTCGAGCCGGACGAGCGTGGCGGCCAGTGCGTGGACGCCAACCGCGATGTCGGCGAGGTCGGTCCACTCCTCGGGCACGTGGCTGCGCCCGCCCCGGGACGGGATGAAGATCATGCCGAGTGGGCCGAGTGGGGTCATGTGGGCGGCGTCGTGGCCGGCCCCGCTGGGGATCGGTGTCCAGCCGATGCCGAGCTCGTCGGCGGTGCGGCCGATGTGGTCGCGGACCGAGGGTGTCGTCGGCACCGGGTCCTGGTCGTTCAGCCACTCGATCATCGCCGTGACACCCCGGGCGGCCGCCTCGCCGGCGATCTGGTCGGCGAGGCGCCGCTTGACGCCGCCCAGCCAGGCGGCGTCCACGCTGCGCACCTCGGCCCAGAGCCGCGCCCGCTCGGGCACCACGTTGAACGCGCCGGGCAGCGCCTCGATCCGGCCGGTCGTGGACACCGCGTGCACGGGGGCGCCGCAGGCGGTGCGTTCGATCGTGAGCACGGCCTGGGCGGCGGCGGCCAGCGCATCGCGGCGCTCGGTCATCGGGGTGGTGCCGGCGTGGTCGGCCCGGCCGTCGAAGGTGGCCAGCAGGCGTTCGATGCCGGCGATGGCGGTGACCACCCCGAGCGCGGTGCCCTGGCGCTCCAGCACCGGGCCCTGCTCGATGTGCAGCTCCAGGTACGCGTGCACGGTGCCCGGCCGCCAGGCCAGCCCGAGCGCCCCGGAAGGATCGGTGCCGAAGCCGGTCATCGCGTCGCCCAGGCGCCGGCCGTCGGCGTCCCGCCGCGACAGGTGCTCACCGGTGAGCACCCCGGCCAGCGCGCGGCTGCCCAGGCAGCTGATGCCGAAGCCGTTGGCCTCCTCACCGAGGAAGTCGATCACGAACAGGTCGCGGGTCAGCCGCGTGCCGGTCTCCCGCAGCCGGCGCGCGACCTCGATACCGCCGAGCACTCCGACCACACCGTCGAACCGGCCCCCGCCGTGCACCGTGTCCGTGTGCGAGCCGGTGACCAGCGGCGGAGCTCCCGGCGAGACTCCCGGTAGGAGGCCGATCACGTTGCCCGCGGCGTCCACGCGCACCTCGAGGCCGGCGTCGCGCATCCGGTCACGGACCCAGCCCCGCTCGCTCCGGTACGGGTCGGAGAACACCTCGCGGGTCCACCCCGGGGCGTCGGGTGTGCGGTACCCGGAGAGCGCGGCGAGGTCGGCGGCCAGCCGGTCGGCGTCCGGCGCGAGCGCGGTGAGATCAACAACAGTCATAGCGGCGTCACACCCGATCCGGCAGCGGCCGTCCGGCCGTCTCGCCCATCACGAACAGCGCTCCTCGTCGGTGGACAGCTCGGCCGGTGCGTCGGTTGTCATCGCGGTGCCTCCGGGGTGGCGCCGTGGGTCGGGTCCTCGGACCGCTCGATCTCGCGCACCTCGTCGTCGGCCAGCACGCCGGGCCCGCGCTGTTCGGACAGCGACTGCCGCTCACCGGCGCGCTCGGCGACCGACTCGCCCAGCCGGCCGTTCGAGATGACCTCCATCAGGCCCTCCAGGTCGGGGCTCCACCGGGTCTCGTCGGTGAGCACCGG
>DATAYB010000857.1:0-1739 GCA_036272795.1 Pseudonocardia sp.
CCCCGCTGGCGGGCACGACGCCGGCGGGGTGCTGGGTGCACGGCTCCCGGCCCGTTGGGCACGGGCCGGGGCCGCACCCGAGCTCAACCATGGGCCATCCAGGGGGAGGGGGAGGGCCCGAAGAAAGCCCCGCCAACCACCCCACCGACGCCCGCCACCTCACCGACGTCCGCCACCCCACCGACCCCCACCAGCCAGCCGACCCCCACCAGCCAGCCGGCCCCGCCAACGCCAACCAGCCCGAACGCCGGCGCCGGCGCCGGCGCTACCCCGTCAGCTGTTGGTCAAGGCACGCAGCGCCGGCAACAGGGCGCGGAAGGCACGGCCGCGGTGCGAGGCGGCGTCCTTCTCGTCGGCGGTGAGCTCGGCGGACGTCCGTTCCTCGCCGTCCGGGACGAAGATCGGGTCGTAGCCGAAGCCGTTCGCACCGCGCGGCTCGCGGATGAGCCGGCCGTGCCATTCGCCGCGCGCCACGGTCTCCTCGCCACCGGGGACCACCAACGCGGCGGCGCACACGAACGCCGCCCCGCGCCGCTCGTCCGGCGTATCCGCGAGCTGGCCGAGCACCAGTTGCAGGTTGCCCAGGTCGTCGCCGTGCCGGCCGAGCCACCGCGCGGACAGCACCCCAGGCATCCCGTTCAGCGCATCCACGGCCAGTCCGGAGTCGTCGGCGACCGCCGCCAGCCCGGTCGCCGCCACCGCGTCCCGTGCCTTGGCCAGCGCGTTCTCCGCGAATGTCGCCCCGGTCTCCGGCGCCTCCGGGTACTCCGGCACGTCGGCCAGCCCGAGCACCTCGATGCCGGTCCCCTGGCCGAGCTCGTCGCCGACGATGCGGCGCAGCTCGGCCAGTTTGCCCGGGTTGCGGGTCGCCAGCAGCAGCTTCACGCCAACCCCCGAGTCGCGGCGTCAACCACAGCGACGTCAACCACAGCGACGTCAACCACAGCGATCACGCCGGCTCGCTGTCGGACGTCAGCTCCTTCGGGTACGGCTCGGAGAGGGCGGCGGCCTGGGCGGCGGCGAGCTTGGCGCAGCCGGCCAGCGCCATGTCCAGCATCGAGTCCAGCGTGGAGCGCGTGAACGTGGCGCCCTCCGCGGTGCCCTGTACCTCGACGAGCGTGCCCACATCGGTGGCCACCACGTTCATGTCGACCTCGGCGCGCGAGTCCTCGTCGTAGGGCAGGTCCAGCCGGACCCGGCCGTCGACCACACCCACGCTGACCGCCGCGATCTGGCACGACAGCGGCTTCGGGTCGTTCAGCCGGCCCTCGGACCCTAGCCAGGTCACCGCGTCGGCCAGCGCCACGTACGCGCCGGTGATCGCGGCGGTCCGGGTGCCGCCGTCGGCCTGCAGCACGTCGCAGTCGATCGCGATGGTGTTCTCGCCGATCGCGGCCAGGTCGATGCAAGCCCGCAGCGAGCGGCCGATCAGCCGGCTGATCTCGTGGGTACGGCCCCCGATCCGGCCGCGCACCGACTCCCGGTCGCTGCGGGTGTGCGTGGCCGAGGGCAGCATCGCGTACTCGGCGGTCACCCAGCCCAGCCCGGAGCCCTTGCGCCAGCGCGGCACGCCGGGCGACGCGCTCGCCGCGCACAGCACCTTCGTCTCCCCGTAGGAGATCAGCACCGAACCCGCCGGATGCTTCTGGAACCCTCGGACGATCGTCACGGGGCGAAGCTCGTCATCCGCCCTGCCGTCTGCTCGCGTCACCCGGCCACCCTAAACGTGCCGCTCCGGG
>DATAYB010000858.1:0-3199 GCA_036272795.1 Pseudonocardia sp.
CGCGTCCAGCTCGTCGAGCACCTCGCGCTGGATGGCATGGATCAGCCCGTCCTTGTCGGTGAACCGGTCGTAGACGGCCCCCACGGAGACCCCGGCCGCCTTCGCGACCTGGCTGACGGTCAAGCCCTCCCAGCCCGCCTCTGCCAGCAGCCGGCGCGCCGCCACGAGGATCTTCGACTGGGTAGCCCGGCTGCGCGCCTGCTGTGCCGGCCGGGTCCCGCTGCTCGTCACACACCGCAGGTTAGCAGCAAACCCGAATCAGAGTTCGGATTCGGATATTTGTCGAAAAGGTGCACCGTGTGGACCCCGGGACGGGATAATGCCCGCGTGGCGTACGACGTCGAGATGGCCGACCGGCTCCGGGAGATCCTCGCCGGCGAGCCCGACGTCGTCGAGAAGCCGATGTTCGGCGGGCTGGCGTTCCTGGTCGCCGGGCACCTGGCCGTCGCCGTGAGCAGGCGGGGCGGCCTGCTGCTGCGCGTCGACCCGGCGCAGACCGACACGCTGGCCGGGCAACCGGGGGCGACGCGGTGGGTCATGCGCGGGCGCGAGATGGCCGGCTGGCTGCGTCTGGACATCGACGCCTACGCGGCCGACGACGAGCTCAACCCCTGGGTCCGGCGCGGGGTCGAGTTCGTCAGGACGCTGCCGCCGAAGTAGCCGTCTCCCTCAGCTCGTCCAGCCCGAGCTGCAGATTCGCCGGTCGTCGGACACGTAGGGCACGGCCTGCCGCTTGCCGGCCACGTAGAGCGCCACGCCGGAGCGTGTCCCCGGCGAGTCGACGGTGAACCGGGTGACCGCGGCCGCCAGTACCCCCGGATCCTGCGACAGCGCGACCGCGTTCGTCTCCGCGTCCGCGAGGTTCGAGCAGAGGAGCTCGGTCGGCCTCACCTCGTTGGCGCGCACCACGTGCACGGCATAGATCTCCACTGGACCCCCTGAGGCCGCGGGCAACATGCTCGCGACTCTAGACGACAACTGCGACAACCGCGACAAGCAGGCTGTTCGAAGCACTTCCGTGACCTAGCGTCATCGCCGTGACCGGACCGTCGCTGGTGCCCAGTGGAGCCGCCGCGCGCGCTCTGGGCATCTCGGCGCGCACCCTGCAGCGCTACGTCAAGTCCGGTCTCGTGACCCCTGACCTGGTCCTGGCGTCCGGTCAGTACCGCTGGGACGTGGCTCGGCTCCGCGAGCAGATCAACGGGCTGAGCGGCTGGACGGTGGCGAGCGTGCGTCCCGTGCCCGAGCGCGCCCCTGTCCGCCGGCCGGTTGCCTCATCCCCTGGTCTGGCCGTTGAGCTGGCCACCCGGCTGAACGAGGTGGCCCCCGACGGCTTCACCGTGGAGGCCGAGAACACCTACGTGACGGTGCGTCACCGCGGTGAGTTCGTGGGCCGGTCCGGCGCGGCGCGGTTCGTGGACTCGGTCGAGGGCAACCAGAGCCCGGTCGGCGCCATCGAGCGGGCGGCCCGGGTCATCCTGGACACTGTCCAGGACTACTTCGTGGACATCTCCACCCGGCCGTGGCCGGGCGAGCGGTCGGGGGCCGACCCGGGCGTCCAGGTCTCCGGAAGCGTGCTCGAGATGTGGTTCGGCGACCGGAGCAACCCCGTCCTCACCCTGCGCGCGCTCGACCTCGCACCCTAGAGGCGGGTTCCGAATCGCCCTGGCGAAATCCGCGACTCAGCCTGGCAAGTTCCCCGACTCGCGGGTAGGGGGGTGGGCGGCGGGGGCGCCGTAGCGGAGGCCGTCGACCAGGAGGGCGACCAGGCGGTTGGCGCGGTCGCGCGAGCCGGGTTGGCTCGTGATCAGGCTGAGGCCGCTGAGGGCGCCGGCGAGATCGTCGGAGCGGACGCCGGGGCGGATGGCGCCACTGGTCTCTGCGGCGTGCACGAGCTGGCCCAGCGCCTCGTCGATGCGCTGGTGGCTGGCCTGGACCGCCGCCGACTCGGCCGTGTGCACGATCGACTTCAGTGCGACCGCCATGCCCGGCTTCTCGGCGACGTAGCCGATGAACCGCTGCATCCACGTGATCAGGGCCTCGTCGGCGGGCAGCTCGGCGAGCAGGGCCCCGACGCCGTCGCAGAGCAGGTTGACCTCGCGCACATAGGCGCCGGCCAGCAGTGCCTCGCGGCTGGGGAAGTGGCGGTAGAGCGTGCCGATCCCGACGCCGGCGTGCCGGGCGACCTCGTCGAGTGCGATGTCGGCGCCGTGAGTCAGAAAGACCTCGGCGGCCGCGGCCAGGATCGCCTCACGCTTGCGCCGGGCGTCCGCGCGCAACTTGCGCCCGTCGGCCGTTGCCACGGTGGGGCCGGTGGCGGGTACCGTCGGCCCCGAGGTCGCTGTCGGATGCCGCGGCTCGGGTTCCGGTCGCGGCGCGGTCGGTCCCGGCTCGCTCATCCTGGTCTCCCTGAGAGGATGCGCCGACTCGACTTTGCTAACTGGAGCATCCCTCCATATGGTAAGTGGAGAGAACCTCCGGTTGTTCGACTTTACTCTGTTCGGGTCGACCCACGGCGAGGTGGTCGGGCGCGGCACCACGAGGTGCGGCGCGCCGAACCTGCCCCGGCTCGCCGCGTACCCGACCCGTCGTGAGAGGACCCCCGCCGAGATGTCGATCATTGCTCAGTTCCTGCGCCATCCGCTGCGGACCGGCGCGGTCGCGGCCAGCTCTGCCCGGCTGGCCAGGGCGATGACGGAGAACATCGGCATCGAGACGGCGTCACTGGTCGTCGAGCTCGGTCCCGGCACGGGCGCCATCACCGACGCGATCCTGCCGAGGATGATGCCGAACGCCCGCCTCGTGCTGGTCGAGCTCAACCCCGCGCTCGCCGCCCGGATGGCCGCGCGCTACGCGGACCCGAGGGTTCAGGTGGTGCAGGGGTCGGCCGCCGACCTGGTCGAGCTCGTCGCGCCTGGCACGGTCGACGTCGTGGTGTCCGGGCTGCCGTGGACTGTGATGCCGGCCTCCGTGCAGGGCAAGATCCTCGGCGCGGTGGACGAGGCGCTCCGCCCCGACGGCCAGTTCACCACGTTCGCCTACCTGCACGCCGCCCGCACGCCGCTCGCCCGGCAGTTCGTCACCAAGCTCGACGGCCTGTTCGGCTCCCTGGAGCGCGGCTCGACCGTGTGGTCCAACCTGCCGCCGGCCCGCGTGCTGCGCGCCGGCCTGCCCCGCGCCCGGCAGACGCCGGTGGACG
>DATAYB010000859.1:0-5439 GCA_036272795.1 Pseudonocardia sp.
TCGTGAGTGGCGATGGTCGCTATTAGGGACCATCGCCACTCACGACCCTGTCGGTGTTCAGATGCCGAGCCGGGTGGCCAGCAGCTCGCGGTGGTAGGACGGCGAGCCGAGCAGCACCTGGGTGCTGGTGGCGCGCTTGAAGTACAGGTGGGCCGGGTGTTCCCAGGTGAAGCCGATACCGCCGTGCACCTGGATGTTCTCCGCCGCGCAGTGGTAGTACGCGTCCGAGCAGTACGCCTTGGCGAGGCTCGCCAGCACGCCGACCTCAGGCGACCCCGCGTCCACCGCCCACCCGGCGGCATAGGCGGCCGACGTCGCCGACTCCGCCTCGAGCAGCATGTCCGCACACTTGTGCTTGATCGCCTGGTACGAGCCGATCGGCCGGCCGAACTGCTCGCGGACCTTCGCGTACTCGACGGCCATCTCCAGCACGCGGCGCGCGCCCCCGGCCTGCTCGGCGGCCAGTGCGGCGGCGGAGATGTCGAGGGCGGTGGCCAGCGCGGCGGCGGTGTCCCCGTCACCCGATATCGGCACAGCGGGCGTGGCGGCCAGCGTGATCCTGGCCTGCTTGCGGGTGGCATCCAGGGTGGCCATCGGCTCGCGGAGCAGGCCTGGTGCATCGGCGTCGACCGCGAACAGGCGCGGGCCGGCGGTCTCCGTGGCGGCGAGCACGAGCAGCAGGTCGGCCGCCGCGCCGTCCAGCACGAACAGCTTCTCGCCGGTCAGGGTGAAGTCGCCCGCGCCGTCGGACTCCGCGCGCGTGGCCGTGTCCTCGGCGCGCCAGCTGCCGGCCTCCTCGGTCACCGCCAGCGTCCCGATCACCGAGCCGTCGGCCAGCCCCGGCAGGTAGCGCGCGCACGCCGCCTCGTCACCGGCGAAGCACAGCGCCGAGGTGGCCAGCACCGCCGAGGCCAGGAACGGAGCGCAGAGCAGCGCCCGCCCCATCTCCTCGCAGACGATCTGCAGCTCCACGCAGCCGGAGCCGGCGCCTCCGTGGCGCTCCGGGACGAGCAGGCCGAGCAGGCCGAGATCCGCCAGCTGACGCCAGACCGCCGGGTCGTACCCGTCCTCGGTCTCCATCAGCCGGCGCACCTCGGCCTCCGGGGAGCGGTCGGAGAGGAAGCGGCGCACGGTGGCCCGCAGCTCGTCGTGCTCGGGGCCGAACGCGAACGCCTGGGGCAGCTCGGCGGCATCCTCCGGGGCGCCTGTCGCGTCGACCGAGGGCCCTGGCCCGGTGCTTGTGGGCACTGTCGCGGTCACATTTCCTCCCGGTCGGCCGGCAAGCCCAGCACCTTCTCCGCGATCGTGTTGCGCTGCATCTCCGAGGTGCCGGCGCCGATGGTGGACGCGCGGGTGCGCAGGAAACCCCGTACCCAGCGGCCATCGGCGCGCAGCCTGGGATCGGTCGCGTCGAGCAGGCCGTCCGCGCCGAGCAGCCGCAGCGCCGCCTCGTGCAGCCGCTGCTCGAACTCGGCGTGCTGCAGCCGGCTCACCGAGGACACCGCCCCCGGGTCCTGCCCGCCGAGCACGCGGCCGAGCACCCGCGCTCCGTTGAGCTCGAGCAGCCGCGCGCCGGTGACCAGCCGCGCGAGCTCCTGCCGCACGGCGGGCTCACCGGTCCTGCCCCGCCGTCGCGCGAGCTCCACCAGGTCGCCGACCACCCGCTGGTAGCGCAGTGCGGCGGCGGTCAGCGAGGTGGACCGCTCGTGGCCGAGGGTCACCCGGGCGCTGCGCCAGCCGTCGCCGTGCGCCCCGACCCGGTCGGCGGCTGCCACCACGACGTCGTCCAGCACGATCTCGGCGAACCCGCTCGCGCCCGTCATGTCACGTAGCGGGTGCACGGTGACGCCCGGGGCGGCCATGTCGACGACCAGGCACGTGATCCCCCGCGACCGCTCCTCCCGCGTACCCGTGCGGGCGAGCAGCAGCATGCGGCGTGCGACCGGCGCGTTCGTCGACCAGATCTTGCGGCCCGTGACCCGGTAGACGCCCTGCTCCTGGTCGCCGTCCAGCTCCGCGCGCGTGCGCAGGGCGGCCAGGTCGGAGCCCGCGTCCGGCTCGGAGAAGCCCTGGCACCACAGCTCGTCGGCCCGCAGCATCGGCCGCACGTAGCGCTCGCGCTGAGCATCGGTGCCGTCGCGCAGCAGGGTCGGCCCGACGATGCCGACGGCGTTGGTGGGCGGCACGGGCGTGCGGCCCAGCGCCATCTCCCGGTGGTACACGGCCTGCAGCGCGGCGGGCAGCCCCATGCCGCCCCACCGCCTCGGCCAGCCCGGCGCCACCCAGCCGTGGTCGGCCAGCGTGGCCTGCCAGGCGCGCAGGAACGCCAGGCGCTCGCCGCGGTCCCTCGGCGTCGGCCCGGGGTGGTGCTCGGCGAGGAACGCCCGCAGCTCGGCGCGGAACTGCGGCACGCTCAACTCGGTGCGATCCGGCGAGTCGGCGGCAGGGCCGGACCCGGCCTCGACGCTCGAACTGGCGGCGTTGCCGGGGCGCGGTGGAGCGGTCAGGCCGGCGGGGTCCACACCAGCTCCAGCCGGTCGAGACCCATCGCGCCACCGGCGTGCACGGTGACCTGCTGGCCGGGCGCGACCGCGTACTCCGGGATCCGGCGGTGCCACTCACGCACGGCGGTGATCAGCTCGTCGCGGGCGAGGTGCGAGCCGGCGCAGCGGTGCGGCCCGGCGCCGAAGGCGAGGTGCCGGTTGCCGGACCGGTCCAGCCGCACCTCGAGTGGGTCGGCGAACTCGTCGGGGTCGTTGCTGGCCAGCGCGGTGGACACCAGCACGCGGTCGCCTGCGCGCATCCGGACTCCGGCGAACTCCAGGTCGGCGGTGACCGTGCGGGCCGGGTTGATGAACGCGTGCACCCGCAGCAGCTCCTCCACCGCGCTCGGCACCAGGTCGGGCTCGGCGATCAGCCGCGCGCGGTGGCCGGGGTGCTCGGCGAGGAACTGGAAGCAGAACGACAGCGCCGCGGTGACCGTGTCCAACCCGGCTACGAACAGCATGAACGTCAGGTTCTGCACCTCGTCGAGCCGGATCGGGCGGCCGTCCACCTGGCTCTGCAGCAGCGCCGAGACCAGGTCCTCGCGGGGGTCGGCGCTGCGCCGGGCGATCAGCTCGCGCAGGTAGCCGTTGATCTCCAGGCCGGCGTTGCGGCGGGCCTCGGGGTCGGCGTAAGAGTGCAGCAGCACGTTGTTCCAGCCGACGAACCGGTCCGACTCCTCGGCGGGCAGCCCGAGCATGTTCGTGAAGATCGTGGTGGGGAACGGCTGAGCGAACTCCGCGATGAAGTCGCAGTGCCCCTTCGGCGCGAGCGCGTCGATCAAGGTGGTGCACGTGGTGCCGATCGCGGCGGTGCGCGCGGCCACCGCCTTGGGCGCGAACATCGGGGCGAGCACGCGGCGGTAGGCGGTGTGGTCCGGCGGGTCGAGCTCGAGGGGCAGCATCCGCTCGCGGCGGCTGACGTGCGCGGGGATGCCGGTCGGCCAGTTGGAGAAGTCGCCGGCGCGCTGCAGTGCCTCGCGGATGTCGGTCATCGTGGTCAACACCCAGTAGCCGCCGTGGTGCGGGCTCCAGAACACCCGGTCGCCCCGCGTGGCCCGGAAGGCGGCGAACGGGTCACGCGCGAACTCGGCCCCGAAGACGTGGTCGAAGTCCCGCACCAGGTCCGCCGGCACGTGGTCCGGCCGGGCCAGTTCCATCGCTACCTCCACGCGCACTCCCGGTAAATTCGTTACAACAATAATCCCTCATACCTGCCCAGGACAACCTCAGTGGGACATCCTGGGCCAAGTTCCTGCATAATTCGCTATCGCTTTAGACGATATTGAGTGGAGCTGCCGATGTCTACCGACTCGTCGACACACGGTTGGTTCACCCTTGGCGACGTCCTGGCCGGGCATGCCACCACCGGCCCGGATGACGTCGCGCTGGTGTGCGGCTCCGACCGGCTGAGCTGGCGCGCGCTGGACCAGCGGGTGGACGCGCTGGTCGGTGTGCTCGGCTCGCGGGGCGCCGGCCCCGGCGAGCGTGTGCTGTGGCTCGGGCAGAACTGCCACCGGCTGCTCGAGGCGCTGTTCGCCACCGCGCGGCTCGGCGCGGCGCTCTGCCCGGTCAACTGGCGCCAGCGGCCGGAGGAACTGCGGTTCGTGCTCGAGGACGCGGACCCGGTGGTGGTGCTGTGGCAGGCAGAGGAGATCGGGGATGCCGTCGCCGCGGTGCGTCCGCCGTCCGGCTCCGGGGCGTGGATCGGGCACGACGATCCAGGTGTACAGGGATACGAGGCACTGCTCGGCGAGCGGCTATCCGGCGGGAGCCGGACGGGGCGACTTGTCGATTCCGACGAGCCCCGGCAACCTGTCGACGCCAACCGGCCCGCGCGACCTGTCGATCCGGGCGGGCCGGTGCTGATGCTCTACACGGCCGCGTTCGACGGCCAGCCGAACGGCGCACTGCTCTCGCACACCGCGCTGTTGTCGCAGACCACGACGTTGCGGCTGCTGGAGGGCGTCGGCGCGGACGAGGTGTTCCTGAACTCGGGCCCGCTGTTCCACATCGGCACGCTGCGCCGGACGCTCGCGGTCCTGCACGCGGGCGGGCGCAACGTGATGCTGCGGCGGGTGGTGCCGGAGGAGCTGGGCCGACTAGTCGAGGCGGAGGGGTGCACCAGCGCGTTCCTGCAACGCCCGACGATGGAGCAGCTCGTCGAGCACAACCGGGACGGCCGGTTCGACCTGTCGAGCCTGCGCACCCCGCCCGGGCCGCCCGGCTGGGACGACATGGTGACCGTCGTGCGAGGTCCCCGGGTGCGCTCCGGGTACGGGCAGACGGAGCTGGCCGGCGTGGTCACGTTCGCGCTGCCCGAGCGGCCGACCGTCGGCGGACTACCCGGCCCGCTGGCCGCCGTCGAGGTGCTGGACCCGGCCGGAGCACCGGTGCCGGCCGGGCAGACCGGCGAGATCGCGGTGCGCGGGCCGATGGTGATGAATGGCTACCACCGGCGCCCGGAGCTGTCCGCGGCGAAACGGCGGCACGGCTGGCACCACACCGGTGACCTGGGCCGCCGCGAGGCCGACGGCTCGATCTCGTTCGTCGGACCGCTACGCAAAATGATCAAGTCGGCGGCGGAGAACGTGTACCCGGCCGAGGTGGAGGCCGCGCTGCGCCGGCATCCCGGGGTGTCGAAGGCCGCCGTGATCGGCGTGCCGGACGCGACGTGGGGGCAGCGCGTGCTGGCGGTCGTGGTGCCTGCCGCGGGGCTGGCTGCCGAGTGGCGGGGACTTGTCGACGCGCTGACCGAGCACTGCCGCGCCGAGCTCGCCGGCTACCGCCGCCCCCGACTGTTCGAGCTGGTGGACGAGTTGCCGACCCGCGCCGGCGCGGTGGACTACGACGCGCTGGACACCCGCTTCGGCGGCGGCGGCTACCCGGGCGAGGG
>DATAYB010000860.1:0-21056 GCA_036272795.1 Pseudonocardia sp.
CAGCGCGCCAACCCCGGCGCCCGGCTGCTCGCGGTGGTCGCCGCCGAGACGTCCACCGGCGTGCGCAATGACGTGGCGCCGCTCGCCGCGCTGGCAGACACCGACACGTTGCTGCTGGTCGACGCCGTGACCGCGCTCGGCGGTACCGAGCTGCGCGTGGACGACTGGAAGGTCGACGCCTGCTACTCGGCCAGCCAGAAGTGCCTCGGCGCGCCCCCCGGCCTCGCCCCGGTGACCCTGTCGCCGCGCGCGGTCGAGGTGCTGCGCGCCCGCACCGAGCCCGTCCGCTCGTTCTACCTCGACCTCGGGCTGCTGCACGAGTACTACGTCGGGGCGTCGCACCGCTACCACCACACGGCGTCCTCGACCATGGCGTACTCGCTGCACGCCGGGCTCGGCCGGCTGCTGGACGAGGGTCGCGAGGCGGTCTGGGCGCGGCACGCCTCGGTGGGCGGCAAGCTGCAGGACGCGCTGGCCAAGCGTGGTTTCGGGCTCATCGCCGACGCCGCCAACCGGCTGCCCCAGCTGACGTCCACCACGCTGCCCGAGGGCCTCGAGGAGGCGCCGCTGCGGCGCGCGCTGCTGGACCGGTACGGCATCGAGGTCGGCGGCGGCCTCGGCGAGTTCGCCGGCCGCGCATGGCGGATCGGCCTGATGGGTCACGCGGCCAAGGAGCGCTCGGTGCTCGCCCTGCTCGGCGCGGTGGACGAGCTCCTCGGCTGAGGGTTCGCCGCGGGCGGGCCGCACCCCCGCCGCCGTACGCCGCAGCCCCACGCAGCCGCCGCCGCACCCGCAGCCCTACGCCGCCGCACAGACCGTCTACCCCCAGCACAGACCGTGCACGGTCTGTGCTGGGTGGGAACGGTCTGTGCGGGTGCGGGTCAGGCGCTGCGCGCGGGGTGCGCGCGGTGGCATCCTGAGGTCATGCGGACGCTGCTGAACGTGATCTGGCTGGTGCTGTGCGGGTTCTGGATGGCGGCCGGGTACGTGCTGGCCGGCATCGTGTGCTGCCTGCTGATCGTGACCATCCCCTTCGGGCTGGCCGCGTTCCGCATCGCCAACTTCGCGCTGTGGCCGTTCGGGCGCACGCTGGTGGACCGGCCGGGCGCGGGTGCGGCGTCCACGATCGGCAACGTGATCTGGTTCATCGTCGCGGGCGTGTGGCTGGCGATCGGCCACCTGCTGACCGCGATCGCGCTCGCGATCACGATCATCGGCATCCCCCTGGCCTTGGCGAACCTCAAGCTCATCCCGGTCTCCCTGATGCCGCTCGGCAAGGAGATCGTGCCGCTGGACGCGGTCGGCGCGCAGCACGGCTACCTGGTGCCGACGCGCTGACGGCGCCCGCCCGCCCACCGCATGGGATTGATCACGACGCGTCGCGGCAGCGGGTTGTCGGGGGTCCCCGCTAATCTGGCGCGGTGATGGCAGCCGACCCCGGATCCGAGGGCACCGCGACCGTGCCCGAGGTCGAGCCCGCCCCCGGGCCGGCCAGGGAGCGGCACGCCCGGCTGGCCACCGAGATCGCCGACCATCAGTTCCGCTACTACGTGCTGGACTCACCGGTCGTCTCGGACGGGCAGTTCGACACGCTGTGGCGTGAGCTGGTCGCACTCGAGGAGCAGTACCCCGACCTGGTCACGCCGGAGTCGCCGACACAGCGGGTGGTCGGCCGGTTCGCCACCGAGTTCACGGCGTACGACCATCTCGAGCGGATGCTCAGCCTGGACAATGCGTTCTCCGCCGACGAGCTGCGCGGCTGGGTGGAGCGGGTGGAGAAGGAGGTCGGTCACGAGCTGCACTACCTGTGCGAGCTCAAGATCGACGGCCTCGCGGTGAACCTGCTCTACGAGAACGGCAAGCTCACGCGCGCGCTCACGCGGGGCGACGGGCGCACGGGTGAGGACGTCACACTCAACATGCGCACCCTGCACGAGGTGCCCGAGCAGCTCACCGGCACAGAGCAGTTCCCGCTGCCGGAGCTGGTCGAGGTGCGTGGCGAGGTCTACTTCCGGCTGGAGGACTTCCAGGCGCTCAACGCGCTGATGGTCGAGTCCGGCAAGCCGGTGTACGCCAACCCTCGCAACACCGCCGCCGGCTCCCTGCGCCAGAAGGACCCCCGCATCACCGCGAGCCGCAACCTGCGGTTGATCTGCCACGGCTTCGGCAAGCGCGAGGGCTTCGCGCCGGCGCGCCAGTCCGAGGCGTACGACGCGCTGCGTGCCTGGGGCCTGCCGGTCTCCGAGCGCACGGTGATCAAGCGGGGTGTCGACGAGATCGTCGAGCACGTCGCGTACTGGGGCGTGCACCGCCACGACATCGAGCACGAGATCGACGGCATCGTGATCAAGGTCGACGAGGTGGCCCTGCAGCGCCGCCTCGGCTCGACCTCGCGGGCCCCCCGCTGGGCGATCGCCTACAAGTACCCGCCGGAAGAGGTCACAACGACGCTGAAGGACATCCAGGTCAACGTGGGCCGTACCGGCCGGGTCACCCCGTTCGCGGTACTCGAGCCCGTGGTGGTGGCTGGGTCCACGGTCGGCATGGCCACGCTGCACAACGCCGACGAGGTGCGCCGCAAGGGCGTGCTGATCGGCGACCGGGTGGTCATCCGCAAGGCCGGCGACGTGATCCCCGAGGTGCTCGGCCCGGTGGTCGATGTGCGCACCGGTGACGAGCGCGAGTTCGTGATGCCCACGCACTGCCCCGAGTGCGGCACCGAGCTCGTGCGCCAGAAGGAAGCCGACATCGACCAGCGCTGCCCGAACGCGCGGTCCTGCCCGGCCCAGCTGCGCGAGCGGCTGTTCCACCTGGCCGGTCGGGGCGCTTTCGACATCGAGGTACTCGGTTACGAGGCGGCCGCCGCGCTGCTCACCTCCGGGGTGGTGGCCGACGAGGGCGACGTCTTCTCCCTCACCGAGGACGACCTACTGCGCGTCGAGCTGTTCCGTACCAAGGCCGGTGACCTGTCCGCGAACGCGCGCAAGCTGCTGGTCAACCTGGAGGCCGCGAAGGACACGCCGCTGTGGCGCGTGCTGGTCGGGCTGTCCATCCGGCACGTCGGGCCGACGGCCGCGCAGGCCCTCGCCAGGGAGTTCGGCTCGCTGGACGCGATCGAGGCGGCCGCCGCCGGCCAGCCGGACGCCGATGTGGAGTCCGCCGTCGAGGTTGGCGAGGCCGACACTGCCGAAACCGAGTTCGCCGATGCCGACGTGACCGATGCCGTCGAGTCCGACGCGACCGTGACCGACGCGACCGAGTCCGACGAAGCCGCTGAGGACGCCGAGCCGGACACCGCCGCGCCGGCCAAGGGAACCAGCCGTGCCGTCGAGGCGCTGGCCGCCGTCGACGGGGTCGGCCCGACGATCGCGGCGGCCGTGCGCGAGTGGTTCATGGTGGACTGGCATCGTGAGGTGGTCGCCAAGTGGCGCGCCGCCGGCGTGCGGCTGGCCGAGGAGCGCGACGAGTCGGTGCCGCGGACCCTGGAGGGCCTCTCGATCGTCGTCACCGGCAGCCTCGAGGGTTACTCCCGCGACGAGGCCAAGGAGGCCATCACCTCACGGGGTGGGAGGGCCGCCGGGTCGGTGTCCAAGAAGACGGCGTTCGTGGTCGTCGGCGAGGCGCCGGGTACCAAGCACGAGAAGGCCCTCGAGCTGGGAGTTCCGGTACTGGACGAGGCCGGATTCACCGTATTACTTCAACAGGGCCCCGACGCGGCGGTCGAACTAGCCCGTTCGGAATAACGAACCCCAGCAATTCGAAGTAACCCATTACGGCCGTTAGTGGCTTAATCTGAGCATGTCGGGGAGGTCACGTCGGTGCTGCAAGGATGTCTGAACGGTGCGCGCCCAGCGGATGCGCACCCCGCGCTGCCCGTCACGCCGTACTACTTGGCACGGGACGCGCGGGCGGTGGCGCGCTACGGCGTCACGTCGGTTCACGTACACCCGCGCTGCCCGAAGGGGCTGGAGACGCTCGAGCCGCTGCACGTCGGTGACGCGGTGGCGGCGATCCACGCCGAGGTCCCCGGCATGGAGGTCGGCGTGCCGGCGGCCCGCTGGGTGCAGCCTGATCCGAAGCTCCGCGTCGACGCGGTCATCGCATGGGGCCGCCTCGGCGCCGGCAAGCCGGACGTGATCGCGGTCAACGTGCACGACCTCGGCTGGCGGGAGGTCTGCGCGGCGGCCTACTCGCTGGGCATCGGGCTCGAGTTGGGGGTCTGGACCACGGCGGATGCGGTCACCCTGCGCAAGTCCGGGTTGCCGCCGGGCACGATCCGGGTGGTCGCGGAGCCGACGGTGAGCGGGCCGGACACGGCCGTCGCCGAGGCGGTCCGGATCCTGCGCACGCTCGGCCACCTCGGGGTGCCGGTGCTGCTGCACGGCGAGGAGGACGGCGCCTGGCCCGTGCTGGAGTACGCGCTGCGGCTCGGCATCGACACGCGGATCGGCTTCGAGGACGTGCTGGTCCGGCCGGACAAGTGGCTGGCCACCGGCAACGAGGACCTGGTCAAGAGCGCGCTGGCGATCAAGGTCTGATCGCCGGGGGAGCGGCTCGGGAGCCCGCCGAGGCGGCAACCGGCTAGTGACAGGACACTAGGACGTGCCCAGGATCGTGCTGACTATCCCGCCGAGGTGGTTGAGCCTGGCCAGCTCCGACGGGCGGAACGCGGGCCCGCCGGGGCGGCCGACGACCAGTGCCTTGTCGGGGCCGGCGAACGGCGCGGCGGCGAGCTCCGTGTCCAGCTCGTACCAGGGCTCCGGCGCCCAGTGCGTCGAAGGGTCCAGCACGATCGGCTTGGTCAGCGGCAGCCAGGGCAGGCTGCCGGCTCTCGTCTCCGGCGAGGCCTGGCTCTCCGCGAGCCGGTAGGCACGCCGGCCCTCCTGGGTCACCACCAGCGCCCAGCCGGCCCGGAAGATGCGGGGGATCCCGTCGGCGAACAGCTGCAGGCCCCGATCGGGGTTGGCGCTGATCTCCTCGATGAGCTCCAGCTCGCGGTGGGTGTCCAGCTTGCCGGTGTGCGGCCGGACCGACTCGACCCGTACCCCGGGGATCGACTCGACGGCGGTGATCAGCACGTCCGGTGGCCGGCCGCTGGGCATGTCGACGGCGAGGTCGTCGACCGCGATCGAGTCGGCCCGCTCGACGACGTCGACGCCGAGTATGTCGACCCCGGCGTGCCCGAGCGCGGTGGCAATCGCGCCGAGCATGCCTGGCCGGTCCGGGACTTGCACCCGGATCAGGAACGACACCCTCGACACTCCTCCTAGTACCACCGCAATAGCCCGGGGAATTGTGGCAGCACCGTGTTCCACCCGTGTTGCCCGGGCGCGGTTTATCCGCTCACCAGCGGGTGGAATCGTCGCGACTCTCGGTCACACCGCCCGGCCGACCGCCTGCCCGGGCGGCCGACCTAGACTTGGGGAGTTCTCCCCGGGGCGCCGCCATGATCGTCATGGCCGCCCCCGTGCCATTTCTGACCAGGAGGGAAATGCCTGAGTCGACGCCCGACCCGGCCGGCGGGGTCATCTCCCGCGCCGAGGTCGCCCACCTCGCCCGGCTGGCCCGGCTCGCCGTCACGGAGGCCGAGCTCGACCGCTTCGCCGGCCAGCTCGACGTCATCCTGCAGTCGGTGGCCGTGGTCGGCACGGTCGCGGCCGATGACATCGAGCCGACGTCGCACGCGGTGCCGCTGACCAACGTGTTCCGTGCGGACCGGGTCCGCCCCGGGCTGACGCAGGAGCAGGCGCTGTCCGGTGCGCCGGAGAGCGAGCTGGGCCGCTTCCAGGTGCCCAGGATCCTGGGGGAGGAAGCATGAGCACCGAGTTGGTCAGGCTGACCGCCGCCGAGTTGGCCGCGAAGATCCACAGCCGTGAGGTGTCCTCGGTCGAGGTCACCCGGGCGCACCTGGACCGGATCGCCCAGGTCGACCCGGTGGTGCACGCCTTCCTGCACGTGGCGACGGAGCCGGCGCTGGCCGCCGCCGCCGCTGTGGACGCCTCGCTGGCAGCCGGTGACGCGCCGGCCTCGCCGCTGGCCGGCGTGCCGCTCGCGCTGAAGGACGTCTTCACCACCATCGACATGCCCACCACGTGCGGGTCCAAGATCCTTGAGGGCTGGCGGCCGCCGTACGACGCTACGGTCACCGCGCGGCTGCGCAAGGCCGGCGTGGTCATCCTGGGCAAGTCGAACATGGACGAGTTCGCGATGGGCAGCTCCACGGAGCACTCCGCCTACGGCCCGACGCACAACCCGTGGGACACCACCCGGATCCCCGGTGGCTCGGGCGGTGGCTCGGCGGCGTCGCTGGCCGCGTTCGAGGCCCCGCTCGCCATGGGGACCGACACCGGTGGCTCGATCCGCCAGCCGGGCGCGGTCACCGGCACCGTGGGCGTCAAGCCGACCTACGGCGGGGTGTCCCGGTACGGGCTGGTGGCCTGCGCATCGTCGCTGGACCAGGCCGGCCCGTGTGCCCGCACCGTGCTCGACGCGGCGCTGCTGCACGAGGTCATCGGCGGCTACGACCCGCTGGACTCCACGTCCATCGACACCCCGGTGCCGGCCGTCGTCGAGGCGGCCCGCCAGGGCGCTGGCGGTGACCTGCACGGGCTGCGCATCGGCGTGGTCCGCGAGCTCGGCGGCGAGGGCTACCAGCCGGACGTGGAGGCGAGCTTCCGGGCCGCGCTGCGCACGCTGGAGTCGCTCGGCGCCGAGGTGGTCACGGTCAGCTGCCCGCACTTCGAGTACGCGCTGTCCGCCTACTACCTGATCCTGCCCAGCGAGGTCTCCTCGAACCTGGCCCGGTTCGACGCGATGCGCTACGGGCTGCGCGTGCTGCCGTCGCCCGACGCCTCCGCCGAGGAGGTCATGGCGGCGACCCGGGAGGCCGGCCTCGGCGACGAGGTGAAGCGCCGGATCATGCTCGGCACCTATGCGCTGAGCTCGGGCTACTACGACGCGTACTACGGCAAGGCGCAGAAGGTCCGCACACTGATCACGAACGACTTCACCGCCGCGTTCGGGGTGGCCGACGTGCTGGTCTCGCCGACCGCACCGACCACGGCGTTCCCGATCGGTGAGAAGGTCGACAACCCGCTGGCCATGTATCTGAACGACCTCTGCACGATCCCGGCGAACATGGCGGGCAACGCGGCGATGTCGGTGCCGTCGGGGCTGGCGGAGTCGGACGGGCTGCCGGTGGGCCTGCAGATCATGGCGCCCGCGCTGGGTGAGGCGGTGATGTACCGGGTGGCCGCCGCGTTCGAGGCCGCCCGCGACGCTGCCGACGGTGGGCCGCTGATCCAGCGGAGCAACGGGTTGGAGGCCACGGTATGAGCGCCCCGGTGACGCCGGAACTGGTCGACTACGACACGGTGGTCGAGCGGTTCGACCCGATGCTCGGGCTCGAGGTGCACGTCGAGCTGAACACGAAGACCAAGATGTTCTGCGGCTGCCCGACGGAGTTCGGCGCCGAACCCAACACGCAGGTCTGCCCGACCTGTCTCGGCCTGCCGGGCTCGCTGCCGGTGGTGAACGAGAACGGCGTGCGCTCGGCGATCCTGATCGGGCTCGCGCTGAACTGCGAGATCGTGCCGCGCTGCCGGTTCGCCCGCAAGAACTACTTCTACCCGGACATGCCGAAGAACTTCCAGACCTCGCAGTACGACGAGCCGATCGCGGTGAACGGCTACCTCGACGTCGAGCTGGACGACGGTTCGGTGGTGCGCGTGGAGATCGAGCGCGCCCACATGGAGGAGGACACCGGCAAGTCCATGCACGTCGGCGGCGCGACCGGGCGGATCCACGGCGCGGACTACTCGCTGCTGGACTACAACCGCGCCGGCGTACCACTGATCGAGATCGTCACGAAGATGATCCCGGGGACCCGCGAGCGGGCGCCCGAGGTGGCCCGCGCGTACGTCAGCCAGCTGCGGGACGTGCTCCGAGGGCTGGGCGTCTCCGACGTGCGGATGGACCAGGGCTCGATGCGCTGCGACGTGAACCTGTCGCTCTCGCCGCGCGACTCCGGCGTACTCGGTACCCGCAGCGAGACGAAGAACGTCAACTCGCTGCGCTCGGTGGAGCGGGCGGTGCGCTTCGAGATGTGCCGGCAGGCCGGCGTGCTCGAGGCGGGCGAGCTCGTGGTGCAGGAGACACGGCACTTCGAGGAGGCCAGCGGCACCACCCGCGCCGGGCGCCGCAAGGAGACCGCCGAGGACTACCGCTACTTCCCAGAGCCCGACCTCGTGCCCGTCGAGCCGTCGGCGGAGTGGGTGGCGCAGCTGCGGGAGACCCTGCCGGAGATGCCCGGTGCGCGTCGCAAGCGGGTGCAGGCCGAGTGGTCGCTGACCGACGAGGAGCTGCGCGACCTGGTCAACGCCGGCGCGCTGGACCTCGTCGCCGCGACCGTGGCCGCCGGCGCGCCGTCCGGTGAGGCCCGCTCGTGGTGGGTGTCGTACCTGTCGCAGCAGGCCAACAACTCCGGCGTCGCGCTCGACGAGCTGCCGATCACCCCGGAGCAGCTGGCCAGGGTGATCGCGCTGGTGGCCGGGGGCGAGCTGAGCAACAGCCTCGCGCGGCAGGCGGTGGACGGCGTACTGGCCGGTGAGGGATCGCCGGACGAGGTCGTCGCGGCACGGGGCCTCAAGGTGGTCTCCGACGACACCGCCCTCATCACCGCCGTCGACGAGGCCCTCGCCGCTCAGCCCGACGTCGCGGAGAAGATCCGGGGCGGCAAGGTGGCGGCCGCCGGCGCAATAGTCGGCGCCGTCATGAAAGCGACCCGAGGCCAAGCCGACGCCAAACGAGTCCGCGAACTAGTCCTCGAACGCTGCACGTGAGACCCCGTGAGTGGTAGTGGTCGCGATAGCGACCAATACCACTCACGGGGTGGTTAGTCGGGGCCGCCTCCGCCGCCGGCTGAGGGGGGTTGGATGCGGAGGGCGCGGTCGTCGCTGCTGACCACGGGGCCGCCGGCGCCCTTGTTCGTGGTGCCGAGCCAGAGCAGGCCGTCCGGGGCGAGCGCGGCGGGGCCGAGGCGGCCGTATGCGCCGGTCAGCAGGGTGCGGGGGGTGCCGGTGAACGCGCCGGGCGACGTCGTGTGCAGCAGGAACAGCGAGGACGCGCCACGCTCGGCGACCACGATGGCGCCCGCCGGCGCGATGCAGCCGGCGACACCGGGGCGGTCGGGCCAGGTCCAGGCGGGGTCGCCGACCTGCCTCGGCACGACCCGCTGCAGCACGTCGCGGTCGGCCAGGTGGTCGGTGACCCAGGCCGTGCCGGTATCGGTGGCGGTGCACATGCCGGCCGGCGAGCGCAGCCCGCTGGTGTAGATCGGCGAGCGCGGGTCGGGATTGTCCTTGAACGGGTGGCCGAACGCGTCGATCCGCAGCACCTTGCCGGCCAGCGAACCCGGCCCGGGGTTGGGACCGTCCGCCCCGGTGGCCACCAGCAGCGCGCCGTCCCGGCCGACGCCGAGCGCGCCGGCATCGTTACCGGGGGTTGCGGGGATCCCGGTCAGGATCGGCACCGGCGGATAACCCGGCGCGATGCGCAGCACCCGGTGGTCCCCGCCGCTGGCTGCGTACGCGTAGAGCAAATGGTCCTCCTGGTAGCTGGGGGAGAGGACCAGCCCGATCAGGCCACCGCCGCCGGGGTCGACCGGGACCGTGGCGACGACCTCGGGGTCCTTGCCCTTCTGCACGCGCAGGATCCGGCCGGTGGCGCGCTCGGCGACCAGGGCGCTCTGCGCGTCCGGCAGCACCGCGACGGCCGAGAGCGGGCTCAGGCAGGTGGCGACGACCTGCGGGTCCGGGTCGACGCAGCCGTTGGGGCCGGCGCCCTGACCGGGTGGGGCGGGCGGGGGTGGCGGCTGGTCGGAGTCCGGTGGCTGGTCGGGGATCTTGGGTGGGGCGGCGAGCGGGCCGCCGCCCTCCACCTTGTCCCGCCACTGTTTCGGGCCGCTGTCGGGGAAGGACGCGCAGCCGCCGATCAGGGTGGCGAACGCCACGGCGAGCGCGAGGACCGGGAGGAGCCCGCGCCAACGGGCGCGCGCCGCCGGCCGGCGCGCCGGGACGCGGGACGGCGATCGGGACACACCGGCAACCCTAGGCACCGCGCCGTGAACCGCGGGTGAGTAGCCGCTTCGGCGCGTCACCCCGGAGATCCGGCCGGGTGACGCTTACCCTGCATTGGTGAGCCGTGCATATGGCTCCGGTCGCCGAGGTCTGGATATGGCAGCGCCCGACACGGCGGTCGAGCCTGAGGGCGGAGGTTTCCGTCCCGACGGTGGGCGCTCCCGGCCAGCGGGTGGGCGCCCTCGGCAGCCACTTCGCTGGCACGCCGGCGCGGACGTCGGCCTGCTGATCCTGCGGCTCGTGCTGGCCGCCGCGTTCCTCGGCCACGGTGCGCAGCTGATGTTCGGCGCGTTCGGTGGCCCCGGGCTCGCCGGCTTCACCCAGTTCCTCACCGTGCAGGGGTTCGAGCTGGGCTCGCTGCTCGCCGGGATCACGGCGATCACCGAGCTGGGCGGCGGCATCCTGGTGCTGTTCGGGCTGTTCACGCCGTTCGCGGCCGCCGGGCTGCTGGCGGTGATGATCAACGCGGTGTGGCTGAAGCTGGGGACCGGGTTCTTCGTGCGGCCGACCGGGGCGGGCTTCGAGCTGGAGTTCGTGCTCGCCGGGCTGGCCGCCGCCGTTGTGCTCACGGGAGCCGGCCGGCTGGCGCTGGACCGGATGTTCCCGCTGTTCTGCCGTCCCCAGGTGACGGCGTTGCCCTGCCTGCTGCTGGGCGTGGGCGCCGCGGTGCTGGTCAGGCTCCTGGCGCACGGCTGACCGCGCCGGCCGTGCGCCAGGCCTGACGGGCTAGCGGACCTCGCGGACGGCGCCGGTGGAGGCCGACGTGGCGAGGGCGGCGTAGGCGCGCAGTGCCTTGGACACGACGCGCTGGCGGTCGACGGGCTGCCAGGGCCGCTCCGAGGCGTCCATCTTGGCGCGCCGCTCCGCGAGCACATCGTCGTCGACGAGCAGCCGCAGACCGCGGGTGCGCACGTCGATCTCGATCCGGTCGCCGTTCTGGACCAGCCCGATCACACCGCCTGCGGCCGCCTCCGGCGAGATGTGGCCGACCGAGATGCCGCTGGACCCCCCGGAGAACCGGCCGTCGGTGATCAGGGCGCACACCGCGCCGAGGCCGGCGCCCTTGAGGAACGCCGTCGGGTGCAGCATCTCCTGCATGCCGGGCCCACCGGCCGGCCCCTCGTAGCGCACGACGAGCACGTCACCGGGCTGGATCTGCTTGCCGAGGATGACCGAGACGGCCTCCTCCTGGCTCTCCACCACGCGCGCCGGGCCCTCGAAGTGCCACAGCTCCTCGGGGATGCCGGCGTTCTTGATCACCGCGCCGTCCTCGGCGAGGTTGCCGTGCAGCACCGCGAGGCCGCCGTCCGCGCTGTAGGCGTGCGCCTTGTCGCGGATGCAGCCGCCGGCGGCGTCGGTGTCGAGCGACGACCAGCGGTTGGAGGTGGAGAACGCCTCCGTGGTGCGCACGCCACCGGGGGCGGCGTGGAAGAGCTCGAGCGCGGCGGCCGAGGTGGCGCCGGAGCGGATGTCCCACTCGTCGAGCCAGGCCTCCAGGCTCGGGCTGTGCACGGTGTGGACGTCCGTCCTGAGCAGGCCGGCGCGGCGCAGCTCACCGAGGATGGCGGGGATGCCGCCGGCCCGGTGCACGTCCTCCATGTGGTAGTTCGAGTTCGGCGAGACCTTGCTCAGGCAGGGCACCCTGCGGGAGGTTGCGTCGATGTCGGCGAGGGTGAAGTCGACCTCGCCCTCCTGGGCGGCCGCGAGCGTGTGCAGCACCGTGTTCGTGGAGCCGCCCATCGCCACGTCCAGCGCCATCGCGTTCTCGAAAGCGGCGCGGGAGGCGATGGAGCGGGGCAGCGCCGTCTCGTCGTCGTTCTCGTACCAGCGGCGGCACAGCTCCATCACCGTCGTACCGGCGCGGGAGAACAGCGCGCGGCGGGAGGCGTGCGTGGCCAGCGTGGAGCCGTTGCCGGGCAGCGCGAGGCCGAGCGCCTCGGTGAGGCAGTTCATGGAGTTGGCGGTGAACATGCCGGAGCACGAGCCGCAGGTGGGGCACGCCGAGCGCTCGACGACGCTCAGCCCCTCCTCGTCGACGGCCGGGGACGCCGACGCGGAGATCGCCGTGATCAGGTCGGTGGGTGCCTGCGCGACGCCGCCGACCACCACCGCCTTGCCGGCCTCCATCGGGCCGCCGGAGACGAACACGGTCGGGATGTTCAGCCGCATGGCCGCGTTCAGCATGCCGGGGGTGATCTTGTCGCAGTTGGAGATGCAGACCAGCGCGTCGGCGGCGTGCCCGTTGACCATGTACTCCACGGCGTCGGCGATCACCTCGCGGGACGGCAGCGAGTAGAGCATGCCGCCGTGGCCCATCGCGATGCCGTCGTCGACCGCGATGGTGTGGAACTCGCGGGCGACACCGCCGGCCTCCGTGATGGCCTCCGCGACGATGTCACCGAGGTTCTTCAGGTGCACGTGGCCGGGCACGAACTGGGTGTAGGAGTTGGCGATCGCCACGATCGGCTTGCCGAAGTCGTTCTCGCCCATGCCGGTGGCGCGCCAGAGCGAGCGGGCGCCTGCGGCGTTACGGCCGTGGGTGGTGACGCGGGAACGAAGTGCGGGCATTGACTGTCACTCCTCGGGCGACGCGGGTCGTGCTGATGCGGCCGGCGTGGTGGAGGCCGGCTCGCTGGGATCCGGCACGGTGGTTCCGGGTGCCGGCGTGCCGGGGTCCGGCTGGTCGGCGTCCGGGCTCGGGTCGGGCAGCCGCCCACCGCTCATCATGGCGAGCAGCGGGAGGTCGCGTACGCGCACGGCCGGCAGTGATAGCTCCGATCCGTTGCCGAGCACGACGCTGACCCTGGATCGTGTCCGCAGGTGCAGCGCCGTGACGTCATCCCAGGCTACGCGCCGGGTGCGCAGTGCGCCGCGCGCCGCGATCGTGTCGGCGTCCACAGTGGTGCGCAGCCGCAGCACCCAGGCGACCATGCCGATCGGGATCAGGTAGAGCACCTCCATGCCCGGCACGGTGAGTGCCACCGGGGTGAAGCACACCATGAACGCGATGGCGGCGAGTACGGCGAGCGGCGAGTTGCGGAACACGACAGGGCCGGCGGGACCATCCATCCACCCATCGTCAGGTGGCTGGCACTGCAGGACAATCGGCCGGCGGGTGGGTCAGCGGGTCGCCGAGCCCCCGGACGGGTGTTGCGGCGTCCCAGGATCCGAGAGCGGGGTCTCACTGAGTTGACCGCCCGGGGGTGGGCGGATACCGTCGCCGTGTGCAGATCCTCGTCGACCTCGTAGTACTTATCAGGCGTGTCGACGCCTGATTAGCTCTTCGTCGACGCGCAACCCTCGTTCCGCCGGTCTCGGCGGCGAGGGCTTTTTTGTGCCCGAGATGCCCAGCCTTTCACCGATACCCGACCGAGCAGACACGAGGCAGAGCTCAAGATGACCACCGCGACGCCCCGACCGGCACCGGTTCCCGGCCCGCCGAAACCGACGCCACCGCCCGCCCGCCCCACTCCGGCGGCCCTTCGCACCGCGACCGAGCCCATCTCGGTGACCGGGGCGCAGTCGCTGGTGCACTCGCTCGAGGCGGTGGGCTGCGAGGCGGTATTCGGCATCCCCGGCGGCACGATCCTGCCCGCGTACGACCCCCTGCTCGACTCCACCACCGTGCGCCACGTGCTCGTCAGGCACGAGCAGGGCGCCGGGCACGCGGCCACGGGGTACGCGCAGGCCACCGGCAAGGTCGGCGTCTGCATGGCGACCAGCGGCCCTGGCGCGACGAACCTGGTGACGCCGATCGCGGACGCCTACATGGACTCCGTCCCGGTCGTGGCGATCACCGGCCAGCAGTCCCGCGCCCTGATCGGCACCGACGCGTTCCAGGAAGCCGACATCACCGGCATCACGCTGCCGATCACCAAGCACAACATGCTGGTCACCGACTCGGCCGACATCCCGCGCGCGATCGCGGAGGCGTTCCACCTGGCCTCCACCGGCCGCCCCGGCCCGGTGCTCGTGGACATCCCGAAGGACGTGCTGCAGGAGCAGACCACGTTCTCGTGGCCGCCGGAGATGAAGCTGCCCGGCTACCGCCCGACGACCCGGCCGCACGGCAAGCAGATCCGCGAGGCCGCCCGGCTCATCGCGGCCGCCCGGCGTCCGGTGCTCTACGTCGGAGGCGGCGTGATCAAGGCCGCCGCCGACGCCGAGCTGCGGGTACTGGCCGAGCTGACCGGCGCTCCGGTGGTGACCACGCTGATGGCGCGCGGGGCATTCCCCGACAGCCACCCCCAGCACGTCGGCATGCCCGGCATGCACGGCACGGTGACGGCCGTGGCCGCGATGCAGAAGGCGGACCTGCTGGTCGCACTGGGTGCGCGGTTCGACGACCGGGTCACCGGCCAGCTGTCCAGCTTCGCCCCGGACGCCGCGATCGTGCACGCCGACATCGACCCCGCCGAGATCTCCAAGAACCGCCGCGCGGACGTGCCGATCGTCGGTGACTGCAAGGAGGTGCTGGTCGACCTGATCGACGCGGTGCGCGCCGAGCAGGTGGAGACGGGCGGCCGCACCGACCTGTCCGACTGGTGGCAGGTGCTCGACGAGCTGCGCAAGACGTTCCCGCTGGGCTACGACTGGCCGTCCGACGGCATGCTCTCGCCGGAGTACGTGATCGAGCGGATCGGCGCGATCGCCGGGCCGGACGCGGTCTACACCGCGGGCGTCGGGCAGCACCAGATGTGGGCCGCTCAGTTCGTCCGCTACGAGAAGCCGAGGTCCTGGATCAACTCCGGTGGCCTGGGCACGATGGGGTTCGCGGTGCCCGCCGCGATGGGCGCGAAGCTCGGCCTGCCGGACACCACGGTGTGGTGCATCGATGGTGACGGCTGCTTCCAGATGACCAACCAGGAGCTCGCCACCTGCGCCATCGAGGGCATCCCGATCAAGGTCGCCATCATCAACAACGGCAACCTCGGCATGGTCCGGCAGTGGCAGAACCTCTTCTACCAGCAGCGTTACTCGAACACCGACCTCGGCACCCACAAGCACCGCATCCCGGACTTCAAGCTCCTCGCCGAGGCGATGGGCTGCGTCGGGTTGCGCTGCGAGACCCGCGACCAGGTCGACGAGGTGATCAACCAGGCGATGGCGATCAACGACCAGCCGGTTGTGATCGACTTCGTCGTCGGAGCCGACGCCCAGGTCTGGCCGATGGTGGCCGCCGGGCTGAGCAACGACGAGGTGAAGACCGCGCGGGGCATCCGGCCGCTGTTCGAGGACGACGACGCCGCCACCGGCAAGGTGATCGACCACTCGGTGATCGACCAGGCCGCCGTGGAGCGCCAGGAGCACGGCGGGGACTTCGCGGACGACTACGAGACCGAGGATGACGCTCGCGGTCCGAGTATCAGCAGGGAGGGTGAGCGCTGATGAACAGGCACACGCTCTCGGTGCTGGTCGAGAACAAGCCCGGTGTGCTGGCCAGGGTGGCCGGGCTGTTCAGCAGGCGGGGCTTCAACATCGAGTCGCTCGCGGTGGGCCCGACCGAGGTGTCCGAGGTGTCGCGGATGACGATCGTGGTGGCGGTCGACGAGCTGCCGCTCGAGCAGGTCACCAAGCAGCTGAACAAGCTGATCAACGTGATCAAGATCGTCGAGCTCGAGCCGGCCATCTCGGTGCAGCGCGAGCTGCTGCTGGTCAAGGTCAGGGCGGACGCGACCGTGCGCAGCCAGGTGCTGGAGACGGTGCAGCTGTTCCGCGCGAAGGTGGTCGACGTTGCGCCGGAGGCGCTCACCATCGAGGCCACCGGGACCACGGACAAGCTGGCCGCGTTGCTGCGGATGCTCGAGCCGTACGGCATCCGGGAGATGGTCAAGTCCGGCATGGTGGCGGTCGGGCGGGGGCCCCGGTCCATCACCGCCGCGGCCGTGCGGTAGACCGGGGTCGGGCGCGCCGGCCGGTTCGCCGGCGCCGATCACCGGTGTTGTATGTGGTGCCAAGACCTGTTAGCTGACAAGAGCTGTGAGAAGGGATCCTGAACAGCGATGGCTGTCAATATCTACTACGACGACGACGCCGATCTGTCGATCATCCAGGGGCGCAAGGTAGCCGTGATCGGCTATGGCAGCCAGGGGCACGCCCACGCGCTCAGCCTCCGTGACTCGGGTGTGGACGTGCGCATCGGCCTTCCGGAGGGCTCCAAGTCGCGGCAGAAGGCCGAGGACGAGGGCCTGCGTGTCGTGACCCCGGCCGAGGCGTCCGCCGAGGCCGACCTGATCATGATCCTGGCGCCGGACACCAAGCAGCGCTTCATCTACGCCGACGACATCGCGCCGAACCTGAAGAGCGGCGACGCGATCTTCTTCGGGCACGGCTTCAACATCCGCTACGACCTGATCAAGGCGCCGGCGGACGTCGACGTGGCGATGGTCGCGCCGAAGGGCCCTGGCCACCTGGTGCGCCGCCAGTTCGTGGACGGCAAGGGCGTGCCCTGTCTGATCGCGGTCGAGCAGGACGCCACCGGCGGGGCCAAGGCGCTCGCGCTCTCCTACGCGAAGGGCATCGGCGGCAGTCGGGCCGGGGTCATCGAGACCACCTTCAAGGAGGAGACCGAGACCGACCTGTTCGGTGAGCAGTCGGTGCTCTGCGGTGGCGCGGCGGCCCTGGTGCAGACCGGGTTCGAGGTGCTCACCGAGGCCGGCTACGCCCCGGAGATCGCCTACTTCGAGTGCCTGCACGAGCTCAAGCTGATCGTCGACCTGATGTACGAGGGTGGCATCACCGGCGAGCGCTACTCCATCTCGGACACCGCCGAGTACGGCGACCTCACCCGCGGCCCCCGGGTGATCACCCCGGCCGTGAAGGACGAGATGCGCAAGATCCTCGGCGAGATCCAGGACGGCACGTTCGCCCGTGAGTGGGTGGCCGAGGACGACGCCGGCCGGCCGAACTTCACCCGGCTGCAGAAGGCGGGTGTCGACCACCAGATCGAGCAGGTCGGCGCCAAGCTGCGTGGCCTGATGTCGTGGGTGGCGCCGCCCGCCTGAGCGGTTCCCTGTAGTCGCGAACGCCCCGCCGGCCCCGTGCCGGCGGGGCGTTCGCGTGCAACGTGTTCCTGATCATCTCGGTGGGTGATCTCTCAGCTCGTGGACCCGCCCCGGATGCTCGGCCGGAATTCGTGCGGCCAGTATTGAACCGTTCGGACCGGAGGTCCGTGTCGGTGTCGGGGAGCGGAGGTGACGTTGGAAGTCGACGATCGTCTCATTCGGGCTCTCTACGCCGAGCACGGCGCGGCCCTGGAGTCGTACGCGCTCGGTATGACCAATGGCGACCTGGGTCGGGCCCAGGACGCCGTCCAGGAGGTCCTGTTGCGAGCTTGGCGGCACCCCGAGTCCCTCGACTCACGACGAGGCAGCACCCGGGGTTGGCTACTGCGTACCCTGCGAAATGTGCTGATCGACGAGTGGCGGGCGCGTTCGGTGCGCCCTGAGACAATCACCGATCAGCCCCCCGAGACGGGGATCGCTGACGGTGTCGACGACGCGTTGCAGTCCTGGTTGGTGGCCGAGGCGGTCGGCCAGCTGACGCCCGCGCACCAGGACGTGATCCGGGAGTGCTTCTTCGCGGGTCGCTCGGTTGCCGAGGCGGCCGAACGGCTCGGGGTCCCGGCCGGCACGGTGAAGTCGCGCACGCACTACGCGCTGCGGGCCCTACGCAGCGCACTGGTCCAGATGGGGGTCACACCGTGACAGCTGCGTCGTCAGCGCCGTCACCTGAGGACGGCTGCCCGCGTACCGAGGAGGCCGGGGCGTACCTGCTGGGCTCCCTGGATCCGACCGAGCGGGCCGAGTACGCCGCGCACATGGAGGGCTGCGAGTTCTGCCTGCGTGAGGTCAGCCAGCTCGCCGGGCTGCCCGGCCTGCTCGCCCGCAGCCCCGGTCCACCTCTGGGCAGCCAACCGCGCCCGGAGCTACCCGCTCCGTCGCCGGTCAGCCCGCTCGGCGAGCCCGGCCCGGTCGAGGCGGCGCTGCGGGAGGTCCGCCGGCAGCGGTCCCGCAGGCGTGGTTTGGTCGCCGCGTCACTGGTGCTGGTCGGGGTGGTCGGCGTCGGTGGGACGGCGGTGGCCACGACCACGCTGAGCCAGCCGGGCACCGGGGTCACCGCGGCCGCCGCGTTACCGGTCCAGCTGCAGGCGACACCGGGCACGGTGGCCACCGCGGCGGTTGCGCTGACCGAGAAGGACTGGGGCACCGAGGTCGTGATGCGCTGCCGGTACGGGGGCACGGTCGGCTACGCCCCGCCGGTGTACACGCTGGTGGCGACCGCCGCCGACGGTTCGAACACCGAGCTGGCCAAGTGGACGGCGATCCCGAACAAGGACGTCGTACTGGCCACCGCCACCGACCTGAAGCCACAGCAGCTGGCCAGCCTGGAGGTGCACGACGAGAACGGCACGATCGTGCTGCGTTCCCAGCACATCTGAGCTGGGCCGGGTGCGGCGCCTCGGATGACGGCGGGCGCGGGTGCGTGGCGCGCCCGTACGATCGGGCCGACCTCGCACCTCGATAACTGGGAGCACCGTGAGCACCGCCGCCCGCCGTCCCACCGTCCTGCTCGCCGAGAAACTGGCACCGTCGGTTCTCGACGTACTGAGCGAGTCCTGCGAGATCCGCCACGTCGACGGCACCGACCGCCGGGCGCTGCTCGCGGCTGTCGTGGACGTCGACGCACTGATCGTCCGCTCCGCCACGAAGGTGGACGCCGAGGTGTTCGCCGCCGCACACCACCTGAAGGTCGTCGCGCGTGCCGGCGTCGGGCTGGACAACGTGGAGGTGCCGCCGGCCACCGCGCGCGGCGTCATGGTCGTCAACGCGCCGACCTCGAACATCGTCTCCGCCGCCGAGCACGCGATCGCGCTGCTGCTGTCCGCGCTGCGGCACGTGCCGGCCGCCGACGCGAGCCTGCGCGCGGGGGAGTGGAAGCGCAGCGCGTACACGGGTGTCGAGCTGAACGGCAAGACGGTGGGCGTCGTCGGCCTCGGCAAGATCGGCCAGCTGGTCGCGCAGCGGCTGCTCGCGTTCGGTACCAAGATCATCGCGTACGACCCCTACGTGGCGCCGGCCCGCGCCGCCCAGCTCGGCATCGAGCTCTACGACCTGGACGGGCTGCTCGAGCGCGCCGATGTGATCTCCATCCACCTGCCGAGGACGCCGGAGACGCTCGGCCTGATCGGCAAGGACCAGCTGGCCAAGACCAAGCCCGGCGTCTTCATCGTGAACGCCGCCCGCGGTGGCCTCGTCGACGAGGACGCGCTGGCCGATGCGGTCCGCTCCGGGCACGTGGGCGGCGCCGGCATCGACGTGTACGTGTCCGAACCGACCACCGCCAGCCCCCTGTTCGAGCTGCCCGCCGTGGTCGTCACCCCGCACCTGGGTGCCTCCACCGGTGAGGCGCAGGACCGCGCCGGCACCGACGTTGCCCGCTCGGTGCTGCTCGCGCTGGCGGGCGAGTTCGTGCCGGACGCGGTGAACGTGCAGATCTCCGGCGTGGTCGCCGAGGAGGTCCGGCCGTACCTGCCGCTGACCCAGAAGCTCGGCACCCTGCTCTACGCGCTGACCGGGCGGGTGCCGACCTCGGTCACCGTCGAGGTGCTCGGCGAGCTGGCGTCGGACGACGTGTCGGTGCTGCCGCTGGCGGCGCTGCGCGGCGTGTTCAACGACGTCGTCGAGGACCAGGTCACCTTCGTCAACGTGCCGTCGCTCGCCGAGGAGCGCGGCGTGGCCTACAAGGTCAGCACCGCGCCGGAGAGCGAGAACTACCGCAGCGTCGTGCGGCTGAACGCCGCGATGCCGGACGGTGAGCAGGTCACCGTGTCCGGCTCGCTCACCGGGCGCGCCCAGGTGGAGAAGCTGGTCGAGATCAACGGCCGGCACTTCGACCTGCGCGCCGAGGGCGACGTCGTGCTGCTCGAGTACACCGACCGCCCCGGCGTGATGGGCCGCGTCGGCACCCTGCTCGGCGAGGCCGGCGTGAACATCGAGGCCGCGCAGATCAGCCAGACCACCGACGGCACGGACGCGCTCATGCTGCTGCGGGTGGACCGCCCGGTGGACAACACCGTGCTCAGCCCGGTCGGTGCCGCGATCGGCGCGCGCACCATCAGGCAGGTCAGCTTCGGCTGAGACGGGGCTCAGCTCAAGCTGAGATATCAGCGTCTGTAAGGTGGGACGGCCGTGATCGGCCGCCCCACCTTTCGGTTTTTTCGTTTGTCCGCATGGTCCGTAAGGGTGAAACTCCCGAGGCACATGCGCCGGGAGTGTCGGGTGGTTCCGCTGAGGCGAGCCGGTGTTGCGTTTCGGTAACGCCGGGAAACGTTCTCAGGTTCGGCAGCGGTCTCTACGGCGGATCCCCCTGGCAGCCCGCCAACGGGTCGGACGAAGGGAACACACTCAGGATGCGAACCCGCACACTCCTGGCCAGTGCCACCCTGGCACTGCTCACCATGGCCTGGAGCGCGCCCGGCGCGATGGCCGCCGATAACGACGGCAGTGGTTCGCAGCCACCGGCCTCGTCGGTCCCGGCCCCCGGCTCCGGCGCCGACAGCAAGCCGACCGGCAACGCGGACCAGGACAAGGACAAGCCGTCCGAGCAGCCCGCGCCGCCGAAGCCCGCCCCGTCGAAGCCGGCCGAGCCGAACCCGGGTGCGCCGGAGGGCAAGCCGATCGCGCCGGGTGAGCCGAACCCCGGCCAGCCGGGCGGCATCAAGCCCGGCCCGATCCTGTCGGACCCGAAGGCCACGCTCTCGGTCTCCCCGGACCTGGTGAGCCCCGGCGACACGATCACGGCCAGCCCGAACTGTGTGAACAGCCAGCAGGTCTCGCTCACCGGCGACGGCGTGAGCTTCAGCGGCACCAGGGGCTCGGTCGACCGCAACGCGAACTCCGGCAGCCACACCGTGACGCT
>DATAYB010000861.1:0-9483 GCA_036272795.1 Pseudonocardia sp.
ACCCGGTTGCAGGTGGCCTGGATCGGCGTGGGGTAGGCGAGCGAGAGCCGCACCTCCAGCAGCGCGATCGTGCCCGACACCGTCGCGGTGACCCGGGCACGCTGCTCGGCGGAGTCGGCGCCGAGCGCGACCCCGAGCACACGCCGGGCCGCGCCGCCGACCCCGTCGACCTCGGCGAGCAGGTGGGCGCTGAGCTTCTCCAGGACGGACTCGGCGATGCTCAGCGTGCCGCGCTCGCCGGGCTCGGCGAGTGGCCGGTCGTTCCCGCCGGCCTGGAGCACCGGTGGGGGCAACAGGTCGGTGGCGGTCACAACCGGGTCCGGCCCTGGGTTCGGTTGGTGAAGGAGCTGAGGTCGAGCTGGCCGTCCAGGAACCGCCCGACCGCGAGCCCCAGCGCACCGAGCACCAGGACGATCAGGAACGCGACGAACCCGCCGAAGGCGGCGGCGAAGCCCAGCGCCAGGCCGGTGAGCAGGCCGAGGCGGGTGGCGTTCATCGGGACCCTCCCCGGGCGGTCGCGGGCACGGAGGTCACGACACCCTCGGCGTGGCCAGCACCGCCGGGACCTCCGCCACCGCGTCGTCCTCGGGCAGGTGCACGTCGCCCACGGAGATGTTCACCTCGACGACCTGCAGCCCGGTCATCCGCTCGATGGCACCGATCACGTTGCGCCGGATCGAGGTGGCCAGCTCGACGACCGGGACCCCGTACTCGACGACGATGTCCAGGTCGACCGCGGCCTGCAGCTCGCCGACCTCCACCGTGACGCCCTGGCTGACGTTGCTGGTGGCGCCGGGGATGCGCTCGCGCAGCGCACCGAACGCGCGTGCCGCGCCGCCGCCCAGCGCGTACACCCCGTTGATCTCCCGCGCGGCCAGTCCCGCGATCTTCGATACGACGATGTCGGCGATCTGGGTGCGGCCCTGGCTGCTGGTCAGCCCACTCTCGATCGTTCCGCTCTCGATCGTGGTGGTGCCGCCGGGCACGCTCTTGGCGCGGACGGTGGTGGAACCGGTGCTGTTGGTCGAGTTGGTGGTCACTGTGGAACTCCTCACTGATGAAGAATCTGACGCAAGCTAATGCGTTCGGGGCGCCCGGGACGGGTTCGGCGCGGCGCGGCGAGTGCCACGCCCGGTAAGAGGCACCGGACGTGGCACTCGTCCCGGCCGGGCCGCGAGATTTTTCGAGACCTGGCTCACATGCGACGGGCTCGTCGCGGGCCTTGCCGGGTTCGGTCTACTTGCCGGTGATGGCGTTCTTGGCGTCCTTCGCGGCGTCCTTGATGCTCTCGCCGGTCTGCTTGACCCCGGCCTTGCCCTGGTCGAGCTTGCCCTCGGCCACGAGCTCGTCGTTGCCGGTGACCTCACCGACCGTCTCCTTGACCTTGCCCTTGACCTCTTCGGCCTTGTTCTTGATCTTGTCGCCCAGGCTCATGTCGGTTCACTCCTCGCGGTGTGCGGGCCCTCGGTGGGTCCGGCTGCCAATCCAGACACCGCGCCGCGGCGGATCGTCACGCACCGTTGGGCGTGACGGCCGCCACGCGCGGCACCCGGATCGGGGTGGGTTCGGAGCGCGGTCGCGGCCGGCTCGTAGGGTGTGAGCACCGCCACAGCTCGGATGGGGCCGGGGCCGTGACGTTCGGCGTCCGGGAGGTGTCTCCCGTGGTGGAACTCTGTCGAGTCTGTTGGTCCAGTCGATGCTGAGGAGGATGCGGTGGCCCCGGTGCAGACCGTGGGGCGCGCGGGGCCGGAGCCGGGCGAGTCCGTGATGGACGACCCGACCCTGGTGGGCCGGGCCCGGGACGGCGACCTGCCCGCGTTCGAGGCACTGATGCGCCGGTACCAGGGCCGCATCTACCGGCTGGCGTTGCGGATGACCGCCGACGCCGGCGACGCCGAGGAGGTCACCCAGGACGTGTTCCTCTCCGCATGGCGGCGCCTGCCGGAGATCCGCGAGGACGCCGCGTTCTCCGGCTGGCTCTACCGGACCGCGACCAACCGGTGCCTGAACCTGCTGCGCCGCCGTCGCCCCACCTCGGAGCTGGACGACCAGGTTCCGAACCAGGTCGAGGCCGACCCGCAGCGGGCCACCCAGAGCTCGGCGCAGCTCGAGGCACTGGTCGCCGCCCTGCAGCACCTGACACCTGAGCAGCGGGCGGTGTGGCTGCTGCGCGAGGCCCACCACCGCAGCTACGAGGAGATCGCCCAGGTCGTCGGGACGACCCCGCAGGCCGTGCGCGGCCGACTCTCCCGAGCGCGAGCCCAACTAGCGGAGCTGATATCGCCGTGGCGATGAACGAGACTGTCAGCGGCCACCCCCTGCCGTGTGGCCGACTCGTCGAGGACGTCTTCGACGAGCTGGACTCCGGCCAGGTCGGGCCGCACGCCCAGGAGTGCGAGCACTGCCTCGCCGCGAGCCGAGGCCTGCGGGCTCTCAACGACGCCACCTCCGCCCTGCTCGACGACCCCGCCGAGCCGCCGGCCGGGCTGCTGGACCGGGTGATGGGTGCGGTGCGCGCCGAGCTGCGGCGCGGTGACACGCTGACCCTGCCGGCGCCGCTCGGGCCCGCCGAGGTGTCCCTGCGCGCGGTCGCGGCCGTGCTGCGCTACGCGGCGGACAGCGTGCCCGGGGTCTGGGCACGGCACTGCCACGTCGAGCTCGACCCCGGGCGGTCCGACGCCGTGCACATCCAACTGTCGGTGTCGCTGCGCTACGGGACCGGACCGCTGCACGTGGTGCTCGCCGAGGTCCGCCGCCGGCTGGCCGCGGCCATGGCCGGGCAGGTCGGGCTGCACGTCGAGAGCATCGACCTGGAGCTGGTCGACCTGTGGGAAGAGGGCAACCGGTGAGCGCCGGTCTGACCGGCCGCGACGTCACCACGGAGGTGCGTGCCGCGGTCGCCGCCGCCGACGCCGCCCGCGCCATCCCCGGGGTCGCCCGCCTGCAACCCGGCCTGTGGGCGTGTTGCAGCAGAACACCCGCGACCTCTGGGAACGTGCGACCGGACAGAGCTACCCGGACGTCGCCGGTGTCGAGGTCAGCCTTGCCGGTGGCGCGGGTGGGTCGGTGGGCGTCGAGGTCTCGTTCGTGCTCGATGCCCGCCACCCGGCCACCCAGGTCGCCGTCGCCGTGCAGCGGGCCGTCGCCGCTGCTGTCAGCTCGGCCACCGGCCTGCTGGTCAGCGGTGTCGCCGTCTACATCAGCGACATCGAAACCGGCGTGCCGCCGCTGCGCTGAGCTGTGGCGGGCGACGCGTCCGCAAAGAAAAGCGGCCCGTCGGGAGTGTGATCCCGACGGGCCGTTCCTGGTAGCGGGGGCAGGATTTGAACCTACGACCTCTGGGTTATGAGCCCAGCGAGCTACCGAGCTGCTCCACCCCGCGTTGGTAGTTGCGAGTCTACACGCCGGCGCAGGGCCCGAACGGCACCCCCCGTAGACAAGCGTCACGGATCGACAACCCCGACCGGGTCCCGCGGTCGTGCCGTCTCGCGGCCGAGCTCATGCGGGCAGGTCGAACAGCAGGACCGGTGTGGTCGTGGGCTGGGCAGAGCCGCCGGCCGGCTCGACGGTCAGGCCGACCTTGCTCGCGCCGGCCAGCCCGGTGAACTCCAGTGGTGGCGCGCCGGTGCCCGGGTCGGTCGGCACGAGGCCGGCGGAGCGCGGCTGGCCGGCGCCGATCAGCCACGCCTGGTAGGTGTGGCCGGCGGGCGGGGCCGGCAGGTCGGCGACCAGCAGCACGGCCCGGTCCTGGGCGTGCGAGGCCAGCACGAACGCGGTGCCGCCGTGCGCCCCGGCCCCCGAGTCCCCCCGCGCATCCGGGGCGGCGGCGAGCTGGGCGACCGGCCCGTACCGGGCCTCCAGCTGGGCGAGCTGGGCCTGGGCGGCGTCGCGCTCGGCACCCGTGCGCACCGCGACCACCCCGAACAGCACGGCCGCCGCGGCGGCGAGTCCCGCGGCCGCGGCCGTCAGCCGCACGCCCCAGCCGGTCCGTCCCGGTGCCCTCGGGGAGACGGGGGACGCGGTCGCGGGCGGCTCCTGCCGGGTCGTCGCGACCTGTGCCATCACCCGCTGCCGAAGCCGGTCCGGGGGCGTCTCGGCGGCGGCCATGGCCAGCTTGGCGGCGGTCGCGCGCAGCTCCTCCACCTCGCGGGTGCAGTCCGGGCACTGCGCCAGGTGGGCCTCGAACCTCCGGCGCTCCAGCTCGTCCAGGGCGTCCAGCGCGTAGGCGCCGGTCAGCGTGTGCACATCGGGGCTCAGCGGCTCGCTCATCGGCTCACTCCCAAACAGTCACGGAGCCGGATCAGCCCGTCGCGCAGCCGCGTTTTGACGGTACCCAGCGGCGCTCGGAGCACGGTGGCGACCTCGGTGTAGGTGCGGCCGCCGTAGTACGCCAGCACGACCGACTCCCGTTGCAGCTCGGTCAGCGAGGCCAGGCAGCGGCGGACCTGTTCCCGTTCCAGGTTCGTCGCCACCGCCTCCGCGACCTCGTCGAACTCCCGGCGCACCGACTCGGCGCCGACCCGGGCCTCCCGCTGGGTGGCCGCCTGCGCGGACCGCACCCGGTCCACCGCGCGCCGGTGCGCCATGGTGAGTGCCCAGGTCAGCGCGCTGCCCTTGGCCGGGTCGTAGCTCGGTGCGGTCCGCCACAGCTCGACCAGGACCTCCTGGGCGACCTCCTCGGACTGGGCGGGGTCACGCACCACCCGGCGAACCATGCCGAGCACGGCGCCGGCGACCAGCGGGTAGAGCCGCTCGAAGGCGGGCTCGTCGCCCTTGGCCACAAAAGCCATCAGCTGCTCGGCCGTCTCGGGGTCGGACGGTTCCGGCTGGCCCGTGCGGCGCGGCGGCCACACCGAATCGTGCATCGCACGCCCTCCCAGGTCGGTTGTTGCCCGCTGTTCGCCGCCGGTCCGCCACCGGATTGGTCGGCCGACCCGGCGTCGCCCGAACGGGGGAACGGCCAGTCCCCACCAATCCGCCGTGCCGGCCGTGCCGAAGACCCGCCGTGTACCGAGGTGGGTCCGATTGGCCCGCCGCCGGCGTGGAACTTTCCACTGCAGAGAGGCCAGATCATGCACCTTCGACGTATCGCCGTGGCACTGAGCATCACCGCCGCCGCCACCGCGCTCGCCGCCTGCTCCAGCCAGGCCCCCAGCTCGTCGCCCGCTGTGAGCCAGACCGCCGCCGAGGCCGCCCCCACCCCGAGCGCCGCGGCGCCCACCCAGTTCGGGGCGGCGTGCAGCGCGGTGCCGACCAGTGGCCCCGGCAGCTTCCAGGGCATGGCAGCCGACCCGGTTGCCACCGCCGCCAGCCACAACCCGGTGCTGTCCACGCTGGTCACCGCCGTCAAGAAGGCCGGCCTGGTCGACACCCTCAACGGCGCGCAGGCCATCACCGTGTTCGCACCGGCCAACGCGGCCTTCGACAAGATCCCGCCGGCCACGCTGAACAAGGTGCTCGCCGACAACGCCACGCTGACCAAGATCCTCACCTACCACGTGGTCGGCCAGCGGATCACCCCCGCCGACCTCGCCGCCGGCAGCTTCAAGACCCTCGAGGGCGGCAGCCTGACCACCTCGGGCACCGGGCAGGACTTCACCGTGAACGGCGTGAGCCACGTGATCTGCGGCAACGTGCAGACCGCGAACGCCACCGTCTACATCGTCGACAGCGTGCTGATGCCGCCGGCCGCCACCCCGGCCAGCTGACCCCGGCGTACCGATGACCCGACCGCGGCTGGCGGTGGTGGGTGCCGGCGTCTCCGGCCTCACCGCCGCCTATCTGCTGCAACGCCACCACGACGTGACCCTGTACGAGGCCGACACCCGGCTCGGCGGGCACGCCCACACCCACGAGCTGGCCACCTCCGGCGGCGGGGTCGCGCTGGTCGACAGCGGCTTCATCGTGCACAACGAGCGCACGTATCCGAACCTGCTGCGGCTGTTCGGCGAGCTCGGGGTGGCCACGCAGGAGTCCGAGATGTCGATGAGCGTGAGCTGCGAGGGGTGCGGGCTGGAGTACGCAGGAGCGCGCGGGCTACCAGGCCTGTTCCCCGGGCGGGCCGACGACTTCGGTCTGCCCGCCAACCTGGGCCGGCCGCGCTACCTGCGGATGCTCGCCGAGGTACCTCGGTTCCACCGGGGCGCGCGGCGGCTGCTCGCCGTTGCCGCCGCCGGGGGTGACGAGGTGACCCTCGGGGAGTTCCTGCGGGCCGGCGGCTACTCCCGGTACTTCGTCGACCACTTCATGCTGCCGGTGGTGTCGGCGGTGTGGTCGGCGGGCCCGGGGCTGTGCCTGGACTACCCCGCGCGCTACCTGTTCCGGTTCCTCGACCACCACGGGCTGCTCGGGGTGGCCGGCTCGCCGACCTGGCGCACCGTGGTCGGCGGCTCCCGCGAGTACGTGCAGCGGGCGGTGAAGGCGCTGACGGCGGTGCACGTCGGTACCCCGGTGCGGGCGGTGCGCCGGACGGGGGACGGCGTGCTCGTGCGGGACGACGGCGACACCGAGGCGCGCTTCGACCGCGTGGTCATCGCCACCCACCCCGACCAGTCGCTGGGCATGCTGGCCGACCCGACGGCGGCGGAGCGCACGGTGCTCGGCGCGTTCCACTACTCCCGCAACGAGACCTGGCTGCACCGGGACACCTCCGTGCTGCCGCGCAACCCGGGCGCCAGGGCCTCCTGGAACTACCGCAAGGCCAGCTGCGTCGACACCGACGCCCCGGTGCTGGTCAGCTACGACATGAACCGGCTGCAGCGCCTCACCGGGCCGGCCGACCATGTCGTGACGCTGAACGGCGCCGACCGGATCGACCCGTCCGCGGTGCTCGCCAGGATGACCTACGAGCACCCGGTGTACACGCGTGAGTCGGTCGCCGCGCAGCGCCTGCTGCCGACGCTCGACACGGGGTGCACCGCGTACGCCGGCGCCTACCACGGCTGGGGCTTCCACGAGGACGGCTGCGCCTCGGGCGTCCGGGCGGCCGAGGCGTTCGGGGTGACGTGGTGAGCGCTCCGGCGCTGTACGCGGCGCGAGTCGCGCACCGGCGTGACCAGCGGCTGAGCCGGACGTTCGCGCACCGGATCTACCTGTGGCTGGTCGACCTGGACGAGCTGCCGCGGCTGCCGCGCTGGCTGCGGCCGTTCGCCCGGTTCGAGGGGCGCGACCACCTGGCGGGGACCGGCGGGTCGATCCGGGCGGGGCTGGACGGCTGGCTGGCCGACCACGGCGTCGACCTGGACGGCGGCCGGGTGCTGATGTTGGCCAACGCCCGGCTGCTCGGTTACGTGTTCAACCCGCTGACGGTGTACTGGTGCCACCGCCGCGACGGCCCGCTGGCCTGCGTCGTGGCCGAGGTCCACAACACCTACGGCGAGCGGCACTGCTACCTGCTGCATCCCGACGCCGACGGCCGCGCCGTGGCCGCCAAGGAGTTCTACGTCTCGCCGTTCCTGGCGGTGCGTGGCCGGTACCGGATGGCACTGCCGCTGCCCACCGACCGGCTGGACCTGTCGGTGACGCTGCACCAGGACGGCCGGGACGTGCTGGCGGCGACGGTGGCCGGGCAGCGCCGGCCGGCCACCCCGGCCGCCCTGCTGTGGCTGCTGCTCAGCCGCCCGCTGACCACCCAGCGCACCTGGTGGCTGATCCGCCGGCACGGCATCGCGCTGTGGCTGCGCCGGCTGCCCGTGACCGCCCGGACCGGCGGCGACCCGACCGCCGTTCCGACCGCCTTTCCGACTGCCTTTCCGACCGCAGCCGCGACCTCGACCGCCCCGGAGGCAACCCGATGACCAGTACCCCGGACCGCGTGTTGAGCCGCCCGGTGCCCCGGCCCAACGAGGGTGTCTGGCCCGGCCTGGCGACGCCGCCGCCGGGCGGTGCGGCGCGGGCCCGGATCGCCGAGTCGCTGTTCCGCCGCGCGGTCCGGCCGCTGGAGGTGCGGGTCGAGCTGCCCGGTGGCGAGCGGCTGGGCGCGGGTGGGCCGGGCTCGCCGGTGCTGCGGCTGGTCCGGCCGGCGGCGTTCTACCGCCGGATCGGTACGAACGCGACGATCGGGTTCGGCGAGTCCTACATGGTCGGGGACTGGACGGCGACCGACCTGGCCGACGTGCTCACGCCATTTGCGGCCCGGCTCAGCACGCTGGTCCCGCCGGTGCTGCACCGGTTGCGGCGACTCGTCGTGCCGCGTACGCCGACCGAGGAGCACAACACGATCGACGGGGCGCGCGACAACATCCACCGGCACTACGACCTGTCGAACGAGCTGTTCGCCGCCTTTCTCGACGACACGATGACGTACTCGTCGGCCTGGTTCGGCAGCTCTTCCCCCGGGCTCGACGGGACCGTCGCGTCCCCGATGGCCGAGGACCTGGCCGGCGCGCAGCTGCGCAAGATCGACGGCGTCCTCGACATGGCCGGCGTCCGGCCCGGCCAGCACATCCTGGAGATCGGCACCGGCTGGGGCGCGCTGGCGATCCGGGCGGCCCGCCGTGGCGCGCGGGTGACCACGCTGACCATCTCCGCCGAGCAGGCCCGCTTCGCCGAGCGGCGGATCGCCGAGGCGGGGGTGGCCGACCGTGTCCAGGTGCTGCTGCGCGACTACCGCGAGGCCAGGGGCAGCTACGACGCCGTGGTGAGCGTCGAGATGATCGAGGCCGTCGGTGCCGAGTACTGGCCGGCGTACTTCCGCACCCTGGACCGGCTGCTGGCGCCGGGCGGGCGGGTCGGCCTGCAGTCGATCACCATGGGGCACGACCGGATGCTCGCCACCCGGGGCAGCTACAGCTGGATCCACAAGTACGTCTTCCCCGGCGGCCTGATCCCCTCGGTCACCGCGATCGAGCAGAACCTCGCCGCGCACACCGGCCTGCGGATCGAACGCCGCCGCGGACTCGGCCCGGACTACGCCACCACCCTGGCGCTGTGGCGCGCGCGGTTCCTGGCCAACTGGCGCCAGGTCGCCGCGCTCGGCTTCGACGAGACGTTCCGCCGGATGTGGGAGTTCTACCTCGCCTACTGCGAGGCCGGCTTCCGGGTCGGCTACCTGGACGTGCAACAGCTCGCCCTGTCCCGCCCCGGGCCCCGCGACGAGAGGGTGCAGCCATGACCCTGCTGATCACCAAGCCGATCGCTCCCCGGCTGGTCGATTTGGTGGAACGGGTGCTCGGCGCACCGCTGCCGATCCGGGTCCGCGCCTGGGACGGCAGCGAGGCCGGCGCGCCCGCCGGCCCCGACACCCCGGTCGTCGTGCTGGCGCATCGCCGCGCGCTGCGGCGGCTGCTGTGGCAGCCCGGTGAGCTCGGGCTGGCTCGCGCATTTGTGGCCGGCGAGCTGGACGTGGAGGGCGACCTCGCCGAGGGGCTGCGCCGGTGCTGGCAGCTGGGGCGGGCCAGGCGGCCTCGGCTGAGCCCGGCGCTGCGCCGCGACGCCGTGCGGTTGGCCCTGGGGCTGGGCGCGGTGGGCCCCCGGCCGGCGGCG
>DATAYB010000862.1:0-7708 GCA_036272795.1 Pseudonocardia sp.
CTTCGACCTGGCGGACACGTCGGCGATCCTCGCGGCGCTCGCCGGCACGATCCGCCCCGGTGGTGGCCTGGTGATCGACTACGGGGTCGCGGCCGAGTCCGTGCTGCCCGGGTTCACCGGCGGTGAGGACACCATGGAAGCCGGCGGCGTCAGCGTGGTCGCCTCACGCGAGTACGACGTAGCCACGAGCCGGCTGGTGACCACGTACGAGTTCAGCCGGGGTACCGAGCGGGTCCGGGCGAGCGCGCCGTACTACGTCTACACGAACGCGCATCTCGCCGCGCTGCTCACCGAGGCCGGGTTCACCGACCTCGAGCGCTACGGCACGACCGACGACCGGCCGTACACCGTCGGGGACCGGCGCCTGTTGCTCGTTGCGCGCCGCGCCGACGGCTGACCCGAGCTGGAGACCGGCCGTACCGCGTCGACCTAGCGCGGTACGGCCGGAGCCGGGTCGGCCGCAGCCGGCGAGGCGGGGGCCGGGGTGCGGCGGCCGGCCAGGTGGACGAAGGCCACGCCGGCGATGCTGATCAACCCGCCGATGAGCTCGACCGGCGCCGGCCGCTCCCCCAGCCAGGCGAACGCGACCGCGAGCGCGACGACCGGCACCAGGTACAGCGCCGAGGTGGCCACCGCGACGGTGTGCCGAGCGACGGCGTATCCCCAGGTCACGAATCCGACGGCGGACGGGAGCAGGCCGAGCAGCAGCACCGGGACGGTCGCCCCCGCAGGCGCCGAGCCGATCGCGCCCAGCGCTGCCGGGGCGAACGGGAGCAGCACCGCGGTACCGGTCCACATCGCATAGCAGGCGACCTCGAGGCCGGTGTAGCGGCGCAGCAGCGGCTTGCTGGCGAAGTGGTACACGCCCTGCACGACCGCCGCCGCCAGCACCACCCAGGCCGCCGTGGCGTAGTGCACATCACCGCCGGACAGCGCAATGAGCGCCGAGCCGGCCAGCGCCACCGCACTGCCGAGCACTGCCCGCCAGCCCAGCCGCTCGCGGAGGAAGATCCAGGCCAGCAGCACGCTGAACACCGGTGCGGTGGACACCAGCAGGCTCGCGGTGCCGGCCGGCACGTGCACCTCACCCCAGTTCAGCAGCAGCTGGTAGGCGGTCATGCCGGTCAGCCCGCAGAGCAGGATGAGCGGCAGGTCAGCGCGGCGCGGCAGCCGGACGCCGAGCAGCGGCGCGGCCAGCGCGAGAGCCACGGACGCGACGAGCAGCCGCAGCACCGAGAGCCCGACGGGGCCGTAGGCCGCCACGCCGACCCGGATCGCCGGGAAGGCCGTGGCCCAGAGCACGACGGTCAGCGCGAGAGCGGCGGTGGCGCGGGGAGTGCGACTGTTCATGCTGTCAGAGTGAGCGCTAAACTCGATAAGTACCAGTTACTCTTTCTTCGCTTGATGCAAAGTGAGACTTTAATGTTGGACACTCGCCGCCTGCGCATCCTGCACCGCCTCGCCGAGCACGGCACGATCGCCGCCACCGCCGAGGCGCTGCACCTGTCCGGCCCGGCGATCTCCCAACACCTCGCCGCCCTGGAGCGCGAGGCCGGCGCCCAGCTGCTGGAGAAGCAGGGCCGCACCCTGGTGCTGACGCCGGCCGGCCGGCTGCTGGTGTCGCACGCGGAGATCATTCTTGACGACCTCAGCTCCGCCGAGTCGGCGCTCGCCGCGTTCACCGGGCGAGGCACCGGCACGGTCCGGGTGGCCGCGTTCCCCTCGGCGGCCAGGGCGCTGGTTCCGCCGGCGTGGGTCACGCTGCGCGACCACCCGGAGGGCCCGGTGGCACTGCGGCTGGCGGAGCACGAGCCGGACGATGCGCTCGCCGCGCTGGCCCGCCGCGAGGTCGACATCGCCGTCGCGCACAGCTACTCGCTGCTGCCCCGCAACCTCCCGACCAGCGCCGAGCAGCGCCGGCTGCTCGACGACCCGGTACTGCTGGCCCTGCCGACCGAGCTGGCCGCCGCCCGTGGCCTCGTGCCGAACGAGGTTGTCGCGCTGGCCGATTTCGCGCGGGAGCCGTGGCTGGTGCCCGGGCGGGTGGAGTCCTGCCACGAGATGGTCCAGCGGGCGTGCGGCGCGGCCGGTTTTGTGCCGGACGGTGTCGCCGAGGCCACCGACTTCGCGGTGCTCACCGCACTGGTCGCGGCGGGCGCCGGGGTCGCGCTCGTGCCGAGGATGGCGCTGCCGGACGGCCCGCCGACGGTCAGCATCCACCCGCTGCGGGAGCCGGTGACCCGGAAGGTGTTCGCCCTGACCGGTCGCGGCGCGGCGCGGCGGCCGGACATCGGGCGGGCACTGGCTGCGCTGGCCGGGGCCGCGGCCATGATCAGCGGGCGCAATTCATAAGGTCGACTTTGTTCAACCAGTCCGACAGCAAAGTTAAGGCAAATAGCGGTCCAGCTCGTCGTTGTGCCGGTCCAGGTGCTCGCGCAGCATCTCCTCGGCGGCGGCGAGGTCGTCGCGCTCCAGCGCCTCGGCGATCAGCCGGTGGTGCTCCACCGCGAACTCCGCCCGGCCGGGCTGGGCCATGAACGCGGCCACGCCGGTGCGCTGCTGGCGGTCGCCCATCGAGGCGTACAGCTCGCTCATCACGGTGTTGCCGATCGCCCGCACCAGGGTCACGTGGAACTCCCGGTCGCAGGCAATGATCGCCGGGTAGGGCGCCCCGTCCTCGACCAGCGCCCGCTGCTTGTGCACCAGCGGCCACAGCCGCTCGGCAACCGGGATGCCCCGCTCGTGGATCTCCCGGACGGCGTACAGCTCGAGCGCCAACCGGGTGCGGGACAGCTCCCGGATCTGCCGGGCGGTGACCGGTGCGACCAGTGCGCCGCGCCGGGGCAGCAGCTGGATCAGCCGCTCCGCGTCCAGCCGCAGGAACGCCTCCCGCACCGGCGTCCTGGACAGGCCCGTGACGGTGGCGATGTCCATCTCGGTGACGATGTCGCCCGGCGGCAGCACCAGGTCGACGATCAGCGCCTTGATGTACCCGTAGGCATAGTCCTTGGCCGGCACGTCCGGCGGGCGCGTCACAACCGGGAGGTCGGGCCGCACCATCGGCAGCGCGATCGGTTCCCGCATCAATGAGTTCCTAGGGTCCGGGGGGTCCGGAAGGTCCGGGGCCAGCGATGACCAGCTTAGGGCGTCGCCGGTCCCGGACCGGACTGTCACGCCGGGATCACCCGGAACCGGCGGTTCGCCAGCGACGGGTTGACCGTGCGCACCTGGTCGACCCTGTCGAGGCCGACCGTGGCCAGCGCGAAGCCTGGCCGCTCGCCCGCCGATGCCAGCACGGTGCCCATCGGGTCGACGACCACACTCTGCGCGGTGCAGAGCGGACCGGTCTGCCCGGCGGCGAGCACGTAGCAGGTGTTCTCGATCGCCCTGGCGCGGATCAGGGTGGCCCAGTGGTCCTCCTTGGCCGGCCCGACAGCCCACGCCGCGGGCAGCACGACCGCCGTGGCCCCGGCGTCCACGAGTCGCCGCGCCATCTCGGGGAACCGGACGTCGTAGCAGGTCATCGCACCGAACGTGACGTCGCCGAGCTCGAACGTGAGCGGGTCGTTGATCTCGGCGGGCACGACCTTCTCCGACTCGGAGTACCCGAACGCGTCGTAGAGGTGGATCTTGCGGTAGACGCCGAGCAGTGCACCGTCCGGACCGACGGCGGCCAGCGTGTTGTACGCCCGGCGCTCCCCCGGCACGGTCTCGGCCATGCCGACCACCGCAGTCACGCCGGCGGCCCGCGCGGTCTCCCGCACTGCGGTGACGAACGGACCGTCCAGCGGCTCGGCGTAGTTCGGATCGGTGCCGACACCCTGAGGGTCGAAGTACATGGCCATCTCCGGGGTGACCACCAGCCGGGCGCCGGCGTCGGCGGCGGTGGTGATCGCCTCCAGGACGAGCTTCGTGTTCTGCACCTTGTCCAGTCCGGCGGCGAACTGGGCGACGGCGACGGGCACGGTCATCGGGACGGCTCCTTCCGCGGCGATGCCGCGCGATCGGGTTACTTCGATTACCTTGATCACTTTGGTCACTTCTGTCACGGGGCGGAGATCGCGGACGTCGGGTGCGAGCGCAGCGGCCGCTCCGGGTGCACGAAGAACCAGCAGCCGCCTCCCAGCACACCCGCGACCGCCAGGATCATCAGCGCGAGCAGCCAGTCGCCCCCGATGCCGACCAGGATCCCGGTGAACAGCGGCCCGGCGGCGGACATCAGGTTGCCGCACAGGTTCGTCCAGCCGGTCACGGTCGCCGAGTGCTCTCCGCCCAGGTCCTGGCACGCCGCCCAGACCTGGACCTGCACCATCCCGACCGAGCCCAGGCTCAGACAGAGGCACAGCATCATCAGCGGCACGCTGGGCGTCAGCGCGCCGAGCACCAGGAACACGGCGGCGCTCAGGTAACCGGCGGCCGCCAGCCGGACCCGACCGGGCCAGCGCCGGACCAGCCGGTCGTTCAGCGCCCCGATACCGAACACGCCGACCAGCATGGCGACCCAGGGCAACGCACCCAGCCAGCCCATCTGCTTGAGCGAGAGCCCGCGCGCCTCGACGAGATAGGTCGGCAGCCAGGTGGCGAAGAAGCCCTGGATGAGCAGCAGGCAGGCGTACTGCGCACCGATCGCCCAGAACTGGCTCGAGCCGAAGAAGGTCCGCCACGGCAGCACCGCGGCGCGCTCGACCTCGTCGACCACCCGGCCGGACTCGATGTAGTCGACCTCGGCCGCCGAGATCCGGGGGTGCTGCCTCGGCTCGTCCCGGACCTGCCACCACCACAGCACCGCGAGCACGGCACCCACCAGAGCGAAGATGTGGAACACCTGGTGCCAGCCGAACGAGGTCATGATCCAGACGACCAGCGGGGTGCCCACCACGTTGCCCAGGTACAGCCCGCAGAGCAGCAGCGAGTTGGCCCGGGACTGCTCGCCATGAGGGAACCACCGGTGCAGGGTGAACACCGAAGCGGGCCAGTCGGCCGCCTGACCGATGCCGAGCACCGCCCTGATCACCACGAACCCGAGGAACACCACGCCGTACGGCGTGACGAACGTGAACACCGACCACCACAGGCCGGCGACAGCGAGCGTCCGGCGTGGCCCGAACCGCCGCGTGACCAGTCCACCCGGTACCTGAAACAGGGCGTAGGCCCACCAGAACGCGGTCAGGATCACCGACATCTGGGTGACCGAGAAGCCCAGCTCGTGCTGGATGACCGGGGCGGCCGCCGTCATCGCGGCCCGGTCCATGCTCATCACGAAGGTCACCGGGAGCAGCAGCCCGGCGCTGATCATCCAGCGCAGCCCGCCACGTGGCCGGGCAGTCGCCGACCGTGCGTCCGCCGACCGGGGACCTGTCGACGGGGTGGTTGCCGGCCGCGTGCTGGCCGACTGGCCGCTGGCCGACTGGCCGGTCACGGGGTGCTGGGTCGACCCGCCCACGACGTCACCGCGCCGAGCTGGGGTCGAGCTTGCCCTCGAACGCCGCCAGCGCACCCGACCACTCCGACAGCCGGGTGCCCTCGGAGATCTTCCGGCGCAGCGCGGGCTCGGCGGACTCCTTGTCCCGCAGGATGGCGGCGATCTCGAGCGCCTCCTCCCTGGCCAGCACGGCGAGCCCGTCCGAGTCGCCGAACACGACGTCCCCCGGGTTGACCACGGCGCCGCCCACGGTGACCGGCACGTTGATCGCGCCCTCGATACCGAGGATGCGGGTGGTCAGCGCGGACACGCCTGAGGAGAACACCGGCAGGCCCAGCTCCAGGATCTCACCGACGTCGTTGATCGCCCCACTGATCACGGCGCCGACCGCGCCCCGGGTCGACGCGGTGAACGACACCATGCCGCCGAAGCAGGAGCGCGTGTCACCGGACTGGTCGACGACGAGCACGTCACCGGGGCGCAGCTCGTCGGCGGCGACGTGCAGGGCGGTGGAGTCCAGGTGCGGCAGGCGCACGGTGAACGCCGGGCCGACGAAGCTCAGCGGCCGGCGGATCGGGGTGAGCCCCTTGGGGAACCCGTAGTCCCGCAGGTGCCCGAGCGTGGACGTCTGCACTGTGCTCAGTGCCTCGACGACCTCGGGGTCCAGCGGATCGGCGGCACGCCCACGCACGAACATCTCGGCTCCCTGTCCGGCGGGCACCGGCCCGCCCTGCTCGACAAGTCAAACTCGATCAACGCATGAACTCGATCTACGCATACATAACGCATGCGTTGTGCATGCGTAGCACTCGAAAGGCGCGCCGCCAACCCGAAGCCCGAGGTAGACCGATTCAGGCGGAGGACCTACCACCCAGGTCGCCCACCCGGCGCGCACCGAGCCCACCGTGGGCCGCCCGGCCCGAGCTCGCCGCGGCCTCTTGTTACCGAACTCCACAGGAGGCAGGACAACCCGCCCAAAAACCTGCCTCCTGTGCAGCTCGGTAACAGGACGCCGGGCGGCATGCGCCTCGGGCCGCGCGAGCCCCACGTACCCACGCCCCCACGTACCCGAGAGCCCCACGTACCCGCGCCCCCACACGCCCGCGTACCCACGCGCCTGCGGGCAGCTCGGTAGCGGGAGGCCGCGCGGTGCTCGCCTTGAGGCTCAGCGCGCGGTCAGCTGGAGAGGGTGCGCAGGAGGCCTCGCGCGAAGCTGCCGTACCTCTCCGGGGTGAACTCCGCGGGCTCGGTCAGTACGAGGCGGACGGCCTGCTCACCGACCGCGAGCAGGGCGCGGGCGGTGAGTTCCAGGTCCAGGCCGGAGAGCTCGGTCCGCCGCGAGGCGCCCCAGGCGAGCAGCTCACGCAGCTGGTCCAGCGCGAACTGGCGGCCCTCCGACACGTGCTCCCGGACCTCCAGCGGCGTCTCGTCGGCCGACATCATGAGCAGCTGCCAGGACGCCGGGTTGTCGGCCACGGCGCGCAGCAGGTTCACGGCGGCGGCGGTCAGCGTCTCCGCGAAGTCGGCGTCGTCGGTGAACGCCGGCATCGCCTCGGCCAGCGTCGCCACCACCCGCTGCTCCTCACGCTCGAGCAGGGCACGCAGCAGCGGACCGCGCCCGGGGTACGCGCTGTAGACCCTCGGCTTGGCCAGGTCGACCTCGCGGGCCACCGCCTCCATGCTGGCCGCTGCGTAACCCCGCTCGGTGATCAGTTTCAGGGTCGCGTCCAGTACCTGTTCACGGCGGACCTCGATCGGCATCCTCGGCTGCCGGGTGCGCCGGTGGTGGTCGGCTGGCGTGCTGGTCGCACTCATCGGGGGCAATGTATACGGGATATGACCAGGCGGCCGCCGCCACGCGAATCCGACCGCGTCGGGGCTGCCGGCCAGCGTGTGTTCCAGCCGCCCCAGGAGCACCCTCGACCCGCGCGCCGCCACGGGTCGCCAGTACCTCGACGAGTCGCGCCGCAAGCCGGCCCAGAACGCTGTGACCAGTGCGAACAGCCTCCGGCGCCGCCTGACGCCCAGGTCGGACAGCCCCATCGAAAGGGCCGTCCCCGCGACGAGTTCCCGATCTTGTCGGAGATCCACCTGAGGTGGCCAGCCGCTCGGCGCGCCCACGCGTCCATTCGGACCGGAAAGCCCAACCCGCGCGAAGCGTTCGGTCGGGCCCTTGTGATAGCTTCAGCACGTTGCAGTAGTGTTTTCCTCGATCGTTGCGAAGCGTCCGTGGAGCGTGACACACCGGGCTTCGTAGCTCTGGGGAACCTCCCAGGAAGCGCTGGC
>DATAYB010000863.1:0-5474 GCA_036272795.1 Pseudonocardia sp.
GCTGCAGTCCAGCTCACTCGGCTACCAGGGCATCACGATCAACATCGGCAATGTGGACGGCGCGGGCACCCCGCCGAAGCCGATCGACTCGCCGTTCGCCCGCGATCCCCGGGTCCGGCAGGCGTTCGCCGACGCCATCGATCGTGCGACCCTGGTGGCGGTGGTATTCAACAACTGGTTCGAACCCGCCTGCTCGCCGATCGCGCCGGGCACGCCGTACGCCACACCGGCCAGCAACGCCTGCCCACCGTACGACCCGGCCGCATCGCGGCGGCTGCTCGCCGAGGCCGGTGTGCCGATCCCGCTGAAGGTGGCCATGCAGGTCACCAACACCCAGGACCAGCTGCGCATGGCCCAGGGGGTACAGGCCAGCGTGGCCGAGGGTGGGTTCGACCTGACGATCGTGCCGGTCGAGTACGCGACCCTGCTCGACGTGCAGAAACGCGGCACGTTCGACCTGCTGATGCTGGGCTGGTCCGGCCGGATCGACCCGTACGGCAACACCTCGGCCTTCCTGGCGAGCCGGGCCTCGCAGAACTACGGCGGCTACTCCTCGCCGGAGCTGGACGCCCTGTTCACCGAGGCGTCCCGAAGCACGGACACCGCTCGGCGCGCGCAGCTGTACGGGCAGGCGACCCAAGTGATCCAGCGCGACAACCCGATCGTCTATACCTACCGGCTGCGTGTCCTGACCGTGTACTCCACGCAGCTGACCGGCATCGAGGCCTACTCCGACGGCGTGGTCCGGCTCGCCCGCGCGGCCTTCCGTGCCGATGTCCCCACCGGCCCGGAGGGCTGAGCGATGGGTCGCTATCTCCTGCACCGGCTGTGGCAGTCGGCGGTGACGCTCGCGCTGGCGTCGGTGGTGGTGTTCGCCGGCGTGCGCGCGCTGCCCGGCGACCCGGCGCTCGCGATGGCCGGCGAGGAGGCCGACCCTGACGCCGTGGCCGCGGTGCGGGAGCAGCTCGGGCTGGACCGGCCGCTGCCGGTGCAGTACCTGCGGTTCCTCGGCAACGCGCTGACCGGTGACCTCGGCCGGTCCACGCGCACGGGCATCCCTGTCACGCAGATGATCGGTACGACGTTGCCGGTCACGGTTCAGCTCGCGGTGTACGCAATGATCATCGCGGTGCTCGCGGGGACGGCCGGCGGGGTACTCGCTTCGGTGTACCGGGGGCGCTGGCCGGAGTGGCTGGCGAACGGGTTCTCGCTGGCCGCGCTGTCCGTGCCGACGTTCTGGCTGGGCATTCTCGCGGTCGTGTACCTGGCCGTGCAGCTGGGCTGGTTCCCGGCGTCCGGGTACGTCTCGCCGCTGCGGGACCCGGTGCGTGCGGTGTACTACCTGACCCTGCCGGCGCTGATCCTCGGTATCGCGCACGCGGCGGTGGTACAGCGCCAGACCCGGTCGTCCATGGTCGACGCGCTCGCCTCCGACTATGTGCGGACCGCCCGCGCGAAGGGCCTCGGCCGCGTCGCCGTGGTGTTCCGGTACGGGCTGCGCAACAGCCTGATCGTCGTCACCACGGTCGTCGGGCTACAGCTCGGTGGCCTCATCGCCGGCGCTGTGGTGACCGAACGGATCTTCGGGCTGCCCGGCATCGGCAAGCTCACCCTCGACTCCGTGTTCACCCGCGACTACCCGGTGTTGCAGGCCGTCGTACTGGTGATCACCGCGTCCTACATCGTGATCAACCTGCTCGTCGACGTGCTGTACACGGTGATCGACCCTCGGATCCGCGTGTCGGGGAGGACCTCGTGACGACGCTCGCCGAACCCGTGGCCGCCGTGCCCCTCCGGTCCGGCAACCGGGTGCTGCGCACGCTGCGGCGCAACCCGGCCGGCGTGCTCGGCGCCGTACTCCTGCTAGTCGTGGTGCTGGCCGGCGTGTTCGCCCCGCTGCTCGCGCCGTACCCGCCGGCCGAGGTGCACTTCACCACGCCGTTCCAGCAGCCGAACACCGTCGGCTTCGCGTTCGGCACCGACGACCTCGGCCGTGACGTGCTCTCGAGGGTCCTCTACGGCACGCGCACGTCGCTGGAGGTCGGCCTGCTCTCGGTGCTGCTCGCCGTCGTCGCCGGGGTGCCGCTGGGGCTGGTCGCCGGCTACTGGCGGCGACTCGACGCGGTGGTCTCCCGGCTCACCGACCTCATGCTGGCCTTCCCGTTCCTGCTGCTCGCGGTAGGTTTGGCGGCGATCAACGGCGGTGGGCTCGGCAATGCGGCGGTCGCGCTCGGCATCGCCAACATCCCCACGATGATCCGGGTGGTGCGGGCGGAGACACTGCGGCTGGCGGAGTCCGACTTCGTGCTCGCGGGCCGGTCGATGGACGCCGGGCCTAGCCGGATCCTCGGCCAGCACGTGTTGCCGAACGCCCTGTCCGTGATCATCGTGCAGGCCACGGTGATCATGCCGGCCGCGGTGCTCGGCGAGGCGGTGCTGTCGTTCCTCGGCCTCGGTATCCAGCCGCCGGCACCCAGCCTCGGCATCATGCTCTCCGACGCCCAGCAGTACCTGTTCCGCACGCTGTGGCCAGGTGTCTTTCCCGGTATCGCGCTCGCGCTGATCTGCCTGGGCTTCAACCTGTTCGGCGACGCGCTGCGGGACGCCCTGGACCCCAAGACCGTGAGCGAGGGCAGCTGATGGGTACCGGTGCACCGCTCTTGGAGATCAGCGGGCTGCGGGTGGCCTTCGCGGGCACCGAGGTGGTGCACGGCGCGGACCTGCACGTGCTGCCGGGGGAGCGGGTTGCGGTCGTGGGCGGGTCGGGGTCTGGCAAGTCGACGACCGCGCTCGCGGTGCTCGGCCTGCTGCCCGGCGGCGGCCGTGTCACCGGTGGCCGGATCCTGCTGCGCGGGGAGGACGTCACGCACGCCGGCGAGGCGCGGCTGCGGCGGCTGCGTGGCCGCGAGGTCGGGCTGGTGCCGCAGGACCCGATGTCGAACCTCAATCCCGTGCTACGGGTCGGTCGCCAGGTCGCGGAAACCCTGGTCGTGCACGGCAAGGCGGGCCGCCGGGATGCGCAGGCGCGAGCGGTGGAGATCCTGGCGCTGGTCGGCCTGCCGGAACCTGAGCGGCAGGCGCGGCAGTACCCGCACGAGTTCTCCGGTGGCATGCGCCAGCGTGTGCTCATCGCGATCGCGCTTGCCTGCCGCCCGGAGCTGCTGATCGCCGACGAACCGACCTCCGCGCTCGACGTCACCGTGCAGCAGCAGATCCTCGACCGGCTCGACACCCTGACCCGCGAGCTGGGCACCGCGATGCTGCTGGTCACGCACGACCTGGGGCTGGCGGCGGAACGGGCGGACCGCGTCGTCGTGCTGGCCGAGGGCCACGTCGTCGAGAGTGGCCCGACCAGGGAGGTGCTCACGGAGCCTCGGCACGAGTACACCCGGCGGCTCGTGGCGGCGGCGCCATCGCTCGGAGGCACTTCGGTGGCGGTTGGACCCGGCTTGATCCCGGCCGGGCCGGCAGAGGCGGAGGCGGACCCGACCGGGCCGCCGCCGGTGCTCGCGCTGCACGGGGTGTCGAAGGAGTACCCCGGACGAGGGCGGGGCGGGCCGCTGCGGGTGGTCGACGACGTGTCGTTCCAGGTCAGCCGGGGTCGGACGACGTCGGTGGTCGGCGAGTCCGGCTCCGGCAAGACCACCGTGGCGCGTATGGTGCTCGGCCTCGTCCCGGCCAGCGCGGGCACGATCCGGCTGGACGGCGACGACATCGTCGGCATGCGCGGACCGAGGCTGCGGGCGGCACGGCGGGCGATGCAGCCGGTGTTCCAGGACCCCTACGGCTCACTCGACCCGATGTTCTTGGTCGAACGGCTGGTCGCCGAGCCGCTGCGGATCTTCGGGGTCGGCGACCGGGTGACGCGCGCGGCCCGGGTGCGCGAGCTCCTCGACCAGGTGGCCCTGCCGGCCGCCACCGCGGGGCGCTTCCCCAACGAGCTCTCCGGCGGGCAGCGTCAACGGGTCGCGATCGCACGCGCGCTGGCGCTGGACCCGGCGCTCGTGGTGTGCGACGAGGCGGTGTCCGCGCTGGACGTGCTCGTGCAGGACCAGATCCTGCGCCTGCTGCGGACGCTGCAGGACCAGCTCGGCGTGAGCTACCTGTTCATCTCGCACGACCTCGCCGTGGTGCGGGAGATCTCGCACGACGTCGTGGTGATGAGGCACGGCAAGGTGGTCGAGCAGGGCCCGGTCGACCAGGTGCTCTCCGCGCCCACCACGGTCTACACACGCCAACTCCTGGCCGCCGTCCCCGGCACGTCAATCCCGGCGTAGGTCGCCCCCTCCGCCATCGCCTCCGCACGATCCCCGGGCGCGACAGGGTGGGAGAGCGCTGGCCCGCGCCGCCCGGGTGCCGTGGTAGCTTTGATTTATGATCGACGAACATCGAACGACCGTCGCTGTCTTCGCCGGTCGCGCCGTGATCGTGACCGGGGCGGGTTCCGGCATCGGCAGGGCGACCGCGCGGGCGTTCGCCGCCTCGGGGGCCGACGTGCTCGCGGTGGGGCGGCGCCGGGACGCGCTGGAGGAGACCGCCTCGAAGCACCCGTCGATCGTGCCGTTCTCAGCGGACCTGCGTGACGAGGGTGCCGGGGAGGCGATCGTGGCGGCCGCGCTCACCCGGTGGGGCCGGCTCGACGTGCTGGTCAACAACGCGGGTGTGTTCGCCGCCATGCCACTGGCCGAGGTGACGGCCGCCCGGATCGACGAGCTGATCGCCACCAACCTGACGGCGCCGAGCCTGCTGGCCAAGGCGGCGCTGGCCCCGCTGCGCGAGCAGGGCGGCGCGATCATCAACCTGTCGAGCACTTTCGGTCACCGCCCGATCGCCGGCGCCGGCCACTACGGCGCGACCAAGGCGGCGATCGAGCAGCTCACCCGCAGCTGGGCGCTCGAGCTCGCGCCCGAGGGCATCCGCGTGAACGCCGTGGCTCCCGGCCCGACCGAGAGCGAGGCGCTGACGGCAGCCGGGCTGCCGGAGGCGGTCATCGCGCAGGTCAAGGCCGAGGAGACCGCGCGCATCCCGCTCGGCCGGCGCGGCGAGCCGGGCGAGGTCGCCGACTGGGTGCTGCGGCTGGCCGACCCGACCGCCTGGGTCACCGGGCAGGTACTGGCCGTCGACGGTGGCCTGGGGTTGAACTGAGTCCAGCTGGCTCGCCGGGGTGGTGGCTAGTGTCCAGTCGCCGAAGTCCTTTGACGATCTCCGCCGCCCAGATGGCGCCTCGCGGCGTTGTCGTCGCGGTCGATACAACAGCAGTATCGACCACTCCTCCGCCTTGCGATGCATCCATCTGGATCACCGGATCTTCGTCAATGACTTCGGCGACAGGACACGAGCTAGTTCAGTCCGGTGAGGAACTCGCCGAACAGGCGGTTCGCCTGTCGCCGCGGCTGTCCACAGCTTCCCAGGACGCGGTCCGGAGCTGTTGACCGGGCCGTGGAGATCGTCCTCGACGGCCTCCGTTCACACCG
>DATAYB010000864.1:0-15529 GCA_036272795.1 Pseudonocardia sp.
GGCGTCGCCGAAGCTCATGCAGCCCAGGACGATCCTGGACACCTCGAGGCCGGACTGGCCCAACCGCGTGTACTCCATGGGTACTCCTCGTCTCGATCTCGACGGTGCCGAATCCCGATCCACCAGAGATCATGAAATACCCACATTACCGCCGCCCGGCCGACCCGGCGATCGGGCCCGACCCCCGCTCTCCGGCACATTCTTAGTGGATGCACAGTTGTTTCTGCGAGTCCCGTGTCACCGGGCCGGCATAGTTCCGGTTGTGTGGCAACCGCTCCAATCCGTGACCCCGCTCCAGTCCGTGCCCCCTCCCGACGGCCCGGGACTCGGAGGCCACGGCGTATCGCTGCTGAACGGCTGGCTGCCGCTCACCGTGCAGATCGTGGCCGGCCTCGTGGTGCTCGCGGCGATCGGGCGGCGGCCGCGCCGGTGGCTGCTCCGCACACTGCCGGTGCTGGCGGTGCTCGGGGTGGCGGTTGTGCTGCTGGTCCGGCACTACGTCAGCGCGAACGGGCTGGCCAGCGACCCCGCCCCGGCCGCACTGTGGATCTGGACCGGGGTCGCCACGACGGCGCTCGCGCTGGTCGCACTGGGTTGGCGGGGTGCGGGCTGGGCCAGGCGCGCGTTGGCCGCCGCCGCGATCCCGCTGACCCTGCTGTGCGTCGGCGTGGCACTGAACGACTGGGTTGGCTACTTCCCCACCGTGCCCGAGGCGTGGGGCGAGCTCACCGCCGGCCCGCTGCCCGACCAGGTCGACCCGGACCAGTTGGCCGCGCTCGCCGGCACCGGGGCAAGCCTGCGCAGCGGCCGGTTGGTCCCGGTGACCATCCCCGCCACGACCAGCGACTTCGTGCACCGGACCGAGTACGTCTATCTGCCGCCGGCCTGGTTCGACACCGCCCGGCCCACGCTGCCGGTGCTCATGATGATCAGCGGGGAGTACAACACCCCGGCCGACTGGATACGCGTCGGCAGTGCGGTGCAAATTGCCGACACCTATGCGGCGCAACACGGCGGAATGGCGCCGGTGCTCGTTTTTGTGGACTCCGGCGGCTCGTTCAACAATGACACCGAATGCGTCGACGGCCCGCGCGGAAATGTCGCCGACTACCTCACGAAAGACGTGCCGAGCTACGTGGAGTCACAATTCCACGTGAGCAGCGCGGCGGCCGGCTGGGGCATCGTCGGCTGGTCAGCGGGCGGGACCTGCGCGCTCGACCTGGCCGTGATGCACCCGGGGCTGTTCGGCACGTTCGAGGACATCGCGGGCGACCTCGGCCCCAACGTCGGCGACAAGGCCGCCACGATCGCCAACCTGTACGGCGGTGACGCCGCTGCCTGGGCCCGCTTCGACCCGCTGACCGTGCTCGCCGGGCACGCTCCGTACGCCAATACGGCCGGCTGGTTCGACAACTCGAGCGACACCGGGCCCGGCAGGGGCGGCTGGCGCGGTGGCCGGCACGCTGGCGACGGTGGGAACGGCGCCGGCGGCAGCGGAAACGGCAGCGGTGGGAACGGCAGCGGTGGGGGCCGTCACGCCGGTGGGCCGCCGGGCTACGGCAGCCGGACCGGTGGGCCAGCCGGGTACGGCGGCCGACCGGACGGCAACGACGCCCCCGGCTCGGAGGCCGTCGCGGCGGGACAGCTGTGCACGGCGGCCACCGCCAAGGGCATCACGTGCACGCTGCACACGCAGGCGGGCCGGCACAGCTGGCAGTTCGCGAGCACCGCGTTCTCCGACGCCCTCCCCTGGCTGGCCACCCGCATCGGCGTCGCCACCTCGGCCGCCTCGACACCGCCGACCCCGGCATCCCCCGCCGCCGCGGCGACACCGGCGTCCCCAGCAGCCGCCGCACGCTGACCCCCGCCAGCGCCCCCCAGCAGCCGCCGCACGCTGACCCCCGCCAGCGTCCCCAGCAGCCGCCGCACGCTGACCCCGCCAGCGCCCCCAGCAGCCGCCGCACGCTGACCCCGCCAGCGCCGAGCCACTTCGCATACCGCGCCGTCACTTCGCACCCCGTCCAGACCGACTTCGCACACCGTGTTGTCACTTCGCATACCCCGCACACTGTGCGAAGTGAAGGCACGCCGTGCGAAGTGACAACGCGGTATGCGAAGTGAAGGCGCGGTATGCGAGGTGGGTCGGTGGGTGGGCAGGCCAGCGGCGAGGTGGGGCCGTGGCCACGGTCAGGTGCGGGTGGTCGGCAGTTCACCGGCATCGGATGTCCGACACCGCCGCGAGCACCCGTGCCCGCAACGGTCGACACCGCCCGACTTGTCGCGGCAAATAGGCACGACAAGACCCACATGTCACGACTAATTGCCACGACAAGTCCGCCGACGCGCGCGACGGCCACCCCGGCCGTCGCCACCCCGGCCGTCGCCACCCCGGCCCGTCGCCACCCCGGCCCGTCGCCACCCCGGCCCGTCAGTAGTCCGGCCCGTCAGTAGTCCGGCCCGTCAGTAGTCCGTGAGCGGGAGTGTGAGCTGCGGTTTGGCGATCGTGTGGTCGGCGCGCAGGGGGCGGACGGCCGTGCCGATGGCGAAGAACTCCGTGGTGTGGCCGCCCCACCGGTGCGGCAGCGAGAGCAGCTGCACGCCCACGATGCCCTCCGCGTGCAGCGCCTCCGCCTCGGCCTGCATCCGGCTCATCGCCAGCTCGCGGGCGTCGTAGAGCGCCTCGGTGAACTGCGGGATCTCCACATTCTGGCCGATGTTGCCGATCGTCTGCCAGAACCGCTGGTGGGCGATGTGGTAGACGCAGCTGCCCATCACCATGCCCAGCGGCGCATAGCCGGCCTGGATCAGCGTCCAGAAGTCCTGCCCGGACAGGTCCGAGGTGAACGGCTCACCCTTGTTGTTGCGCCACGTGCCACCCGTGGCGGGCGGCTCGTCCGCCTTGACCGCCGTGCCCACCGCGACGAACTCGGCCAGGTCGGTGCCGAACTCCTTGAAGTCGATCTCCAGCCGGACCCCGACGATGCCGTCAGCCCCGAGCACCGAGGCCTCCGCCTCCATGCGGGCCATGGCGAGCTCGCGCGCGTGGTACATCGCCTGGGACAGCGTCTCGAGCTCCTGGTTGCGGCTCCATCGCCCCATCTGGAAGCCCACGTGGTAGATGCTCGAGCCGAGCACGAGCCCGAGCGGGCGGAACCCCGCCTCCCGGACCAGCAGGAACTCGTTGACCGAGAGGTCCGAGGTGAACAGCGCGGTCGGCTGGCCGGGGCGCATCTCGGCGAGCCGGCGCATGGCGTCCTCGGGAATGCCCAGCGCGGAGCTGTCGACGCTGCTGTCGGGCGTGGTCATCGTGCTCTCCTGGTGGGGGAAACGGGTCGGGGGCGCAGCGGCATGATGCTGAGCGAGCGGGTCGGCGCGGCGGTACCTCGGTGGAACTGGGCGACGGCGGTGCCGAACACCGTGGCCTCCGCAATGTGGTCGCGGTGGTTCTCGGCGGGTTCGATCTCCCAGATCCGCAGGCCCAGCTCGGAGGCGACGGCACCGTCCGCGCCGAGTTCGCCGATCGACCGGTGGAACCGTTGCCGGGCGTCGGCGCGCACGTGCGTGACCAGCTCCGTGTAGCCGGACACCTCGGTGTTGCCGGAGCCCCAGGACGCCTGCTGGCGGGTGGCCCAGTCGTCGTGCCGGATGGCCACCGAGATGCCGAGCGCGATGCCGGCCGGCACCCAGCCCGCGCGCAGCAGCTTCGCCACGTCCTGGCCCGCCAGCTCGGTGGTGAACACGTTGGCGGGGCGCGTCGCGCAGCGGGCCCGTACCGCCGTGCCGAGCGCCACGAACTCCCGGTTGCTGTTCTCCATGTGGACCACCCGCAGCCGCACGCCCACGACACCGTCGGCGCCGATGGCCGTCGCCTCGGCCACCATCCGGGCCAGTGCCGTGCGGTAGCCGTGGTAGAGCGCGTCGACGTACGGCCGGAACCCCGAGTAGCGGCTGCCCGACGAGGTCACCGTGCGCGGGCCAACACCGCCCGCGATGCCACCACCGAACGTCCCGGGCACGCCGCCACCCAGACCGCCCCCCAAGCCGCCGCCGAAACCACCGCCGAGCCCGCCGACGCCGTAGCCGTAGTAGCCACAGCCCTGCCAGCCCGCGAAGCCGATGTGCGAGACGATGCAGCCCATCACCTCGCCGACCGGGGACAGCCCGACCGACTCCACCCCGGCCGCCCCGGGCGCGGACAGCAGCGAGGTCCGCAGCCCGCTGCTCGCGAACCGCGCCACCCGGGCGGCCGCCACCGGGGGCAGCCCCCGGCCGTCCCAGTCCGCCACGCGGCCTCCCGACCCACCGGCCCGCCGCCATGCGCGACCGGTCGTGCCGCCACGCTACCGAGGTCTGGCTGAGGCGGTTCTTCACGTTCGGGTCCAGCGACACACCCGCCCCGGTGACGATCACCCGTTCGGCGGTCCCCGGCGGGTAGGAAACGCCTATGACGACCGTCACGGCCGCGCGTACCCAGCCGACGACCGCCAGCTGGATGGTGCCGCTGGTGGTGCTGATCTTCGGGATGTTCATGTCCGTGCTGGACACCAGCATCGTGAACGTGGCGATCCCGACCATCCAGAAGGACTTCGGCGCGGCCACCGAGGACATCCAGTGGATCGCCACCGCCTACACCCTGGCGCTCGGGGTGATCGTGCCGCTGAGCGGCTGGCTGGGTGACCGGCTCGGCATGACCCGCGTCTACCTCGCGAGCCTGGTGCTGTTCGCGGGCGCCTCGGCGCTGTGCGGGCTCGCCTGGAACCTGAACAGCATGATCTTCTTCCGGATCCTGCAGGCGATCCCGGGCGGGATCCTCCCCGTGGTCTGCATGTCCATGCTGTACGCGATCGTGCCCCGGGAGAAGATCGGCAGCGCGATGGGCATCTACGGGCTCGGCATCATCGTCGGCCCGGCGATCGGCCCCACCCTGGGCGGCTACCTGGTCGAGTACGTGGACTGGCGGCTGATCTTCTACATCAACGTGCCGATCGGCATCGTGGGCGCGATGGCCGGTATCGCGCTGCTGCCCAAGATGGCGCCGACGTCGACCCGCAAGCTGGACTGGTGGGGGTTCCTGACCATCGGGTCCGGGCTGTTCGCGATGCTGCTGGCGACCTCGAAGGGCACGGACTGGGGCTGGGGTTCCTACGCCGTGGTCGGGCTGCTGGTGTACTCGGCGTTCGCGCTCGCGCTGTTCGTGGTGATCGAGTTCGAGCTGGACGAACCGCTGCTGGACCTGCGGGTCTTCAAGGTCTGGCCGTTCGTGAACTCGCTGCTGCTGATCAGCGTGCTGTCCATCGGGCTCAACGCCATCCTGTTCTACCTGCCGCTGTTCATGCAGGAGGGGCAGAACATCCAGGCCTTGCAGACCGGACTCACGCTGCTGCCCGAGGCACTCATGATGGCCGTGCTGATGCCGGTCGCCGGCACCCTCTACGACAAGATCGGACCGCGCTGGCCGGCGGTGATCGGGCTGCTCATCGCCGCGTACGGCGGCTACCTGCTGTGCGGGATCAACCCGAGCATGACCCAGCAGGACGTGGTGATCTGGACCTGTGTCCGTGCCGTCGGCAACGGCCTCGCGATGATGCCGATCATGACCGCCGGGCTGGCCGCGATCCCGGCCGCGTTCGCCAGCTCCGGCAGCCCGGTGAACAACATCGCCCAGCGGGTCTCCGGCTCGCTCGGCCTCGCCGGGCTGACGGTGCTGGCCACCACCCAGCAGGCCCAGCTGATGGCCGACCGCTCCGCGCTGATCCCGGCCACCTCGGGTGTGGCCTCCGTGCAGCAGATCGTCGCCCAGGGCCAGGGCATGCTCTACGCGTACTACCAGCAGCTCAGCCTGTACGTGATGGCCGACGCCTACAGCAACGTCTTCCTCGTCTGCTGCCTGCTCACGGCCGCCGCCGTGGTGCTGGCGCTGTTCCTTCCCAGCGGCGCGGCGGTCGCCGAGACGCCGGCAGCGGCCGCCACCCCGGCCGCCGCCGCAACCACCCCGGCCGCCGCCGCAACCACTCCCGCCGCCGCAACCACTCCCGCCGCCGTGCCCACTCCCGCCGCCGTGCCCGCCGCCGCCGTGCCCGCCAGCACGCCGGCCGACGGCGCCGCACTGCTCACCGGGGCACTCCTCGAGGGGCTGGCCCTACCGACGACCCCGGCGCCCCTCGAACCGGCGGTCCCCCATCACCGGGGCGCCGAGAGCGGCGACCCACACGCCGATCCCAGGGTCACCGTCGGCGCCGCCTACCGCCGCGACTGAGCGTCAGGGCCGCAGCTCGTAGACCAGGTTGAAGTCGGTGGTGGCGGCCACCCGGGCGTCGGAGAAACCGGCCTCGATGGCGAGCGCCCGGGTCCGCGCTGGGCCGGCCTGGTTGCCGAGGCCGGCGGCGGGCTCTGCCGAGAGCCCGCTGGGCAGGCAGATCAGCAGCGAGGCCCCGGACAGCAGCCGGCCGAGCGGGTTGAGCGCGTCGGCGACGCTGTCCCAGCTCATCGGCTCGACGAGCATCACACGGCCACCGTCGGCCACGGCGGTCCTGGCGGCACGCAGCGCCGCCAGTGGGTCCGGCATGTCGTGCAGGCAGTCGAAGAACGCGATGAAGTCGTAGCGGCCGGCCAGGTCGGCGGCGCCGGCCAACTGGAACTCCACGCGGTCGGCGACCCCGGCCTCGGCGGCCCTGCCCCTGGCCAGCTCGACCGACTCCCGGTGGTAGTCCACGCCGACGAACGTGCTGGCCGGGTAGGCCTGCGCCATGATCACCGTGGATGCGCCGAGCCCGCAGCCCACGTCGGCCACCCGCGCGCCGCCTTTGAGCCGCTCCTCGACGCCGGTCAGCGCGGGAATCCACAGGCTGGTCAGGTTGGCCACGTAACCGGGGCGGAAGAACCGCTCGGTGCCCTCGAACATGTCAGGGTGCTGCTCGTGCCAGCCGATGCCCTCGCCGGTCCGGAAGGCGTCGGTGAGCCGGTCGAGCACGCGGGTGGCGGCGGTCAGGTTCTGGAACGCACCGGCCACGTAGCCGGGGCTGTCCGGGTCGGTGAACGCCTCGGCCTGCTCGGGCGAGAGCGCGTAGCGGGCCGCGTACGCCGAGTTCGGCTGTCCGGCCGCCGGGTCGCCACCCCGGTAGGTCACGTAGCCGGAGGCGGCCATCGCCAGCAGCCACTCCCGCACGTAGCGCTCGACCAGGCCGGTCCGCCCGGCCAGCTGGGTCGCCGTCACCGGGCCGCCCTCGGCGAGCGCGGTGAACAGCCCGAGCCGGTCACCGAGCAGCACGAGCGGCACGGTCACCGCCGCGCCCACATCCGAGATCACCTGGCCGAGTAGTCGCTCGAAGGTCGCCTGGTCCACCGTCCGCTCGTCGGGGGCGGGTTCCGTTGCTGTCATGATCGTCCTCTTCCGGGGTCGCCACCAGCGGGTTCGTCGGCGGCTCGCCCGGAGCCAACCGTGCGGGCCGGCCGGGAGCCATACGTACAAGTGCGTAGGCGGGCCACGAGCGCCGGCCCTGTGATCACGATCGACGTGCTACACCGCCGGCCTTAGGCAACACTGGGGCGTCATACCTGAGTCACGACGACGTGCGGAGGTAACCGGTGGGACGAGTAGACGGCAAGGTCGCGCTGATCACTGGGGCGGCGCGGGGGCAGGGCCGGTCACACGCGGTGCGGCTGGCCCAGGAGGGCGCCGAGATCATCGCGGTGGACAGCTGCGCCCAGGCTGACACCGTGCCGTACCCCATGGCCACCCCGGACGACCTGAGCACCACGGCGAAGCTCGTGGAGGACCTGGACCGGCGGGTGCTGGCCCGGCAGGCCGACGTGCGCGACACGAACGCGCTGGCCGACGTCGTGGCGGAGGGGATCGCCGAGTTCGGCCACATCGACATCCTGTGCGCGAACGCGGGGATCGCCAGCTTCGCGCCGTCCTGGGAGATGAGCGACCAGGTCTGGCAGGAGATGATCGACGTCAACCTGACCGGGGTGTGGAAGAGCACCAGGGCCGTCATCCCGCACATGATCGAGCGTGGCCATGGCGGCTCGATCGTCATCACGAGCTCGACGGCCGGCCTGGTGGGGTTCGGCAACCTCGCGCACTACACGGCCGCCAAGCACGGTGTCGTCGGGCTGATGAAGGTGCTCGCCGTCGAGCTCGCGCCGCACAGCATCCGGGTCAACACCGTGCACCCCACCACGGTGGACACCCCCATGATCGATAACCCGGCGGTGCGCCAGCTGTTCCTCCCTGCCGTGCAGAACCCGTCCCGCGACGACGCGAAGGACCTGATGAAGGCGCTGAACGCACTCCCCATCCCCTGGATCGAAGCGGTCGACATCAGCAACGCCGTGCTGTTCCTGGCCTCGGACGAGGGCCGCTACATCACCGGCATCCAGCTCCCGGTCGAGGCGGGCGCCACGATGGCCTACAAGATCCCGAACGTCTGAGCCGGCATGCCACCACCGTCAAACCTGGCCGCCCGCCGCGCCGAGCTGGCCCGGCTCGTGGTCGGCCGCGACCGCGAGCTCGACCTGATCCTGGCCGCCGTGGTGGCCGGCCGGGACCTGTTGCTGGAAGGCCCGCCCGGCACCTCGAAGAGCACCATCCTGCGGGCCATCACGGCGTCCTGGGGCATCCCCCTGCACTTCGTGGAGGGCAACGCCGAGCTCACCCCGGCCAAGCTGGTCGGCCACCACAACCCCGCCCGGGTGCTGCGCGAGGACTACAGCGCGGAGAACTTCGTGCCGGGCCCGCTGGTCGCGGCGATGCGCGAGGGCGGCTTCCTGTACGTGGAGGAGCTGAACCGGGCGCCGGAGGACACCCTGAACACGCTGCTCACGGCGATGGCCGAGCGGGAGGTCAACGTGCCGCGGGTCGGCCGGATCCGGGCCGCCGAGAGCTTCCGGCTGGTCGCGTCGATGAACCCGTTCGACAACATCGGCACCACCCGGATCAGCGCCAGCGTGTACGACCGGCTGTGCCGCCTCGCGGTGGGCTACCAGTCCCCGGCCGAGGACCGGGAGATCGTCGCGCTGCGCACCGGCTGCACGTGCGTGGAGCTGGTCGCCGATGCGGTGGCGATCACGCGGGCCACCCGCTCGCACCCCGACGTACGGCAGGGCTCGAGCGTGCGCGGCGCGATCGACCTCGTCGCCGTGGCCGGCCCGCTCACCGAGATCCGAGGCCTGCCCGGTGGTTCGGCGTCGAACGGGAACGGCGCCGCCGCCGGTCAGGACGGCTACCGGTCGGTGGTGCTGGACGCCGCGCTGCTCGCGCTGTCCGGCCGGATCGCGGTGGACGAGACCGCCGAGGCCAGCCCGGAGCTGATCATCCGCGAGCTCTGGGAGTCGCACTTCGTGCTGGACCCCCGGCGGGCGGCCGGCGGCGAGCACGCGGTGGCGGTGACCGAGCCCCCTTGAACGGCCGGGCGCCAGCCGTCCGGCCGGGGACTGAAACCGCTGCGCCGCAGGCCGAAGCAGCTGGACACCGAGCCACTGCTGTACCGGCCCGAGGTGGCGGGCACGGGTGGCGCGGTCACCGAGACCGCCGGCCCCGACCGAGGTACCGGCCCTTCCCCGGTGGGTCGCCGGCCACCCGCGCAGGGCTGGGTCGCCACTGACGAGGTCGGCGAGCGGTGCGCGCTGGCGGACGTGCGGGAGGACGGCGTGCTCTCCGCCGACGTGCGCGCGCTGGCCCGGCGGATCGCGGCGCGGCTGTCCGTACCGCACCGGGGCAAGGGTCGGAGTGCTCTGCGCGGCGGCGGTACCGGGCCGCTGGCCAGCGTCGCCTACCGGTACAACTCCGACGACATCGACCTGGACCGCACGCTGGAGGTACTCACCGAGCGCCCCGTGCCCGAGGACACCGACATCGTGGTGCGCGAGCGGGTCCGGCTGCCGCGCGCGGTGGTGTTGATGATCGACGTGTCCGGCTCGATGCGCGGGGAGAAGACCCGGATCGCGGCCGCCGCGGTCGGTGCGCTGGCCGGCGAGCTGGCGGGTGCCGGTGGGGCGGCCGAGCTCGCCGTCGTGGCGTTCTGGAAGGACGCGGCGATCGTGCGCCCGATGGGGCCGGCGCCGGCCGGGGCGCGGCTGCTGGACGAGCTGCTCAGCATCCCGGCGAAGGGGCTGACGAACGTGTCCTTCGCGCTGAGCACCGGGCTGGCGCAGCTGCGGTCGGCGCGGGCCCGGCGCCGGTGCGGCATCCTGCTGTCCGACTCGGTGCACAACGCCGGGCCGGACCCCCGCCCGGTGGCCGCCCGGTTCGGCGCGCTGCACGTGCTGCTGGAGACCGACGGCGAGCACGACGCCGACCTCGGCGGCCAGCTGGCCCGGCTCGGCCACGGCCGGCTCGCCAAGATCCGCGACCACCGCGGTGTCGCGCCCGCGCTGAACCTGATGCTGGGCGACTGAGCCGGGTACCGCGATCCGGTGCTCCCACGGGCGCCGGGACCGCGGAATCCAGCGACACGGGGTGCAAAATCTAGCGACTCGCGGGGTGGTGGTCGGTGGCGGCGGCGCGGGCGGCGTAGCTGTGCAGCAGGTCGGCGAGGTGGCTGTCGTCGACGCGGATCCGGCCGGTGCGCCCGATCGCGACGAGGCAGCCGATGAGGCCACCCCCGCGGTCGCGCACCGGCACGGCCAGCGCGGAGCGGCCCAACCTGCTCTCGTCGACCTCGCGGGCCACCCCGGTCTCCCGGACGGCGGTCAGCTCGGCGGCCAGCAGGTCGGGCTCGACGATGGTGCGGGCGGTCAGCGGGCGCAGCGGGCGCGCCCCGGCGAGCTCGGGGTGCTGGGCCAGCAGCAGCTTGCCGGCGGCGGAGGCGTGCAGGTGGGTGACGAGGGCGCTCTCGCTGATCAGCTCGTGGTCGGGGTCGCGGTCCACCAGCCGCACCTGGTCACCGGTGTAGGAGACGGCGTAGATGCCGAACCGGACCTGCCCGCGCAGCTCCTCCACGATCGCCGGCACGGGCCGGAAGTCCCCGCGCGCATCGGCCTCGCCCGAGCCGGCCACCCCGGCGAGCTCGCGGGTGCGGCGGCCGAGGGCGAAGCCGGACAGGTCGGAGGTGCGCACCAGGAAACCGTCCGCCACGAGCAGGTTCAGCAGCCGGTACGCGGTGGCCGGCGGGATGCCGCTGAGCCGGGACAGCTCACGCGCGCTCGCCCCGGAGCCGAGCTGGGCGACCGCCTCGAGCAGCAGGAACGCCTTCTGCACCGCCTTGGGCTCGTGGCCGCCGGGCTCCCGGCCGCCCCGCAGGTCACCCCGCCCCCGGGCCGCCATCAGCCGACCCGGCGTTCGTCGGGCCGGCCCCGTGGCCTGCCCACCAGCACCAGCGCCCCGTTGGCGTCCCGCGCGAACACCCCGGCGCCGGGCAGTACGTCGACCGGCTCGGCGGCGTCGAACACCCCGACCCGGCGCAGCGTCGCGGGTCGGCGGCGGCGCAGCACGAACCGCCACCACAGCCCGGCGGCGAGCAGCCCGACGATCGCCACCGCCACCGGCTCGTCGGACTCCAGCCACTGCACCACGACCAGCCCGCCGAGCAGCGTCGTGCCGGCCACGCCGACCACCGCACCGGCCAGCGCCACGCCGAGGGTCTGCTCCCCGATCCGGCGCAGGAAGCGCACCGAGGCCACCGCGACCAGCACGTACGCGGTCACCACCATCGCGCGCACCACGTCGACAAGCTGCTCGCGGGACGACCCGAGCCCGACAGCGAGCGCTGTGCCGGCGGCCGCCATGACCGCGACGATCAGCACCAGCGCCAGGTGCGGCGTGCGGAACCTGGGGTGCACGGCGGCGAGGTACCGGGGCAGCAGCCGCTCCACCGCCATCGAGTAGACGAGCCGGGACGCGGCGTGCGAGGACGCCGTCGCCGAAGCCAGCCATGAGCACGCCAACCCGATGTTCAGGGCCAGCACCAGCGAGCCCGGGGCGCCGGACGCGGTGCCCTGGGTGGCCGCCGCGAGCACCGTCGCGCTGCGCCCGGTCCAGGCCGCCCACGCGGCGAACAGGAAGAGCCCGCCGCAGATCAGCGGGGTGACCAGCACGGTGCGCGTGATGGTGAGCAGCGGCCGCCTCGCCTCCGCCCCGAAGAACGTGGCGCTCTCGAACCCGGCCAGCGCGAAGATCGCCGCCGGCGCGATGTGCAGCACCCCGTGCGGCGCGGTCCCGGGCGTCGGTGGCGGGCCGGCGCCCGCCCCGGGGAAGAGCATCAGGGCCACGATGAACAGCAGCGAGCAGGCCTCCACGGCGAGCATGACCATGGCGGCGAACCGCACGCCCCGCACCAGCACCGCCGCCGCGACCGCCGCCACAGCCAGGTACACGGTGAGCGTGCCGAACACCCCGTGCACCTCGACGCCGACCGCGCCCAATGCCAGGATCAGCGCCTGACCGCCGCTGTACAGGGTGGCCGACGCGCTGCCCAGGTACTTGACCAGCAGCGTCACCCCCGAGGTCAGTGCCGCGCGCGTGCCGAGGCCCTGGAAGACGAAGCTGTACAGGCCACCGGCGGCGGCCTGGCGGCGCGTGAACTGGGCGATGCAGACCGCGATGAGGTAGCACATCAGCACCGCGCCCAGCAGGGTCAACGCGCTGCTCAGGGGCGTGCCGTAGTGCAGCAGCACGGTCGGCAGCAGCACCATCGACGCCGCGCAGCCGGTGGTGCCGACCGACTGGGCGAGCACCTCCAGCCCGCCGAGCCTGCGGCGGCCGAGCGCCCGCAGCGGCGAGACGGCAGGGGGTGGGCGTTCAGGGATGGCAAAGGAGCGCGCGATGGCCTCCGCGAGCGCCGACATGGCCGGACGGTAAGGAGCGGGTGTTGCGGCGGCATTGCCGGCGCGGGTCGAACAGCGAAGCACGAGTGGGAACGCTCCCGCCCGCCTCCCACTCGGGGCGTGCCGAAACGTTTCCCGACCGTCCGCCGGCCGTCTTCTGACGTTCTCAGGATGAGCGCGTGGCAGTGACTCGACGAACCTTCATGCGGGGCCTCGGTCTCACCGGCGGCACCGGGCTGATGTACCAGGCGATGTCGGCGGTGGGCCTGGCGCCGGCCGCGACGAGACCGGCGTTCACCCCGCCGGCCGTCGGCGACCTGATCGGGCGGGCACCCGGCCAGTTCAGCGTGACCGTGCTGGGCGGCGGGCCGTCCGGGCTCTGCTCGGCCTACGAGCTGAGCAAGGCCGGCTACCAGGTGACCGTGTTGGAGGCGCGCACCCGGCCCGGCGGGCGGGTCTGGTCGGTCCGGGGCGGCACCGAGGAGACCGACCTGGGCGGCGAGACACAGAAATGCACGTTCGCCGACGGCTACTTCTTCAACATGGGTGCCACCCGGATCCCGCAGGAGCACCTGACCCTGGACTACGCACGCGAGCTGGGCGTGGCGATCCAGCCGTTCGGCAACCAGAACGGCAACACCAAGGTCAACTACGCCAGCCCGACGCCGCTGTCCGGGCAGTCGATCAGCTACCGGCAGGCCAAGGCGGACACCTTCGGCTACGTGTCGGAGCTGCTGACCAAGGCGTCGGCCAAGGGCGCGCTGGACGACGTGCTGAGTACCGACGACAAGGCGGCGCTGGCGCAGTTCCTGAGCAGCTTCGGTGACCTGTCCAGCGACGGGCGCTACGTCGGCTCGACGCGGGCCGGCTACACCGCCGAACCCGGCGCCGGCACCGACTACGGCACCCAGCGCACCCCGAACGGCATGTCCGACGTGATCCGCGCCGGGCTGGGCCGCAACTTCAACTTCGACTTCGAGTACGACCAGGCGATGCTGATGTTCACGCCGGTCGGCGGCATGGACCGGATCCACTACGCGTTCCGCGACAAGCTGGGTGACCGGATCAGGTTCGGCGCCGAGGTCACCTCGATGCGCAACACGCCGACCGGCACCACCGTCACGTACACCCAGGGCGGCCAGCCCCAGACGGTCACGTCCGACTACCTGATCTGCACGATCCCGCCGCACCTGGTCGGCCGCCTGGACAACGACCTGCCGGCCGAGGTGCTCGCCGCGCTGCCGGCGGCCCGGCCGACGTCCTCGGGCAAGCTCGGCATCGAGTACTCCCGCCGCTGGTGGGAGACCGACGAGCGGATCTACGGCGGCGCCAGCAACACCGACAGGGACATCGCCCAGATCATGTTCCCGTACGACCACTTCCACTCCGACCGGGGCGTGATCGTCGGCTACTACAACACCGGCACGCGCCACCAGGCCTTCGAGTCACTGACCCACCGCCAGCGCCTGGCCAAGGCACTCGCGGAGGGCGCCACCATCCACGGCGACAAGTACACCAAGGACGTGGTGTCGTCGTTCTCCGGCAGCTGGCGGCGCACCCGGTACTCGGAGTCCGCCTGGGCCACCTGGACGCAGACCAGCCCCGAGTACCGGCTGCTGCAGCAACCCGTAGGCCGGATCTACTTCGCCGGCGACCACCTGTCCAACGCGATCGCCTGGCAGCACGGTGCCTTCCTGTCGGCCCGCGCGGTCGTCACCGAGGTCCACCAGCGCGTGGCCGGCCAGGCATGAGCGCCCTCGGCACTGGGACCGACACCGCCGTGCCCGACACCGCTTGGGCCCATACCGCTGGAGCCGACACCGCGATCCGAACTCTCCGAAGGGAGCGCACCATGCCGCACAGTTCCAGGGTCGTCCTCGCCGCGGCGGGGGCGTCGCTGCTCGCCCTGCTGGTCGCGGGCTGCGCCGGCCCGACCCCGACGGCCGAGGCCAAGCCGGCGGACGCACCGCTGGTCGCCCGGCCCGTGCTGCCCGTCGGCCAGGCCGACCCGATGATCGCCGATGGCGTGCTGATCGGTGCCGACCAGCCCATGTACCAGACCAGCGGGATCGGGCCGAAGAAGCTGAACACGGCCGCGGCGGACGGCTCCGCGGAGTCCTACATCGACCCCGAGCAGTTCGCGGGCGGCGCGCTCGGCCCCGGCGTCTCGATCACCGAGGCGCAGGCGATGAACGCGCTGGCCAGGGTCCGGGAGAACCTGGAGGCCCAGGGGCTGAGCCTGGCGAACGTGACGAGCATGCAGGTGTTCCTCGACAACCCGCCGGGCGCCGACCGCGCCGACTACGCCGGCTGGAACCGGGCGTACCGGCAGTTCTTCGCCAACACCAACCTGGCCAGCGGCGACACCACGCTCGAGCCGCTCGGCACCGCACCGCCGGCCGCCCCGGTGCTGCGCAACGCGGCCCGGCCGACCCGGTCCACGTTCGAGGTGCAGAGCCTGGCGGCGCCGGGCTGGCTGGTCGAGATCGAGGTGGACGCCGTCTACCCGGCCGGCCAGCACCCGCGCTGAGCCCGGAGCCCGGCCCGGCGGCCGCCGCAAAGGGGGCGGCGGCCGCCGGCGCGTCCTGTGCAGGGTCTAGCGGCTCGCGTGGATGAGCGTGTGGGCGGCCACCCTCGCCTGGCCGGCGGGGTCTGTGCGGTGGAAGATGCCGGCGGTGACCATGGCGCCCTCGGCCAGCAGGTAGAGGCGGTCGGCGAGCTCGGGGGGCAGCGTGGCCTCGGCGACCAGGCCACGCAGGTAGTC
>DATAYB010000865.1:0-15221 GCA_036272795.1 Pseudonocardia sp.
ACCCGGATGCTGATGAACATGATCGACGGCCTCGTGCTCGGCTGGCTGGTGGACCGCGACTCCGAGCTGGCCAGGGCCGCCCTGGACGCCTTCGCCGACAGCATCGGCCAGCTCGCCCGCCGCCCCTGACACCGGCGCGGCGCGCTCCGGCGCCTGGGCGCTCCGGCGCCTGTTGTTACCGAACTCCACACGAGACACGCCGCCGATGTCCTGCACCGGGACGGGTGGTAGACACGGATTCCCGGCGTGGGGCGCCCGGCCCATGGTTGACGCCGGCCCTGACCGGGTAGCCGGCCTCCGATCATGGAGGGACGGGAGACATGAGCAGCACCGACGACATCGACCACGATCTGACCGAGCAGACCCGCCAGCACCTGCGGGAGGAGCTGGCAGTGCTCCGCGAACAGCGCGACGAGCTGGGCGTGCTGTCCGACGAGGTGGCCGGCGACGGCGCGGATGCCGCCGAGCAGCTGGTCCGCGCCGAGGAAGCGGCCCGCCTCGATGCGCGCATGACCGAGCTCAACCGGCTGCTGGCGGGTGGCTCGGCGGCCCTCATCACCGACCTCGACACCCCGAACGGCCTTCCCGACGGCAGTGCGGTCACCCTCCGCTTCTCCGACGGGGCCACCACGACCCTGCGGGCCGCCGCTGTCCCGGAGGCGATCCCGGACGCCGAGCGGGACGACTCGCTGAGCCTGGACAGTCCCCTCGGCCGGGCTCTGGCCGGGGCCTCGGCCGGCGACACGGTCCGCTACGACACCCCGGGAGGCGAGCGGCAGGCGAAGGTCGTGAAGATCGAACCGCCGGCCTGACCCGAACCGCGACGCCCCGCCGGGGCCGTGAGTGGCGAGTTGGGTCCTGACCCAACCCGCCACTCACGGGTGCTGAGCTGGTCAGGCGTCGTAGTCGATCATTACCTCGGGGCTGGTGGCGTGGGACTGGCAGGTGAGCACGTAGCCGGCGGCGAGGTCGGCCTGGCCGAGCGCGTAGTTGTGGTCCATCTCGACCGTGCCGCTGACCAGCTTCGCCCGGCACGTGCCGCAGGCCCCGCCCATGCAGGCGTAGGGGGCGTCGGAGCGGACGGTCAGGGCTCCGTCCAGCACGGACTGCCCGGCGGCCAGCTCGACGACGTCCTCCCGGCCGTCCAGCCGCACGGTCACCGTGCTCGCCACCCCCGTCGAGGGCGCGGCCACCTCCGACGGCCCGGCCGGCACGTGGAACAGCTCCGCGTGCACCCGCTCGACCGGCACCCCTCGAGCCAGCAGCGTGTCGCGCGCGGTGTCCACGAGCCCGACCGGGCCGCACAGGTACCACTCGTCGACCTCGGTCGCCGGCACCCGGTCGGCGAGCAGGTTCTCCAGCAGCGCGGCGTCGATCCGGCCGGTGTACGGGCTGGCGCCGCGCTCGCCGGAGAGCACGTGCAGGATCTCCAGCCGGTCGGAGAACCGTGACTCCAGCGCGGCCAGCTCGTCGCGGAACATGGTCGAGCTCCGGGTCCGGTTGCCGAGGACGAGCGTGCACCGGCTCTCCGCCTCGATCTCCAGCGCGGTGGCCACGATGGAAAGGATCGGGGTGATCCCGCTGCCGGCCGCGACGGCGGCGTAGTGCCGGCGGCGGGTCGGGTCCAGCGTCGGGCCGAACCGGCCGGTCGGGGTCATCAGTTCGAGCTCGTCGCCGACCCGCAGCTGGCGGGCGGCGTAGCTGGAGAACACCCCGCCCGGGATCCGCTTGACCGCGATGCGCAGCGGGCCGTCCACCGCGGACGAGCAGATCGAGTAGTTGCGCCGTACGCCCTGCTCACCGTCGAGGTTGGTCCGCACCGTCACGTGCTGGCCGGCCTCGAACTGGAACAGCTCGGCCAGCTCCTCCGGTACGTCGAAGGTGATCACCACGCTGTCGGTGGTCGGCCGGTCCAGCGCGGCCACCGGCAGCCGGTGGAACTCCGCGTGCGACGCCGCCGACCCGGTCGGGACCACCAGCGGCCGCATCCGGGCCAGGCTGGAGTCCAGCGAGCGCCAGACCAGGTACTCCTCCACCGTCAGGTCGCGCCCGAACGCGGTCATGATCGCGGCGTCCCGCTCGAGGTACGCCTCCTCGTTGCGCTTCCAGGCCTTGATGTAGCGGTAGAACGGGATGGACGGGTGCAGGTGGTGCACCAAGTGGTAGTTCTGGTACAGCAGCACCGGGGTGAGCAGCCACTCCAGGCCGATCCGGTTACGGGTGGCGCGGTAGCGGTTCTCCCGCTGGGTGACCTCGAGGCCGTGGTGGGGCAGCCAGTCGAACCACCAGGCCAGCACGCCGAGCGCGATGCGCGCCGGGATCAGGTAGACCACCGCGACGGCCCACAGCGTGCCGGTCATGGCGGCGACGGTGATGCCGGCGGCGAAGACGGCGATGATGGCGGCGGTCTCCGTGAGCTCCCTGGCGGACCGGCGGCGGATGTGCTTGACGTAGAAAGTGGCGTACCAGACGTCGATGGTGAGCCAGCGGAACGGCAGCTGCCACCAGGGGCCGTCGGTTGCCCAGGCGTCCGGGTCGGAGTCGAGCTCCTCGTTGGTGTTGCGGTGGTGCTCGATGTGGATGAACCCGAACAGCGGCGCCGAGGCGTAGGGCACCACGAACGGCACGGTCAGGCGGCCGAGCAGCGCGTTCACCCAGCGCCGCCGGCTGATCGAGTAGTGCACGGCGTCGTGCAGCACCGTGAACATCGTGAAGCTGACAGCGGCGTTGACGGGGATGACCAGCCACAGCGACCAGCCCAGCCCCAGGGCCGCCCAGCTGCTGAGCACCCAGACGACCAGCCCGACGGCGAAAAGGGCGACGGTCGGCTTCGCCAGCGTGGGCACCGGCTCGCCGGGGTCCGGCAGACCGGCGGACGGAGCGGTCTTGGCGGCGGTCGTGCTGATGGCAGCGCTGCTCATCGCATCAGGGTGCGGCATTCGGAGCAGCACCACCATGTCGGCGGCTCCGAGATTCACCTGCCCGGTGTTGTAGCCAGCTCCAAAGCCCTCGGCCGAACAGGTCAGGCCGGGTCGATGCTCGCGCGCTCGAGGGCCCACCAGAGCTCGAACGGCACCAGCGCGTCCCGCAGGCTGACCCCGGCGAGCTCCTCGAACCGCGACAGCCGGTACCGCAGCGTGTTGGGGTGGATGTGCAGGACCTCGGCGGCGGTCTCCACGTGCGAGCCGGCGGCCAGGTACGCGCGCAGCGTGGCGACCATCTCGACGCCGGAGCCGGACTCGGCCAGCGGTGCCAGGTACCGGCGGCGCAGGGCCGCGCCAACGTCCGCGTCGGCGGCCACCGCGGGGCGCAGGCCGAGGCCGGCGAGGTCCCGGGTGCCCGCGAGGCCGAACGCCACCAGTGTGTCCAGCGCGCGGCTGGCCAGCCGGAACGACTCGGCGAGCCGGTCCAGGGGCACCGCTGGCCCGACCCCCGCCAGCCCTGGAGCAGCGTCGCCGGGCGTATCCAGCTGGAACCCGGCCAGGTCGCCGTCGACGAGCACGCTCATGCCCCGCCCCGAGCGCGCCGACTCGGCCAGCCCGACCGCCCGGTCCACCTCCCGCCACGAGCCGCCGTCCACCGCCCGCGCCCGCAATGCCAGGTACCGCCGCGCCGGGTCCAGCCCGTACCCCTTCGCCATGGCACGCAGCTCGGCCGGCTCGCCGGTCCCGAACAGCACCGCACGCACGAACGACGCGCGCCGGTCCTGGGCCTCCCGGTCGCGGTCCAGCTCGGCACGCCGGTGGGCCCGCGCCGTGGTGATCATGCCGACGTCCGAGGACGCCAACGTGCCCCGGACGAACCCGAGCAGCTGCCGGTCGTCGAGCTCGAGCCGGCCGGCCTCCTCACTGCCCCGCTCGACGAGCAGGTCCGCGCCGATCCGCCAGGCCAGCAGCATCTGGTCCACCGGCACGGCCAGCCGCGCCTGTGCCTCGCCGACCTGCTCCAGCACCTGGGTCTGCCGCTCGCTCAGCTTCGGCGGGTCGACCCTGGCCAGCCGGATCGTGCAGTCCGTCGCCATCGCCACGTGGCGCTCGAACGTCCGCGCCGACAGCTCCTGGTACACCGAGAGCCGCTGCTGCATGCGCCGGGTGATCTCGGCGGCCAGCTCCGCCCGCTGGCTCAGCAGCACGTCGAGCAGCTGATACCAGGGATGCCCCGGCTTGGGCCGCGTCGCCATCGGCCCACTCTAGGCGTCGTCCCGCGGTCGAACCGTGGCGACAGGGCCGGGACGACGAGGGCGTGGCGACAGGGGCCGTGGCGGCGGGGCCGGGCACGCCCGGGTCAGGCGCGCAGGAGCGCGATGCGTTCGGCGGGCGGCAGCTCCGTGGCGACCGGCGCCCAGAACTCGGGCTCGGGCACGGCCTGCACGGTCACCCGCTGGCCCGCCAGGTCGTCGAAGGACAGCCGCCAGGCGTGCAGGCAGGTGCGGACGGCGCCATCGGACGGCACACCCTCGCCGGCGGCGGGCGGAGTGGCCGCAGGCGGAGTGGCCTCGGTCGGAGCGTCACCCTCGAGGGTCGAGTCGGTCAGGGCCGCGTCCTCTGGCGCCGGGAACAGCGGATCGCCGGCGATCGGGTGGCCGATCCAGGCCAGGTGCACGCGGATCTGGTGTCGCCGGCCGGTCGTCGGGAACACGGCCAGCGCGGTGTGGGCCGTGCCCTGCCAGAGCCGGGTGAAGCTGGTGAACGACGGGAAGCTGCGCGGCCGCACCGACACCGGCGGCACCGACCAGTGGGCGCTGGCCTCGTCGCGGGTGATGTCCTCCCGGGGCGCGGCGACCCTGACCCGGTTCTTCCGGCCGACGCTCAACGGCAGGTCCACCGTGCCGGCCTCGGGCAGCCCGACCGACCGGGTGATCGCCAGGTACGACTTGCGGACCGTGCGCACGGTGAACTGGCGGGTCAGCGGGCCGTGTGCCGCCTGCGTCTTGGCCAGCAGCACCACACCGGAGGTCACCTTGTCGATCCGGTGCACCGGGATGAGGTGCTCGCCGGCCGCCTTGGCGATCCGGACCAGGTCGGTGTCGTGCCGCTCACCGGTGACCGAGACCCCGGCCGGCTTGTCCAGCACGAGGTACTCGTCGGTCTCGGCCAGCGTCCGCGCGGAGCGGAGCGCCGGCCAGTCGGTGAGCTGCGTACTCACATCCGCTCGGGCGTCGCGATGCCCAGCAGCCGGAGTCCCTCGGCGAGGGTCGCCCCGGTCAGCTGGCACAGCGCCACCCGGTTGTCACGCAGCTCGTCGGTCTCGGCGGTGAGCACGGGGCACGCCTCGTAGAACTCCGTGAACGCCTTGGCCAGCGAGAACAGGTAGCCGCACAACCGGTGCGGCTCGAGCGTGTCGGCCACCTCGACGAGCGTCGGGGCGAACTGGTCGGCCAGCAGCGCCAGCGCCCGCTCGCTCGGTGCCAGCGGGCCGTCGGTGCGGACCTTGACCTCGGAGTCCGCGCCGCCCGGCAGCTTGCGCAGGATGGAGCGGATCCGGGTGTGCGCGTACTGCAGGTACACACCCGTGTTGCCGCTGAAGGAGACCATCCGGTCGGGGTCGAACGTGTAGTCCTTGGTCCGCGAGGTCGACAGGTCGGCGTACTTCACCGCGCCGATGCCGGCCTGGCGCGCCACCGTCTCCAGCTCGTCGACCTCGAGCATGTGCGGCTTCGTCTCGATCTCCGCGCGCGCCCGTGCCACCGCCTCGTCCAGCAGCTCGATCAGCCGCACGGTGCCGCCCGCCCGCGTCTTGAACGGCTTGCCGTCCGGGCCGAGCACGTTGCCGAAGCCGACGTGCACCGCCTCGACGTCGTCGGTCAGCCAGCCCATCCGGCGCGCCGTCTCGAACACCATCCGGAAGTGCAGGGCCTGCGGGGCGCCGACCACGTAGAGCAGCCGGTTGATCTTCAGGTCACGGATCCGGTACCGGATGGTGGCCAGGTCGGTGGCCGCGTAGCCGTAGCCGCCGTCGCTCTTGCGCACGATCAGCGGTACCGGGTTGCCGTCCGCGTTGGTGATGTCGTCGAAGAACACGCACAGCGCGCCGTCGCTGATCACGCCGACGCCGGACTGCTCGACCTCGGCGGCCACGTCGTCCAGGTACCGGTTGTAGCTGGACTCGCCGGCGGAGTGCTCAGAGGTCAGCGAGACGCCCAGGTAGTCGTAGATCGCCTGGAACGCCTTCTCCGACTCGGCCACCAGCTCACGCCAGACGGCCAGGGTCGCCTCGTCACCGGACTGCAGGGTGACCACCCGGCGGCGAGCCTTGTCGGCGAACTCCGGGTCGGCGTCGAACTCGGCCCTGGCCAGCCGGTACAGCCCGTCCAGCGCGGACACGGTGCCCAGGTCACCCTCGTCCAGGTCGGAGGCCCGCCACTTCGCGTCCGGGTGCTCGTCGATGTACTCGATCAGCATGCCGAACTGCGTGCCCCAGTCACCGAGGTGGTTCTGCCGCAATACGTCGGCGCCCAGGTGCTCCAGCAGCCTGGCCAGCGCGTCGCCGATGATCGTCGTCCGCAGGTGGCCGACGTGCATCTCCTTGGCGATGTTCGGCGAGGAGTACTCGACCACGGTGCGCCGGCCCAGCTGCGGCGTCCCCACGCCCAACCGGTCGCTGGCCAGCCGCGTGGCGACCTGGCTCCAGACCGCGTCGTCGGTGACCGTGAGGTTCAGGAAACCCGGGCCGGCCAGCTCCACGCCGTACCGGCCCGCGGTCTGCTCACGCAGCGCGGTGGCGATCGAGTCGGCCAGCTCGCGCGGCTTGGCGCCGAGCTTCTTCGCTAGCGAGAGCGCGGCGTTGGCCTGGAAGTCGGCGTGGTCGGAACGTCGGATCACCGGGTCGGCCCCGGCCAGCTCGGGCGGCAGCACGGCGGCCATCGCCCCGGCCACCGCATCCCTGGTCAGCTCCTCCAGCGAACGCACGTCCGCCGATACCACGTCCGCCGATACCTCAGCCACGCATTTCCTCCATGATCGGGCCGCGCGGACTCGGCGCAGACCCGTAAGTGCCTCAACCGTCTCGATGGTAGTCGCCGACACCGACACCGGCCGTGCACGGTGTCACGAACCGGCCCCGCCCCGGCGCGCCTCCCCCAGGTACCGACCGGTCAGGGGACGATTTTCGATAATTTCACCGCTAGCCTCACCGACATCGTCAACACCATCTGGAGGCACGCCGATGGCCACTCTGGTCTGGGTACTGCAGATCCTGCTCGCCGTTGTGTTCGTCGCCGCCGGGCTGGTCAAGCTGCTGCGGCCGAAGGCCGAGCTGCGCGCCCAGATGGGCTGGGTGGACGACTACCCCGACAACGGTGTGAAGGCCATCGGGGCGGTAGAGGTGCTGGCCGCGATCGGGCTGATCCTCCCGGCGCTGACCGGCATCGCGACCGTCTTCGTGCCGCTCGCAGCACTGGGCCTGGTACTGCTCATGATCGGCGCCGCGATCACCCACGGCCGCCGCAAGGAGTACCCCTTCGTCGCCGGCAACGTGGTACTGCTGATCATCGCCCTCATCGTGGCGTGGACCCGGTTCGGCGCCTACTCGCTCTGACCCCGCGCCGAGCCTGGCCGGCCTGCCTGTTGTTACCGAACTCCACAACAGGGCAGGTTCGATCATGGAAAAAGCTTCCTGGTGTGCAGCTCGGTAACAACAGGCCGCGCCCGGGTGCCGGCCCGGCGGTTTTGCTGAGGCGCGCGGCGGGGCACTCTGTGCGGATGGAAGTACTCACCAGCCGCGTCATGTTCAGCCCGACCGACCCGGTGCGCAGCCGGGAGTTCTACCGCGACCAGCTCGGGTTGGCGATCTATCGGGAGTTCGGCAGCGGGCCCGACCGCGGCACGGTGTTCCTGCTCGGCGGGGGTGGCCTGCTCGAGCTCTCAGGCCGTGCCGAGCAGCCGCCGGGGCCGTCGGTAGCGCTGTGGCTGCAGGTCCGCGACCTGCAGGCCGCCCACCGGGAGCTGCTCGCGAACGGCGTCAAGGTGCTGCGGGAGCCGCGCCGCGAGCCGTGGGGGCTGGACGAGATGTGGGTGGCCGACCCGGACGGCGTGCGGATCGCGGTGATCGAGGTGCCGCCCGAGCACCCGCTGCGGGGGCGGCGCGACACCTGACGGCACGGCGCGCGAACGAGCTCAGCTGAGCATCGAGCTGCGCAGGTGCGACCACAGGAACGTCGTCGCGTCCAACGGCGCAGGCGGGCGGATCACACGCTTGATGGCGTTGGCCGTGCTGGTCGGCCGCGAACCGGGCCAGTCGTGCCCCAGCCCCGTGATCACGGCAAGCGTCACGTTGCGCTCCCCCGCGCAGGTCCAGGTACTGATGGCGACGGGCTGACGGTCGACCACCTTCGGCGTCGGCCCGCAGCCGTCGGCCGCCACGAACGGCGCCAGCGACGTGGCCAGCGACGGGTACGGGTAGTGCGAGACGCTCCTGGGCCCGACCCCGCCGTTGATCGGCACGTTGCGGTCGGCGGTGCCGTGCACGGCGACCACGGTGATCGCCGGCGTCGGCTGGCAGGGCGCCACCAGCGCGCCGGCCACCGGGCCGATCCCGGCCAGGTCCTCCGGGCGTGCACATGCCCAGGCGTAGGTCATCATCGCGCCGTTGGACATGCCCACCGCGTACACCCGGTGCGGGTCCACGCCGTCCTGCACGACGAGCTGCTCGACCAGGCCGTGCAGGAAGCCGACGTCGTCCACGCTCCGGTTGTGCGCGACGCCGCAGCAGAACCCGGCGTTCCAGAACTTGCCGAAGCCGTTCGGGTAGGCCACCTCGAAGCCGTCCCGGTCGGCGAGGGCGTCCCAGCCGAAGGACGAGCGGGTCTGCTCGGCGCTGCCGTAGGCGCCGTGGATCACGACGACCAGTGGCGAGTTCTTGGGCAGCGTGGCCGGCCGGTGCACGATGGCGTTGCGCGGGCCGACCGCCGAGGCCAACGTGACCGTCCGCGTCACCGCGGCGGACGACGCGTTCACGACCTTCGGCGGCGCACTCGCGCAGCCGGCGACCAACACGGCCAGGACGGCCGCCGCTCCGGCCCAGCGGACCGCCGCCATGCGCATGGTCACCTTGATACCAGGCCGATGGTCAGCATGCGGACACAATTCGCTACGAAGAGCGCACAGAAACTATCGGACGCCCAACCGATACCGGCCGCCGCCCTCAGCCGACCCCGACTCACCTCGGCATCCGCCGCCACAGCGGCCGGGGCAGCACCCTGAGGACGGCAAAGAGCGGCCGCAGCACCGCCGGCACCCAGACCTCACCCCGGCCCGCCCGCAGCGCACGCACGGTGGCGTCCGCGACCTGGTCGGGCGTGCTCGAGAACGGGGCGGGCGACATGCCCTCGGTCATCCGGCCGACGACGAACCCGGGCCGCACCAGCAGCAGCCGCACACCGCTGCCGGCCAGTGCGTCGGCCAACCCGCTGGCGAACCCGTCCAGGCCGGCCTTCGCGGAGCCGTACACGTAGTTGGCCCGCCGCACCCGCACCCCGGCCACCGAGGAGAACACCACGACGGAGCCCCGGCCCTGGGCGCGCAGCAGGGTGGCCAACTCGGTGAGCACGCCGACGTGGGCGGTGTAGTCGGTGTGCACGACGGCGAGCGCGTGGGCGGCGTCGCGCTCCGCCCTGGCCTGGTCACCGAGGATGCCGAACGCCAGCACGACGACGTCCAGCGCGCCGACCAGCCCGGCGACCTTGTCCAGCACGGCCCGGTGCGCGGCCACGTCGTCGGCGTCGAACTCGACCCGGTGCACCGTGGCGGCGCCGTCGGCGCGCAGCGCACGCTCCTGCTCGTCGAGCTGGTCCGCCCGCCGCGCCGCCAGCACCACGGTCCGCGCGCCCTCCCCCACCAGCCGGCGGACCACCGCGAGCCCGATCTCGCTGCGGCCGCCGAGCAGCAGCACGGCACCTGGCTCGGGGGTGGGCTCGGCCGCGGTCACTCCCCGAGCTTCGCAGCCGGAGATCGTCCGGGCGCGCCCGGGGGTGGGTCAGGCGGCACTGCCCGGTCAGCGCGGTGGTGCCGTCAGCTCGGCGCGCCGGTCAGGCCGTGGCGGTCGGCCGGGCGGCCAGGGCCGGGAGGTCCGATCCGGGTTGGCGGGCAGGGCTGCGCCAGGCGAGCAGCAGCACGACCGCGAGTACCTCCGCGCCGATGGGCACCAACAGGCCGGCGGTCACCCCGGTGGCCGAGGCGCCCTGGCCGACCAGGTACGGGCCGGCGAACCCGCCGAGGTTGCCGATCGAGTTGACCACGGCCACCCCGACGGCCGCGTGTGCACGGGACATACCGGTCGTGGCCATCGCCCAGAACGGCGGTAGGAAGGCGAACCCGCCGATCCCGGCCAGGCACAGGCCGACCATCGCTACGCCCGGGCTGCCCCGGTAGACCACCACGACGGTGAGCCCCACCGCGGCCAGCACGGCTGCCGCGATGACGTAGTAGCGCCGCTCCCTGGCGACCCGCGACATCCGGGCGACGACCAGGATCGCGAGCGCGGCGAACAGGAACGGCACGACGGCCGTCCAGCCGATCTTGGTGGCCGAGTACCCGGGGTTGATCTGTTTGATGATCAGCGGCAGGAACAGGGTGAAGCCGTAGCTGCCGGTACACAGCATCAGGTAGATCGCGGCCAGGTGCAGCACGCGGGGGTTGCGCAGCGCGGCGAGCTGTTGACGCGCCCCGTGTGCCTGCTCCGGGCCCTGTTCGGCGTCCAGCTCGCTCAGCAGCCAGTCCCGCCGCCGGGGCGACAGCCAGGCGGCCGACTTCGGCGAGTTGGGCAGCAGCACCAGGGTCACGATCCCGATCAGCATGGCCGGCACCCCGGTCAGCACGAACAGCCAGCGCCAACCTCCGAGCCCGAACCAGTGCGCGTGGTCCAGGATCACCCCACCGCACAAGCCACCCAGGATGAACGAGGTCGGCTGGGCCAGGATGAACCAGCCCAGCGCCACCGAGCGGTCGTTCGCCCGGAACCACTGGGTGAGGTAGAAGATCATCCCCGGGAAGAAGCCCGCCTCGGCCACCCCGAGCAGGAACCGCAGCCCGACCAGCGCCGGGTAGCTCGTCACGAACCCGGTGATCACCGTGACCAGGCCCCACGTGATCATGATCCGGGCGATCCAGATCCGGGCCCCGAACCGCCGCATCAACAGGTTGCTCGGCACCTCGAAGATGAAGTACGCGATGAAGAAGATCGCCGCCGCGAACCCGTAGGCCGCCGCCTTGATACCGAGCTCCGTACCCATGCCGAGCTGGGCGAACCCGATGTTGACGCGATCCAGGTACGCCAGCACGTACCCGGCGAAGATCAGCGGCAGCAGCCGGCGCCCGATCTGGACCACGGTAGCCCGCTGCTCGTCGGCCGGCAGGGCGCTCGTCGTGCTGTCCATCCCCGGTGTCCCTTCGTTGGGCGCGGTGGGTGTGGATACACCCTGACGAATGACACCCATTCAGTCAACGGTTAACCGTTTACAGCATGCACAGCACGCAGCAGACTGGCCGCGCAACCGACAGGAGAGCCGCGCCATGCCCGCACCACCGACCGCTGTCCCGACCGCTGCCTTGACCGCCCTGCCCACTGGACCGGGTATGCGGATCGAGCGCCCGGCCGCACTCGGTGAGCAGGTCGGCCGGGCGCTCCGCGCCGAGATACTCACCGGCGCGCTCGCGGTGGACACGCTGCTGGTCGAGGCCGCACTCGCGGCGCGGTTCGAGGTGAGCAGGGGCCCGGTGCGCGACGCGCTGCGCGCGCTGGCCGGTGAAGGCCTGATCGTCAGCTCGGGACGCAGCTACCGGGTCGTCGGGCTCGACGAGCGGGACGTCCGCGCGCTGTACGCGCTGCGCGAGCTGCTCGAGGTGCACGCCTGCCAGCAGGCGGCGGCCGGCGACCCGGCGACCTACCGGGCGGCCGCCGAGGCCGCCATCGCAGCCATGGCGCGGGCGGTCCAGGCGGACGACGCGCCGGCGTTCGCGCGCGCCGACATCGAGTTCCACTCGGCGTTCTACTCCGCGTGCGGCAACGACCGGCTCCGCGCGGTCTGGGAGCAGCACGTGCCGATGTTCGCGCTGTTGTTCCAGCTCACCGACGCGCTGGACGACAGGCTCGCGGCCTCGGTGGCCAACCACCGCGCACTGCTCGCCACGATCCTGGCCGGCGACGCGGCGGCGGTCGCGGCCGCTGTCACCACCCACCTGGTCACCGCCCGGGAACGGATCATCAACGCCCGCCGGAAAGCTCAGCCTGGCCTGTGAGTGGTATTGGTCGCTATTAGCGACCAATACCACTCACAGGGTCTCGAGGCTCACGCCCCCGGGGACGAGGAGCGTGTTGTGGCAGCCGGGGCCCAGGTGCAGGGTGGTCGTTGCGGCGAGGGTGGTCGAGGGCCGGTCCGCGGGGTCGGTGTGGAGGAACAACGAGATCTGGGCCGGGTGCACACCGGGGCGGGTGAGGTCGGCGCCGCTGATCGTGAGCGCGAGCCGGTAGCCGGCGGGCAGGTGCATGCCGGTGGGCCAGATCTCGACGTCCACGGGGTACACCTCACCGGGCCGGACCGGTTGTGGCGCGTCGTGGGGGTGCCACGGTCGCCAGCGCAGTGAACGCTCGGGGTCCGTCGCCCGGTGGGACAGGCGCAGCCAGCCGTTGGACAGCGCCTGCTGGTCGGTGACGGCGCCGACGACGGTGACCTCGGTGCCGTCGGGGGCGAAGACCCGCAGCGTCAGGAACAGGTCGGCGTCGGTGGCGGTGGTGGACACGTGCAGCCGGGCGGCGAGTGGACCGATCAGATCGGTCGGCCGCTGCAGCGGCGCGGTGGTGAAGGTGACGCCCTCGTCAGCGGCGGTGAAGCTGGCACTGCCCTCGGTCGTGGGCGCGGCCTCGGTCAGGCGCAGCCCGTCGGGGTCGAGGTGGAGCTCGGTCCAGGTCGTCCCGCGTGGTGGCCACCGGTCGGAGGTCCGGGCGCGGTGGCCGCCGTCGGGGTCGGGCACGTGCATGAGGACGCGGGGCGTGTCGGCGAACCCGTTCTGCTCGCCCTTGAGGAACTGGTCGAAGAACCGCTGCTGCAACGCAACGCTCTCGCGCAGGTAGAACCACTCCTCGTGCCGTCCGGGGTGGACCTCCAACCACTTGTCGGCGGAGGCCGCGCCGAGAAAGCCCTCGAAGTTGCCGCGCCCATGCAGCCCCTGCCCGAACCAGTTGGCCGCCGAGAGGACCGGAACGGTGATCCTGGTCAGGTCGGGGGTGCGGGCCCGGTGCCAGGCGTCGTCGAGGACGTGTTCGCGCAGCACCGGCAGCGGGTCCGTCCGGCGGGCCAGCAGCTCACGTTCGTCCAGGGTCTCGGTGCCGGTGGCCAGCTCGCCCGTCCACGGGTTCACCGGGCCGTTCGCGCCGAGGCCGTGCTGGTTGGACAGCACCTGGGCTGGATACCAGAGCTCGTAGAAGACGTTGCCGAGGATCCCACCGTGGCGGCTCATGTCCCGGTAGCTGTCGAGTGCGCCCTCCCACGGGCAGATCGCGCTCAGGTGCGGGGGTTGCAGCGCGGCGACCCGCCACTGGTTGATGGCGTAGTAGGAGATCCCGCACAGCCCGACCTTGCCGGTGGACCACGGCTGGGTGCCCGCCCACTCGACCGCCTCGTAGTAGTCCAGCGTCTCCTGATCGGAGAAGATCTCCAGGTGGCCGGGCGAGGCTCCGCTGCCTCGGGAGTCCACCCGCAGCACCGCGTACCCGGCGGCGGTCCAGAGCTGCGGGTCGACAGTCTCGTAGGTCAGGTAGGCGCAGTCGGAGGCCTCCAGGATCTCCCGGTGCGCTTCGACCAGGCGTTGCCACCGGAAGGTGTAGGGCTCGTCCTGGAACCGGCGGCCCTTGCCGTAGGGGCCCATGGCCAAGATGACCGGCGCCGGCGCGGCGGCCGCTGGCAGGTACACGTCGGCGCGCAGCACCGTGCCGTCGACCATGGGCACCTGCACGTCGAACCCGATCCGCATGCCGTCCCGGTGTTCGAACATCACGTCTCCTTGCTGGTCCGGGTGCAGAGGTGGGTGATGCCACCCTCGAGGAACGTGACCAGGGAGGTGTGCCGCCGGTCGAGGTCGTCGGTGCGCAGCCGGCCGGCTGTGATGCTGTCGAGCCGGAGGTTGGTGGAGAAGACCTGCAGGGTCGCCGCGAGCATGTGCAGGTAGGCGTCGTGGCGCGCGGCGTCGTCGGCCTCGGGAAAGACGTGCGCCAGGTGGTCGACGAACTCCCCGGCGATCGCGTTGTACTCGTCCGCGACGAGGAGCTGTTGCGGCTGGGCGGAGTTCGCCAGCTGGGCGATGAAGCGGAAGTAGCAGCGCCAGCCGGGGTCGTTGCCGGCGCGGGTCAGCATCGGTTCGGTGAACGCGTGGATCAGTGCACGCAGCCGGCGGGATCGCGCCCCGGTCCGCGGCAGCGCCGCGAGGCGGGCCCTCCGGTCGTCGTTGATCGGGTGGATCCTGCGCAGCAGGACGTCGCGGAACAGGTTCTCCTTGCCCCCGAAGTAGTCGCTGACCGCCGCCACCCGGGTGCCGGCGTGGTCGGTGATGTCGCGGACGCTGACCCCGAAGTAACCGCGTCCCGCGAACAGCTCCTCGGCGGAGTCGAGCAGCCGGGTGCGTACCCGGGCCCGGTTGATGGCGCGAGCTCCGCCGGCGCTCGGTTGCCGCGATGCCTCGCTCACGGCGGCTCCCCTTCGACCTATCACGGAACGACTGTTCCGACTCTAACACTGCGCATGCTACATTCGGAACAGTCGTTCCGAACGAGGTGGGCCGTGGCGTGGGCCCGATCTCCGAGGCCGTCGCCACCGCCCGCCGGCGCGCGCCCATCCCGGCGCCGCGTCTCGGCCGAGATCCGGCTATCTCGACGAGTTCGTCATCGGAGAGTTCCCCCGCCGGAGCAGGCGTCGGCGCTGATACTGACAGGCAAGGGACGGCGGCGTTGTCGCCCTCGGAGAGGAAGTTCCGATGGCCACGGTCCTGATGCCGATCTCGGACCCCGACTTCGACCCGACCGAGGTCGCCGTCAGCTGGCAGGTCCTGAGCGACCTCGGCCACAGTGTCGTGTTCAGCACCGAGAGCGGAAATCCCGGTGCCGTCGACGACATCATGCTCACCGGGCGCGGGCTCGACCTCTGGTCCGAGGTGCCGGGACTGCGGCGCGTGGTCGTCGTCGGCCGATTCCTGCGCGCCAACCGCGAGGCACGGGCCGCCTACGCGCGCATGCTG
>DATAYB010000866.1:0-15998 GCA_036272795.1 Pseudonocardia sp.
CTGCTCGGGTCGTCGGCAGGCAGTAGCGACGGCGGTGGACGCTTGGCCAGCATCGACTGGAACCCCGTCGAACTCGGCTGACCCGCCTCACAGCCCACCCCACACTGCCGCTGACCCTGCCCGGACTGGCCGCCCTGACCATCGACCTGGCCGTCCTGCTGGCCGCCGGTTCCCTGCGAGTTCATCGCCTGGGAAAGCGCCGCCCGCGTCTGCTGCCCAACCGCCGGCCCGGCCACCGAGGACACGATCCGCGACACCAGATCGAAGATCGAAGAAATCAACTGCTGCGCCGGATCCACCTGCGACCCGGACCCACCAGTGCTAGGCGCCCCGGAGGATCCAGTACCCGCGCTCTGCCCCGCCCCGGATCCGGACCGGGTGCCGAGGCCATTGCTGGCGAGCCAGTTCTGCACCAGCTGCGTGATGCCCTGAGCAAGCTCAGCCACACCACTCAACTGGGTCGAACCACTCCGCCCAGGCTGGACGGACTGCCCGCTGCCCTGGGTGACCTGGCCACCACGGCCCGCACCCCAGTGCTGATGCCCCGTGCCGCTACCGGCGGAGTCAGAGTCAGAGCTCTGGGACTGGTGCTGGTGGGCCGAACCGGACCACCCATCCCCGGAGAACCCACCCGGGCCGGTGCGGCCATCGGAACCGGAGCCGGAACCACCGAGCCGCTCGATCAGCTGGCTGATCTCGGAGAGCACATCACCCACTGGACCAGGGACCCTGCCGACGCGCGGGCCGCGCATGTCCGTGGAGTTGCCCGAGTTACCGATTGAGGTGGGCCGGCTCGAGCCGCCACCCTTCGAACCCACGGCCCGCGCCGGGCCGGGCACAAAGTTGTCGACCAGCGACGTGATCGCCTGGGAGAACCGCGACACCGCGTTCTCGACCTGGTCACCGACACGGCTGGAGATGGCACCGCTGATGTTGCCGATCGTGTTGTTGCGCAGGTTCAACGAAGACGGAGGACCCCGGCCCCGGAGCACCGCCAATACCGTGGAGCTGGCCTTGTCCGCGGCCGGGCAACCCGGGCCAGCCTCGAGCTCACAACCGCTGTTGCCCGGGGCGGCCTCGGTCATGCCATCGCTCGAACCGGAACCACCGGCACCGCGACCAGCGGTACGACCCGACCCGGCAAGCTGCGCCGCGCGAGTGCCGGGGAGACCCCACTGCTGGCCGGTGTCGCCCGAACCGCCCGGACCCGAATCGGCGCCACCGAGGTCGCGCCGCAGCGCCACGCCGGTGGTCATCGCCGACTCAACCTGATCAGCCACCCCGGACAACACCTGATGGGTACCCGCCCCCGCATCGTGGCCGGCCACCGCGCCCACGACACCCGAGCCCAGCTCGACCAACGACGAGAACATCTGGTCTACCCCCGGACCCGGCCGGGTCACAGCTGAGGGCAGCGCACTCGAGCTGTTCGCACCGTTCCCGGAAGTGCCGGCGCCGCGCGAACCGGTCTGGGCCATGTGGTTGGAGACCCACTGCTCGGCATTCGGAGTCGCGCCGGTACTCCCGGTACCCGAACCAGCAGCGCCCGACCCCGAGGTACCGGAGCCGGCCAGACCGTGCTGCGCCAACCAGCTCTGTACCAACTGGCTAATGCCCTGCACCAGCTGGTCCACGCCGCTGGGCCCTGCCGACCCGGAGCCGCTGCTCTGGCCAGTACCAGTACTGCTCTGGTCGCCGCTCTGGTCGCCGCGGTGATGATGGCGACGCGACCCGGAGTCGTCCGCGTCGTCGGAGTCGTGGTGGTGGTGTCCGGACCCGGCGTTGGAGCCGTCGTGGCTGTCACCCGAGGAGCCGGTGCCGGTGAGGCCGTTCTGTGCCAAGCAGTTCTCGACGAGCTCGGTGATGCCCTGGGCGAGCTGGTCGACACTGCTGGACCCGGGCCCGGAACTCTGAGCGGGCTGACCGGCCGAACCGGAGTTCTGGCTACCGCCCTGGCTGGCACTGCCCTGGCTGGCACTGCCCTGGCTGGCGCCGCCCTGGCTGGCACTGCCCTGGTTCACGGCCGGGCCGGCGTTGCCGGACTGCGTGGCGAGTTGACCGAGGAACTGGCCGACCGCACTGAGTACATCCCCGATCAGCCCGACGATCCCATCACCGAGCGCCGCGGTGGTCGACGCGCTGGGGAAGCCGGTGGAGGAAGCGGGCCGGGTTGTCGGCGCCGAGGACGAGGTCGGAGGAGTAGACGCGGTGGCTCGGAAGATCGTGTTGTCGATCAGGCTGGTGACCGCCGGGGAGAGCTGCGCGAGCGCGTTCTCGACCTGGCGGCCCACCTGGGTGTTACGAGAGCCGGTGTTGCTGACACTGTCGGAGCCGTGGCGGCCACTCTGGCCACCGGTGTTGCGGGTGTCGGTGCTCTGCGCTGCTGGGGGACCCCGCCCGCTCAGCGACGCCACGAGCTTCGACACCGCGCCGGCGAGGTCGTCCGCGCAACCGGGACCAGAGGCGCAGCCGGCGATCCGGGAGGCCAGCGCGGTGACCGCGCCCGCACCGTGGTGGCTGTCGCCGCCCGGGCGGGAGGTGGTTGTCGGGCCGGCGTCACGCGCTGGTACCGAACCTGTGACGGCGGGCTGCCGACCACCGGCGCCGCCGATCCCGGTGTTGCCGGCGTTGTTGGTCAGCGCCGCGCCGACCGCCAGTGCCGACTCAACCTGGTCAGTCATCCGGGTCAGCGCTGCGTGCGTCTGCTGTCCGGCCGCCTGCCCGCCGACGGTGCCCACAACTCCGGACACGAGATCTACGATTCCGGAGAACAGCCGGTCGACTCCCGGGCCCGGCGGCGCGGCACCGCTCAGCCCGGCCGGCGACGACGCCGCGTCCGAGGAGCCGGTCCGGCCGGCCGGCTTTGCCACGTTCTGACCGTTCGGCCCGATGGCCATCGCGTCGGTCGCCTCGTTGATCGTTCCGGTCACCGCGTCGGTGGCCGCCTTGGCCGCGGCCGCCGTATGCGGAGCCACCCCGACCGCGTGGCCACCGCCAGCCGAGCCACCCGGCCCGGAGCCGGCGGAACCGGAACCACCCGACCCGGAACCATCCGAGGAGCCGGCGACACCGAGCAGGTTCATCAGCCACCCCAGGAGGCCGGAGCCCTTCGAGGTGGTCGGGCTAGCCGGGGCCTGCGCACTGGTCCGCCGGTCCGCCGCGGTGGACGCGCTCCCGCTGGGGGGCTGCCCGGAGCCACTCGTCAAGGAGCCGGCGAACCGGTCGGCCAGCCCGGAGACGAACTCGAGCGCCGGGTGCATCGCTGACCGGATCGATCCGAGCACCGTGCGGGTCAGCGTGCCGGCGTGGTCGGAGCCAACCCGGCTGTTGGCCACCGCGTTGCTGGCCGAGCTCGTGGCCACCGAGTCGGAGCCGTGGCCGTGGCCATCCGCGGGTGGCCAGGAGGCGGGCTCCTCATCGGCCACCTGCTGCTGCCGCGCCGCGCGCAGCTCGCCCAGTGACCGCCGCCGGCCGGCCAGGTGGCCACTCGGGTCGGCGGCCAGCAGCCCGCTGGCCGTGCCGCCGCCGGACACTCGCTGTGCGCCGCCCACGCCCGGCTGACCCACCCAGCCCGACACGCCCGAGTCATTGATGTCGGCAGAGCCGTCATCTCCGCCGACCTGGTTGCTCGCCAATACGATTTCGTGCTCCTCGGCCCCCACCGCGGTGAATTCATTCGCGGCGGGAACCGAATTGAGATCGTGCGCGTTGCCGCCGGCCGCCCCGACCATCGCGGCCACCCAGATCAGCGCGGCGCCGATGAGCACCTTGCCGAAGGTCAGCGACCCCAGCGCGCGCCACAGCAACGACACGACGGTGCTTGCGCACCGGGTGCCTGCCGAGGTCGCGGTACTCACTGAGGTCGCTCCTGGATCGCCGGGGGAGGTGGTGCGGGTCGGAGTCCGCAAGGACGCCGATCGCGCGGAACTTCTATGAGGGTGATCGGAACCAGCCGCGGTATGCCTCACGCGGAGGAACATCCTCGAGTCGCGGGGCTACAAGGCGCCGGCGAACCAAGTCGATCGGCAGCTGACCAGGGACTTCGGCCAGCTGCTCATGGGCAGGCGCGAAGCACCCACCCACTCGAGACAATCGGCACGATACGCGGTATGCGTCACGCGTAAGTGCATCCTCCCCGCCCGGCACACGAGCGCCAGCCGACGAGTCGATCTCCTCTACATCGCAGGGTAGGGGAACCAACCAAGTGCTGTCCACTCGAAAGTCGTCCGATCGACCTCTCGGGCATCAGCCATCGCACGCGCGCCGGCCGGTTGGCCCGACCCGTCCGGGCAGCCACCTCCTCGGTGAACCGCGGCCGGCTCCGGGCGGACCGAGGAACCCAGTGGTGCGAACAGTGGCCACACGCGGGAGTCGCCGCTCCGGCGCGCCGACAGAGCCACGCGCCGCACCGTGACCGGACTGTCCGAGGGCGCTGCGGTGACACTCCTGAGCAGTCCCGAAAACGGCGAAACCGGGGACCACCTCACGCCGAAAAAATGCGGTCCGGAAAGGTCGCCGATGCAATTTCGCGACGCCGGTCCAGTGATTCTGGAATATGAAATTCCCGCCTCCCGCCGGAGCTCCCGACGGCAGTGAACCGACCGTTCGGCAGGGCAGGAACGGCCCATCGACCGACCACCGGCGCGGCCGTTTCCAACCGGTGGCCATCCTCCACTTCCCAATTCGTGGACCGCGTGGCCGGGCCGTGGCCACCTCACCCGAGGCCTCGCAAGCTGGCGTGGCCACGCGGCCAACGACCAGTTGGGCCAGGTGGCCAGCCGGCCGAGATCCCGCCGAGAGGTCGTGGCCAACCTGGCCACTCCGCCGCGCATCGCCGCCCGGCCCCGGAGTCGATCCCCGAGCGGACGGGACCCTCTAGTCGAGCGGCGGGGGTGTGAAGCCGCCGAAGTCGCGCTCGGCGAGCTCGGCGAAGCGGAGCGGGGTGCGGTCCCCGTACATCGGCCCGATGGCCTGCACACCGATCGGCAGACCCTCTTCCGAACGGCCGATCGGGAACACCGTGGCTGGCAGGCCGGGCAGCGTCGCCATGCCGGCCAGAGCCACCTGGGAGAGGTAGTTGTAGTCGGTGCCGTCGATGTTGATCAGCCGGGTGTTCAGGTCGCTGTGGTCGTGCGGGAACGCCGGCGTCGGCATGATCGGAGCGAGCACGACGTCGAACTTGGCGAACAGCTCGCGCCAGCGCTGCCGCAGGACGGCCCGCTCCTGGTCGGCGAGCACCCAGTCCTTGTGGCTGAGTGCCGTGCCCCGGGTGCTCTCGGCGGCCAGGCTCCGGTCGGCGGCGTCCAGCTGCGCCGCCGCCGCGCGGGCCTGCTCGTAGTGCTCCGGCGGGAAACTCGCGCCGAGTACGGAGAGCAGCATCCGCAGGTAGAGCCCGGCGGCCGCGGTCTGGTCCGGCAGCAGGGCGCTCTCGCGCGCCACCTTCACCCCGGCGCCGGTCAACTTGTCCACGAACCCGTCGATCGCGGTCCGCACGCTGGCCGAGGTCGGGACGACCGGATGCGAGTCGATCACCAAGACCCGGTGGTCCGCCAGGTCGGTGTGCCGGGCGGGCGGCAACGCGAGCCGGTACGCGACGCCGAGGGTGAGCGGGTCAGGCTCGGCGAGCAGGTCCAGCAGCAGTGACAGGTCGGCCGCCGTGCGCGCCATCGGGCCGATCACCGCCAGGTCGCGCTCGCCGGGCAGCACCGGCGCCGGCGGCGGAGTGTGCCCACGCCCCGGCACCAGCCCGAACGTCGGCTTGTGCGCGTAGATGCCGCAGAAGTGGGCCGGGTTGCGCAGCGACCCCGCGATGTCGGAGCCCAGCGACAGCGCCCCGTAGCCGGCGGCCAGCGCAGCGGCCGACCCGCCGGAAGAACCGCCGCAGGTGCGCTCGGGATCCCACGGGTTGCCGGTCGTGCCGTAGATCTCGTTGTAGCTCTGCACGTCACCGAGCACGAACGGCACGTTCGTCTTGCCGAGCACGACCGCGCCCGCGGCCTTGACACGAGCCACCGCCAGCGCGTCGGTGTCGGACACGAAGTCCTTGAACACCGGCATGCCCCACGTGATCGGCAGGCCCGCCACGTGGTACGACTCCTTGACTGTGATCGGCACCCCGAGCAGCGGCCGCACCTCGCCCCGGGCGCGCGCGGCATCGGCATCCCTGGCCGCCGCCAGCGCCCGGTCGAAGTCCCGCACGCACACCGCGTTGATCGTCGCGTCGTACCGCTCGATGCGAGCGATGGCCTCCTCGGCGAGCTCTACCGCCGAGACCTCGCCGGCGGCCAGCAGCTCGAGCAGCTCGGACGCACTCCGGTAGACGAACCCCGCCTCGACCACACCGAACCCCATTTCCCACGCACCGCCACAGTCCCAGGACGGAACCTAGCCCTCGGCCCCGACACCGGCCAGCCGATTCGGTGGCACCCCGACACCACCGGCACCACCCGCACCACCGGGCCGGCGAGCCACTCAAACTCCCCCGGTCGCACGTGCACTGCTCCGCCGAGTTCAACCGCAGGGCGTGAAATACCTGATCGAAAGCCACTGCGGTTGAACTCGGCGCACGGCGGCCGGCGCGCGCCGGCCGGCGCAGCGCGGCCGGCGCAGCGCGGCCGGCGGCCGGCGGCGAGCAGCGGCCGGCGGCGGCGAGCAGCGAGCTCTGTCAGGCCTCGACCAGGTCGGCCGGCGTCGGCGGGGCGGTGAGCAGTTGCTCGGGCGCGGACAGCCACCACGCCTCCAGCACGAGCTCGCTCAGCTCGTCCAGCTCGATCCCGTCCAGCTGGACGACCACCCAGCCGAACCCGCCGGCGGTGAACTGCACCTCGAACACCTCAGGGCGCTCGGCGACGAGGGCGAGCTGCTCGGAGATGGTCTGCTTCAGGCCGACGGTCCGGGTCCTCGGCCACAGGTAGCCAAACTTACGGCCCTGCACGCTGAACGACGTGTAGTTCGCCGACACCTTCTGCTCGGCACCCGGCAGCGCGGTCAGCAACCGGAGGAACCGCGCGATCTCGACGCCCATGCCCCGAGACAATCACAGACCCGCACCGCTCGGACAGCCAGGCCGCCGGACCGGCCGGACCGGCCTGTTGTTACCGAACTCCACTGGAAGCAGGATTTTGGCGCTCGCAACCTGCCTCCTGTGGAGTTGGGCAACAACAGGCCGGCCGGCACGCCGGCACGCCGCAAACGATCGCGCCACCTGGGCGGGAGCAGCGCCTGCCCACGGCCGACGAGCTCAACGCCGCCGTGCCCGACAAGCCCGTCCTCCTGCTGCACCTCTACGACCGCGCGCTGCTCAACCGCACGGCGCTTCGACTGCTCGGCATCGACCGCAACACCCCCGAGGTGCCCGGCTCGCAGATCGAGCGCGACGCCGCCGGCAACCCGACCGGCCTACTGATCGCCAAACCCAACCCGACGCTGCTCTACAACACGCTGGCCAAGCTGCCGGTGCTCGACCCGGAGAGCCAGGTCGCTCAACCGGATCAGCGCCCTCGAGCTGCTGACCTGGGGCAGCGCCAGGCTCTCCGGGGAGGACGCGGCCAAGGGCACGCTGACCCCGGGCAACTACGCCGACCTGGCGGTGCTCACCGAGGACTACCTGACGGTACCGGCCGCCCGGATCCCCGGCATCGGGTCGGTGCTGACCATGGTCGGCGGACGGGTCGTGCACGGCGGCGCCGAGTACAGCGCGCTCAACCCACCACTGCCGGAGGCCCAGCCCGACTACTCCCCACTGCGCACCGGCGCCAACCGCCAGTGAGCACCAACCGGGCGAGCACCAACCGGCGAGTACCGATCGGGGACAACTAGCGGGTGTCGACCACCGGGAGCCGCCAATATCCCGCTATCGTGGCGCGACTAGCCGTCGATCAGGTGACAAGGATGAGCCACCGATCGGCGCACCACTACCTTCCGTAGTCCAGACACCGAACGCGCCGCTGGGGAGAACACATGACGACGGCCACGTCGCAGCCATCGGTCGATACCACCGTCGAGGGCTTCATCGACTGGCTCGCCCGCCGCCAGCCGTCGCTCGCGAACCGCGGGCGCTGCGCCGGCTCCGTGGGGGTCTTCCTGCGCTGGCAGCGTGTCCAGCGCGAGCGGGGCGAGTCCCGCTGCACCGAGGACGCCTACTACGCCGAGCTGTGCCGCCACGGCGCGAGCAACGCCCACATCACCGAGGCGCGCAGGGCCATCGGCCTGTTCCGGCACTACCTGATCAGCACCGACTGACCGATCGGCATCGACTGGTCGCGCCTCACCGCACGGGAGGGGCGAGCAGCCCGTCGAGCACCCGCCGGGCCCTGGGTACGGCGTCGTCCTCGCCGAGCCGCAGCGCGGTGTTGGTGGCGAGCAGCACCGCGTCGAGCTGGAAGGCCGCGAGGTCGGCGTCGAGCGACGCGGCCTCCCCCGCCTCGACGGCGTCCCGCAGCGTGCCGGCGAGCAGGTCGCGCCAGTCGCGCTGGTGGCGCGCCAGCGCGTCGCGCACCGGGCCGGGCCTGCTGTCGAAGTCGGCCAGGTTCGCCGACCAGAAGCACCCGCCCGGGAACAGCGGCGCCTGCGCATAGTCGACCCACCGGTCCACCAGCACACGCAACCGGGCCGCGCCGCTGGGCGCCGCGAGCGCGGGTCGGACCACCGCGTCGACGAACGCCCGCCGAGCCGCCTCCGCCGTGGCGAGCTGCAGGTTCTCCTTCGTGCCGAACAGGGTCTGCACGCCGCTCTTGCTCAGCCCGAGGTCGGTGGCGAGCCGGCCGAGGCTGAGCCCGGTCAGCCCCTTCAGTGACGCGACGTCCACCGCGTGGCGCACGATCGTCCGCCGGGACCGCGCACCCCTCAGCAGCCGCTGGTCCGCCACCGGCCGCTGATCCGACACCGGCCTTTGATCCGACACCGCCTCGCTCATGGGGTCATCCTGGCACAGCTTGTAAAACCATGCGACCGATCGTACGTTCAGTTGGAGTTGAGTCATCAACGCCGATCCGCCCGACCGAGGAGCACGCCCATGGACGGCCACCGCATGTTCGAGCTGGCGCAGGCGCTCGCCATCGCCAAGAGCCGCCACGACGTACCGGCCGCGCTGCGGCTGATGCACCCCGAGATGGTGCTGACCACGCCGGCGTTCGGCACTGCCGCGCGGGGCACGGCCGAGAACGAGCGCACCCTGACCAGGTTCTTCGCCTCCTTCCCGGACTACGACGTCGAGCTGCACGGCCACGCAGGTACCGCCGACAACCTCGTCTGCTGGGGCACCGCGCGGATGACCATGAGCGGCGACCGGTTCGGCGTGGTCCCCAACGGGCGGCGCGCCGAGCTGCCCGTGTTCATCGAGTTCGGCTTCCGGGACGACCTGATCGCAAGTGAACGGTTCTGCTTCGACCTGTCGGCGCTCTGCGCCCAGTCGGGGGTGTCGACGGACGCCGTGCGGCAGAGGATCTTCGGCGAGCCGGCCCCACCGGGCAGCGGCGAGCCGACACCGCCCAGCGTCGGCGACCTGACACCGCCCGGCACCGGTCCGATCGTGTCCACGCCCCTGTTCGAGCTCATCGTGGACCTGAAGCCGCCGGTGGATATGGGACGCGGTCCGCTCGGCCGCCGGGTCCTGTACGGCGCGGCGGGCGGCTCGTTCGAGGGACCGAGGCTGCGCGGCGAGGTGCTGGCTCAGGGCGGCGACTGGGCGCTGTTCCGGTCCGGCGGGGTGATGACCCTGGACGTCCGGCTGGCCCTGCGCACCGACGACGGCGCGCTGCTGCACATGACCTACGGCGGCCGCTTCGTCACCCCGCCCGAGCTGCGCACCGAGCTCGCCGACCCCGCCGCGCGGTACCAGATCGACCCCGCCCGCTACTACTTCAGGACCAACCCCCTCTTCGAGACGGCGGCGCAGCGGTACGCCTGGATGAACGACATCGTGTGCGTCGGCTCGGGTTATCTTGTCGAGGGCGGGATCGGGTACCGGGTCGCGCAGGTGCTCTGAGTGCGCGTCACCCGATCCGGGCCCGTGTCGAAGCTCACCCCGCCCGCCCGGACCAGCCACCAGCGCTGATTGACGGCACGAATCAACAGATCGAAGACCTGATCGAACGCGCGCTTGCCTCGTGGCGCCCGGCGTGGACACGGTGTAACCGGCACCACCGCCGCGCACCTGTGCCGCCCAGGACTGGAGACCCGCAACCCCATGTACACAGTCACCAACCCGGCGACGGGTGAGCTCGTCGAAGAGATCCCGAACTCGACCGACCTGGAGGTCCGCGCCGCGATCGAGCGCGTACACCGTGGCTACTCCTCGTGGCGGCGCCGGACGGTCGCGGAGCGGGCGAAGATCGTGTCGCGCGCCGCCGAGCTGTTCGCCGAACGGTCCGACGAGCTGGCCGCGATCATGACGCTGGAGATGGGCAAGCGGATCAACGAGGGCCGTGGCGAGATCGGCATCGTCGTCGACATCTTCAACTACTACGCCGAGAACGCCGCCACGCTGCTGGCCGACGAACCCGTGTCGATCAAGCGCGGCGCGGCGGTCATCACCAAGAACCCCATCGGCGCGCTGCTCGGCGTCATGCCGTGGAACTTCCCTTGCTACCAGGTAGCCAGGTTCGTCGCGCCCAACCTGGTGCTCGGCAACACGATCCTGCTGAAGCACGCCTCGATCTGTCCCCGCTCGGCGGCCGCGTTCGAGCAGGTCCTGCGCGACGCCGGCGTGCCCGACGACGTGTACATGAACACGTTCGCGTCCAGCAAGCAGGTGCCCTGGATCCTTGAGGACCCGCGCATCCAGGGCGTCTCCCTGACCGGCAGCGAGCAGGCCGGCATCGCCGTGGCGGCCGAGGCGGGCCGGAACCTGAAGAAGGCGGTGCTGGAGCTCGGCGGGGCCGACCCGTTGATCGTGCTCGACACCGCCGACCTCGACGAGACCGTGAAGGCCACCGCGACCGCGCGGATGCGCAACTGCGGCCAGTCCTGCAACGCGCCGAAGCGCATGATCGTGCTGGCCGACCTCTACGACGACTTCGTCGACGGCCTGAGCAAGCGGGTAGCCGACTTCTACCTTCCTGGCGACCCCGCCGACCCCGCCACCAAGCTCGGCCCGCTCGCCTCGGCCACGGCGGCGAACGAGGTGGCCGGCCAGGTCGAGGCGGCGGTCCAGCAGGGCGCGACGCTGCGCGCCGGCGGCCGCCGCATCGACGGCCCCGGCGCCTACCTCGAGGCCACCGTGCTCACCGACGTCACCCCCGAGATGGACGCCTACTCCGAGGAGATCTTCGGCCCGGTGTTCCTGGTGTTCCGCGCGCAGGACGAGGACGACGCGATCCGAATCGCCAACGACAGCCCGTTCGGCCTCGGGGCGAGTGTGTGGGGCACCGACCCGGAGCGCAACCGCCGCGTCGCCGACCAGATCGAGGCCGGCATGGTGTACCTGAACAGTGCAGGCGGGTCGCAGGCCGACCTCCCGTTCGGCGGCATCAAGCGCTCCGGCATGGGCCGGGAGCTGGGCGCGGCCGGCATCGAGGAGTTCATGAACAAGAAGTCCATCCGCCTCTAGCCGTCACACGCACTGCCCCCCGCACACACCGCCCGCCGCGCAACCCGCGCAACCCACGCGAGCCGTGCAACCCGCGCGAGCCGTCCGGCTGCGGCTCTAGCTGCCGACCTTGTCCAGCGCTCCGGCCAGCAGGTGCGGCTCGGCGAAGAACGCGGCGTGGCAGGCGTCGATGACGACCGGCCGGATGCCGAGCCGCGCGGTGTACTTCGGGTCGTACCAGTCGTCGTCGTGGGGCAGCGACTGGTCGGCCGAGCCGACGACGTAGGTCGCGGGGAGGTCGGGCACGGCGGCCTCCGCTGGGTCCAGGGACTCGGTGAAGTAGGCCATCGGCTGCGGCCGCAGCAGCGAGTACGCGAGGTCCTGGACGTGCTCGGGTGCGGTGTTCAGGAAGTTCGCGCGCCAGCGGTGTACGGGGACCAGCACCGAGTCGCCGCCGGCGGCCTTTGCGGCCCCGGTCAGCATGTCGGCGTCGGCGGTCGGGATGGTGTCCAGCACGGACTCGCCGGCCACCGGCACGAACCCGCCCCAGTGCACGATCCGGGCCAGCCGCCGCCGGACCCGGTGCGCAGCCGCGGTCACCGGCAGCGCACTCGAGTCCTGGCAGACCAGGATGACCTCACCGAGGTCACGGCGTTCGACCTCGCCGGCCACGTACTCGCTGGCGTCGGACAGGGTCACCGCGGCCGGATCATCCCCCACCGACAGCCCCGGCAGCGTCAGTGCGATCACCCGGTGGCCGGCCGACTCGAGCTCCCTCGCCACCGGGTGCCACGCCCAACCGCCGTGCCACGCGCCCGGTACCAGCACATACGTCGACATGGCCGCCTCAGTCCGAGGTGCCGAGGTCGGCCGTCGCACCCGGCGCGACCACGGCGAGACGGTCCCCGATCCCGGCGGCCTCGTACGCGGCACGCAGCTGCGCGGAGCTCTGGCTGAAGTGCGCCCAACCGTCCGCGTGCACCGGGACCACCGTGGCCGAGCCCAGCAGCTCCGCCGCACGGACGGCATCGGCGTTGCTCAGCGTGAGGTACGCGCCGTCCATGATCTCGTCGAACTTCGCGCCGCCGCAGAACAGCACGGCGACGTCGACCTCACCGATCTTGTCCGCGACCTCCTCGACCACCTCCAGCGACGAGTTGTCGCCGCTCACGTACACGGTGGGCAGCCCATCCCCGGACAGCACAAAACCGATCACCGGGCCGACCAGCTCCCACAGGCCGTCCGGACCGTGGTGCGCGGGGACGGCGGTCACCGTCAGCTCACCGCCGCCCGGCCGCGGCACCGTCGCCGACCCGTACGGCTCGAGCCCGACGGCGCCGCCACCCAGCCGCTCCGCGCCGGCCGACGTGGTGAACACCGACCCGACCCCGACCAGGAACTCCCGCCCGGCCCCGTCGAGGTTGTCGATGTGGTGGTCGTGCGAGACGAGCGCGACGTCCACCCGCCCGACCTCGTCGGCGCCGAGGGCGGGGCCGACGGTCTTCGTGATCACCGGGATGCCGGCCCCGGGGTTGCCGGGGTAGGTCTGGGGCGGGTCGAAGGTCGGGTCGGTGATGACCCGCACGCCGCCGATCTCCAGCACGGCCGTGGGGCCGCCGACCATGGTCACTCGGAGTGTCATGCCGGCATCAGAGCAGCCGCCAGGAAACCCGACTAGTACAGAACCTGTACCGCCCGCCCCGCGCTGCGCTCCTAGACTCCGCTCATGGCCACCGCCCCGGAGTACTGCCCGGTCTCGATGAGCGCGGAGCTGCTCACCGAGCGGTGGAACCTGCTGATCGTCCGCGAGCTGCTGAGCGGGGCCGAGCGGTTCAACGACATCCACCGGGGGCTGCCCGGGCTGTCCCGGACGCTGCTCAGCCAGCGGCTTCGCCAACTCCAGCGGGCCGGCCTGGTCACGGCGCTCGAACCGGGCGAGCGCGGCACCGCCGGCTACCGGCTGACCGAGGCCGGCGTGGCGCTCCGGACCGTGCTGGAGGCACTCGGCTCGTGGGGGGTGCGCTGGCGGTTCCCCCGGCCGAGCGAGGGCCAGCTCAACCCGCACCTGCTGCTCTGGCGGATGAGGTCCGGGCTCGTGCTGGACCGGCTGCCCGTCGGGCGCACGACCGTGCAGCTCACGTTCGAGGGCGCCAAGGCCCACCACGGCTGGCTGGTCCTGGACGGGGCCAACTCGTCGGTGTGCGCCCGGGACCCGCTGTTCGACGTGGACCTCTACGCCAGCGCCCCGTCCGAGGTGTGGCACGAGTGGTGGTTCGGCCACCGGTCGATCCGCGGCTCGATCCAGCGCGGCGAGGTCGTGGTGACCGGCCGCCGTGAGCTGGCCGACCAGTTCCCGGGTTGGTTCCAGCTGAGCCCGTTCGCCGCCGAGGTGGCGGCCTCGACGGCGACCCAACCGACCGGCTGACCGGCACCGGGGTACGTCGGCGGACCGGCACCGACGGCACCGGCCGCACCGAGCCGGACCCGCACGGAGCCACACGGAGCCGAGCGCACCAAGCCCGACGCGCCGGCCGAGGGCACCGAGGCTCGCCTGCATCGACCGCACAGACCGTTCCCTTACCGCACAGACTCTGCACACTCTGTGCGGTGGGTACACGGTCCGTGCGGTCGCGGCGCGCGGGCCATGCCGGCGTCCGATGCGGCGGTGCGGGCTGTCGGCGCGTTCTCTGGCGGCAGCGCGGGCCGTGCCGGCGGGTTCCCTGCGGCGGCGAGCGTCCTACGCCGGCGGGTTCCCTGCGGCGGCGAGCGTCGCCGGCACGTTCTCTTCGGGGTCGAGCGCCGTTCGACCGCGCGGTCGGAGGCAGGCAGCACGGAGCACCGCTGCGCGATCACCTGAGCTCGGCAAGCCCGCACTGAGCCCGAACCCGCCAAACACCGCGCTCAACCAACCACCGCGCCCAACCAAACACCGCGCTCAGCTGAGCCCGAACACCGATCGGTGCGCACGTACGAACTGCTCGAACGTGGTCGGCTCGCGGCCCGTCAGCTCGCTGACCGTCGTGGTGACCGACTCGGCACCGCCGTCGCGGTAGGCCCGAGCCACGTCGATCAGGGCGTCGGCATGGAACGGCGGCAGCCCGCGCCCGAGCAGACCGGCCCGCGCCTCCTCGTCCGACAGCCCGACGTGGCGGACCGGCCGCTCCAGCACCCGGGACAGCACCTCGGCGGCCTGCCCGTAGGTGAGCGCCTCGGGGCCGGTGATGTTGTGGACCCGGCCGGGCGCGGTCGCCGACGTGAGCACGACGGCCGCGACCCGCGCGATGTCAGCGACGTCGACGAAACTGATCGGCGCCCGGATGGCCGGCTGCGCGAACACCCCGGCCGTGGCGATCGAGCCGGCCATCTGGCGCGTGAAGTTCTGCATGTAGAAGTTCGGCCGCAGCAGCGTCCAGGCCAGGCCGGACGAAGCCAGCGCCAGCTCGACCGGGTGGTGCAGGCACGCGATCGGCGTGAGCTCCTCGTCGGCCCGCCACACGGACAGCTTGACCACCCGCTCGACACCGGCCGTGGCGGCCGCCGCGACGACGTTGCACTCCCGCGCCGTCTGCTCAGGGCCCATCGCGCCGAGCAGGAACACCGTGCGCACACCAGCCAGCGCCGGCGGCAGCGTCTCGGGCCGGGCGAAGTCGACGGTGACCGCGTCGTCCCCGGCCGCGACAGCCCGCTCGGATTTGGCCGACGAGTGATACGCGGCGCGAGCCGGCCGTCCCTCGGCCCGCAGCTCGCGCAGTACGGCGGAGCCCACCGCCCCGCCGGCCCCCGTCACCAGAATCAATGCCCCTCCAGCCCCTGCCCCGAGCACCGTAACCGCCGGGTCCGACAGTTCCGTTCGCGCGAATGTTGCAGAACAACGGCGGTGGACAGCAGATCCCATCGAGCCCGACGCTGAAGAGACCAGAGGCGCACCCGGGGGGACCCACAGTGACGAGCACGGTCGAGCACCCGCTACCGGACCGGCCGGCGGCGCACACCCCGTACCCCGTGAGCGAGGCCGCGGCGCTCGCGGACGGCTCGGCCGAGGATGCCACCGGTGGTCGCCTGACCAGCGCGGGAGTCGCCGCCGTGGCCGCGTGCGAGTCGCGGGGCATCATGCTCGACGTACCCCACCTCGGCGCGGCGTGCACCGACCACGTGCTCGAGCTGGCCACCCGCCCGCCGGTCGCCTCGCACTCCTCCGCGTTCGCGGTGCGCCCCCACCACCGGAACCTGACCGAGCACGCCGTGCCGGTCGCCGGCATCGACCACGTCGGGCTCGGCCCGGACTTCATCCAGGCGGTCAGCGAGGGGCTGGCCTGCGCGGACGACCTCACCTCCGGCACCGTGCGACCGCGCCGAGAGCACGGCAATGTGACACCAACGCACGGTCGGCCGATTCGTCGGGCCTGCCCTGGTAGACATCTGGGTGCGGCGCACTGACGGCGGGGTCGGGGCCGAACGCGGAGCAGGGGGA
>DATAYB010000867.1:0-2517 GCA_036272795.1 Pseudonocardia sp.
AGCACCCCGATGCCGATCCTGGCCCAGTCCGGCAGCCCGGACGGGGTCACGAACGCCTCGATCACCCCGGAGATCAGCAGCAGGACCGTGATGCCGAGCGCCATGCCGACGGTCGCGCGACCCCGCTCGGCGAGCGCCTCCAGCCGAGGTCGCGGCCCGGGGTCGACCACCGTCCAACCCAGCCGCAGCCCGGCGCCGGCGGCCAGGAACACGGCGGTCAGCTCGAGGAGCCCGTGCGGGGTGATCAGGGCGAAGAACTGGTCCAGCCGCCCCGCCGAGGCCATCAGGCCCGCCGCCACCCCGAGGTTCACCGTGTTCGACCAGAGCACCCAGACCACCGGCAGCAGGAACACGCCGGAGACCAGGCAGATCGCCGCCACCCAGGCGTTGTTCGTCCACACCTGCGCGGCGAACGAGGCGCCGGGCGAGGTCGAGTAGTAGGACTCGAAGTCGTGCTCGACCAGCCGGCGGATCTGGTCCGGGGCGGCGATGCCGGCCTGCACGTCCGGGTTGCCGGCCACCCAGGCGGCGATCGTCCAGGCCAGCAGCAGCGAAGACGCCGCCGCCCCGGCCGTCCAGTGCCGCGCGCCGTAGCAGGCGGCGGGAAAGCCGACGACGAGGAACCGGGCCGCGTCGCGCCAGGCCGGGCTCGGCGAGCCGGTGACGGCCGAGCGCGCCCTCGCGACCAGCGTGGACAGCCAGCCGACCAGCGTGGGGTCCGGGGAGGCGGACCGGATCACCGACAGGTGCGTGGCGGCGCGCTGGTACAGCGTCACCAGCTCGTCGGCCTCCGGCCCAGACAGCCGCCGGCGCCGGAGCAGCTCGGCCAGCCGCCGCCATTCCGGCTGGTGCTCGGCGGTGTAAAGGTCGATTTCCATAGCAACGCGCCCCCTTGACCGGCACACTAGCTCGGGTGAGAGATCTCGTCACCGGAGATGCCGTCGTGCTGGAGCTGCGGCTGGCCAAGCTGCCCAGCCGTGCGCTCGCGTTCTGCCTCGACCTCATGGTCATGCTCGTCGTGCTGGCGCTGCTGCTGCTCGCCGTGTACGCGGTCACGCCGGCGGGCGATGTGGCGCAGTCCGTGGCCGTTGTCGTCGCCGTGACGATCATCGTGCTCGTCGGCATCCCGGTGACCGTGGAGGCACTCACCCGGGGCCGCTCGCTCGGCAAGCTGGCGCTCGGCCTGCGGGTGGTCCGAGAGGACGGCGGCCCGATCCGGTTCCGGCACGCGCTGGTCCGGGGCCTGACCGGGCTGGTGCTCGACTTCGGACTGTTCAGCGGGTTCACCGGCGCGGTCGCGGTGATCTCCTCGCTGGCCTCGCCGAGGGGCCGCCGGGTCGGCGACGTGCTGGCCGGCACCATGGTCGTGCGGGAGCGGGTGGCCACCCCGGTCGCGGCTCCCGTCGAGATGCCGCCGGAGCTGGCCGGCTGGGCCGAGTCGCTGGAGTTCTCCGGACTGCCCGACGGCCTGGCGCTGCGGGTGCGCCAGTTCCTCGGCCGGGTCGGCGAGCTCGACCCCGCGCACCGGGCCAGCCTGGGTGCCGCGCTCGCCCGGCAGGTCGCGGCGCGGGTCAGCCCGGCCGCCCCGGAGGGCACCAACCCGGAGGCGTACCTCGCCGCGGTCCTGGTCGCGCGCCGGCACCGCGAGCTGGCCCGGCTCGGCGCCCGCCCCGCGACTCCCCCGCCGCCCACCCGGCCGGCGCCCCCACAGGACCCGGAGACCCCGTCCGACAGCTTTGTGCTGCCCCGCTGAGTGACCGTGGGACCCGGTCACCGCATTGGAGTAGCGCGCTGGCGGACGTGCACATCGCGTTAACTCCGACGTAATCGGGCAGTATCACTGGCCCTCCATAGTTCGGCCATTCTTGACGACGTTGATCCATTCATCGGCACCGCTGCGACGTGTCTACCTCCCGCCAGCGGTCTCGCAGCCACGTGGTGGTGGCCCAAGCCGCAGGTAGGTAACACCCACCCGGGCGCCACCTCGCCGATGGGCATGGTGTCCGCCTGCGCCTACTCGGGGGCCTACCCGACGGGCTACGGGCGCCACAGCAAGAACACCGAGGGCGTACCCGAGGAGATGTTCTCGAGGCTGCAGGCCTCCGGGTTCACGCACTTCCAGCAGTCCGGCACCGGCGCCATCCGCAAGTACTACAACTACGTGCGGGTCACGCCGATGATCCAGCCGCTCGACGAGCTCGGCGAGGCATGGCCGCTGCACGACGAGACGGCGTCCGCCGGCTACTACGCGACGACCTTGGACACCGGCATCCGCTGCGAGATCACGGTGGGCGAGAAGGTCGCCGTGCACCGCTACACGTTCCCGGAGAGCCGCAGCGCCCGCGTGGTGCTGGACCTGTCCTGCGGCGGGATCGCCGTCGAGCACGGCCAGACGGTCCCGCTGCGCGCGGTCGTGGAGAGCCTGGGCTACGGCCGGGCACAGGGCACGGTGGTGCTGGAGGGCGTCCCGCTGTCGGTGGCCATCGAGGTCGACAGCCCGGGCTGGCGGCAGATGCT
>DATAYB010000868.1:0-2678 GCA_036272795.1 Pseudonocardia sp.
AAGTGGGGCTACGTCACTCGTCGAGTGAGCGGCCATGAGGACACCCAGGTCAGCGCCGGGGTGAATACACCCAGGCTGGGCGACTTCGTGGTCGCCCGGGTTACCACGATCGGCGAGCACGACCATCTGGAGAACGTGCACGGGCGCCGCGTCCGGATGTTCCCCGGGGACATCGTGGTGGGCGCATACGGAAATCGTTATGCAACCGACTTCTACGAGGGTTACCTGCCGACCGCTAACGAGAAGGTGCACCTGCTGACGGCGGGTGGGCTGATCGGCACGGTCGCTTCCTCCCACACCAGCAAGGGTGCGCCGACCGAGCTGGAAGTGCTCGGCGCATTGACCGACAGCACGGGCGCGCCGATTTCCGCCGACGATGTCGCCATTGGCCTGACCACGCCGGCCCGGCCCGGCCTGGGCACTATTGTTGTGCTCGGCTCTTCGATGAACGCCGGAAAGACCACGGTCGCCGCCGCGCTGGTACGTGGGCTGTCCCAAGCCGGTATCCGGGTCGGCGCCGGCAAGGTCACCGGGTCCGGCAGCGGCAAGGACCACTGGGCCTACGTCGACGCCGGTGCCGCCGTGGTGACCGACTTCCTGGACTTCGGGATGGCGTCGACCTTCGGCTACCCGCACGACCGCCTGATCGAGACGATGATCGCGATCCGCAACCACCTGGCCGACGGCGGTGCCGAGGTCGCCGTGCTGGAGATCGCCGACGGCGTGCTGCAGCACGAGACCCGCGCGCTTGCCGCGCAGCTGCCGGGCTTCTCCGACCAGGTCGTATTGGCCGTCGGGGACGCGCTGGGCGCCGTGGCCGGGATCGAGGTGCTCAACGAGCTCGGTGTGAAGGTCGGCGCCGTCAGCGGCCTGGTCACCGCGAGCCCGCTGGCCTCCCGGGAAGCCGCCTCGGCGACCGGGCTGCCGGTGATCACCCCTGGCGAGTTCGCCGGCGGGGCCGCCCTCGACCTGCTCCCCAAACCCCACACGCTGGTCCGCCCGCCGGTCGATGCGCCGGTCGGTGTGCCGGTCGGTGTGCCGGTTGAGGCGCGCGCGAGCGAGCTGGTGGAGCTGGGCGGACCATCGGCATGAGTCGCGGCACGCCTGCGGACACCGACATTGGCCTGCTGGCCCAACTCTGGCGGTTCCGCGCGTACGGGCGCCGCGAGATCGGACCGCTGCTGCTCGGCATTGTCATGCGGGTCGGCGAGCTCATCTGTGATCTCGCCACCCCGTGGCCGCTGGCTCTTGTGATCGACCACACCCTGCGGGGGACCCCGCTGACCGGCCCGCTGGCGAAGGTCGGGTACCTGCTCGGCCCCAGCCCTGTGGGGATGCTCACGGTGGCCGCCGTCGCCGTGCTGCTCATCACGGCGGCCTCCGGCGCGTTCGACTACGTCGGCGACCGGATCATGAACGGGGCCGGCGAGCGGATCACCTCCCGGATCCGGTCCGACCTGTTCACGCACCTGCTCCGGCTGCCGATGCCGTTCCACGACCGCAAGGCCGTCGGGGAGGTGACCAGCCGGATCGCGACCGACACCAGCCGCATCGAGGACGGCATGGTCGACCTGTTCTCGACGCTCGTACCCGGCCTGCTCGCGCTCCTCGGTTACGGCGCGGTGCTGGTGTCGGTCAACTGGCGGCTCGGTCTCATCGCCATCTGCGCCGCGCCGCTGCTGTTCTTCACCGCCGCCCGCTACACGAAGCTGACCCGGGGGGCGTCGCGGCGCCGCCGGGCCGCCGAGGGTAGGCAGTCCGCGCTGGTCGCGGAGTCGCTGCACGGCATCCGGACGATCCACGCGTTCGGCCGCCAGGACCTGCACAACGAGCGGTTCGCCCGCGCCAACGACGCCGTGCTCGGCACCGGGCTGCGCGCGGTGGACCTGCGTGCGCGCTTCACCCCGCTGTTGGAGGGCGTCACCGCGCTCGGTACCGCGGCGCTGCTGTTCGTCGGCGGCTACGGGGTACTCAGCTCGTGGTGGAGCGTCGGCGTGCTCGTCGTGGTCACCAGCTACCTGCGTGACCTGCTCAAGCCGATGAAGGCGCTCTCAGGCATGGCGCTGGTCTTCACCCAGGGCGCCGCGTCGGCCGAGCGGGTCGCCGAGATCTTCGATGAGCCCACCCCGCCGACCACGACCGGCTGGCGGCTGCCTCGCCGGATCCAGGGCGCCATCACCCTGCGCGAGATCACCCTCGACTACGGCCGTGGCGCCGTCCTGGACGGGCTGAACCTGACGATCGCGCCCGGCGAGCGGATCGCGCTGCTCGGGCACAACGGGGCCGGCAAGTCCACCCTGCTCTCCCTGATCTGCGGGCTGTATCCCCCGACCGGCGGCGAGCTGCTGCTCGACGACACTCCGCTGACCAACATCCCGGAGTGGTGGCGACACCGCCAGGTCGCGGTCGTGCTGCAGGACACGTTCCTGTTCTCCGGAACGCTGGCCGAGAACATCCGCTACGGGCGCCCCGAGGCCACCGACGTCGAGGTGGCGCGGGTCGCCGAGGCGGCACTGGTCACCGAGTTCGCCAACCAGCTGCCCGACGGCCTCGACACCGAGCTCGCCGACGGCGGCACCGGCCTGTCCGGCGGCCAACGCCAACGGATCGGCATCGCGCGCGCACTGCTCACCGGCGCCCCCGTCGTCCTGCTCGACGAGCCGACCGCCGGGCTCGAC
>DATAYB010000869.1:0-1617 GCA_036272795.1 Pseudonocardia sp.
GCTGGTGCTGGCGAGCGCCGACCTGCGCAGGCTGCTGGACATGGCCGACCTCACGGCGGCGATGAGCGTCGAGGCGCTGCTGGGCACCGACCGCGTGTTCGCCGCCGACCTGCAGGCCCTGCGCCCGCACCCCGGCCAGGCGACCTCGGCTGCCCGTATGACCGCGCTGCTGGACGGTTCGGCGATCATGGAGAGCCACCGGGGGCCGGACTGCAACCGGGTACAGGACGCGTACTCGCTGCGCTGCGCGCCCCAGGTGCACGGCGCCGCCAGGGACACCCTGACGCACGCCGAGCTGGTCGCCGACCGCGAGCTGGCCTCGGTGATCGACAACCCGGTGGTGCTCGACGACGGCAGGGTGGAGTCCAACGGCAACTTCCACGGCGCCCCGGTGGCGTACGTGCTGGACTTCCTGGCCATCTGCGTGGCCGACGTCGCCAGCATCGCCGAGCGTCGCACCGACCGGATGCTGGACGTGTCCCGCAGCCACGGCCTGCCGCCGTTCCTGGCCGACGACCCTGGCGTCGACTCCGGCCACATGATCGCGCACTACACGCAGGCCGCCGTCGTCTCCGAGCTCAAGCGGCTCGCCGTGCCGGCCTCGGTGGACTCCATCCCGAGCAGCGCCATGCAGGAGGACCACGTGTCCATGGGCTGGTCGGCGGCCCGCAAGCTGCGCAAGTCCATCGACGGGCTGACCACCGTGCTCGCCGTCGAGCTGCTCACCGCGGCGCGCGCGCTGGACCTGCGCGCCCCGCTCACCCCCGCGCCGGCCACCGCCGCCGCCGTCGCCCGGCTGCGCGAGCACGTCGCCGGCCCCGGGCCCGACCGCCACCTGGCCCCGGAGATCGCGGCCGCCGAGCAACTGATCAGGGAATGGGACAACCGATGACGAGCACGACCACACCGCCGGTGATCCGGGCCGCCCGGGGCACCACGCTGACCGCGAAGAGCTGGGCGACCGAGGCGCCGCTGCGCATGCTGCACAACAACCTGGACCCGGAGGTCGCCGAGCGCCCCTCCGACCTGGTCGTCTACGGCGGCACCGGCAAGGCGGCCCGGGACTGGCCGAGCTTCCACGCGATCACCCGCGAGCTGACCTCGCTGGAGCAGGACGAGACGCTGCTCGTGCAGTCCGGCCGCCCGGTCGGCGTGCTGCGCACCCACGAGTGGGCCCCCCGCGTGCTGATCGCCAACTCGAACCTGGTGCCGGACTGGGCCACCTGGCCGGAGTTCCGCAGGCTCGAGGCCGCCGGTCTGACCATGTACGGCCAGATGACGGCCGGTTCGTGGATCTACATCGGCACCCAGGGCATCGTGCAGGGCACCTACGAGACGTTCGCCGCGATCGCCACCAAGCGGTACGGCGGCTCGCTCGCAGGCACCCTGACCGTGACCGCCGGCCTCGGTGGCATGGGCGGCGCGCAGCCTCTCGCGGTGACGCTGAACGGCGGCGTCGCGCTGGTCATCGAGTGCGACCCGTGGCGGGCGAAGCGCCGGGTCGAGCACCGCTACCTCGACGAGGTCGCCGACAACATCGACGACGCCGTGCGCCGCGTCGAGGCGGCCAAGCGGGAGCGGCGCGCGCTGTCGGTCGGCCTGATCGGCAACGCCGCC
>DATAYB010000870.1:0-5559 GCA_036272795.1 Pseudonocardia sp.
GCTGCTGCCCGGGCACGCCTGGCTGGTGAACGTCGGCCGGGGCGCCACCGTCGATGAGGATGCGCTGGTGGAGACGCTGCGGGCCGAGTCGATCGCAGGCGCCGCACTGGACGTGTTCCGCACCGAGCCCCTGCCCGCCGACTCGCCGCTGTGGGACCTGCCGAACGTGATCATCACGCCGCACACCGCCGGCGGCCGCCCCCGCAGCGCCGCCGACCTGTTCGCCGAGAACCTCACCGCGTACCTGGCCGGCCGCCCCCTCCGCAACGAGATCACGCGCTAGCTCCCGCCGCCGTTCGGGGTGGCCGCCCGTCGTTCGGGGTGGCCGTGCCTGCCTGTCGTTCGGGGTGGCCGTGCCTGCCTGTCGTTCGGGGTGGCCGTGCCTGCCTGTCGTTACCGAGCTGCACAGCAGGCAGGTTTGGCGGCGCTGCGGCCTGTCTGGTGTGGAGTTGGGTAACGGCAGGCTGATCGCCAGCGGCTACGCCGCGCGGGTTGCAACGTCGTTTCGAATGCCGTCTCCGTAAGAGTGCGCCGCCATCGCCGGCCGTCGGCCACAGCGCACTTCGCACACCGTGCTGTCACTTCGCACGCCGCGCCTTCACTTCGCACCGTGTGCGGAGTATGCGAAGTGAAGGCACGGCGTGCGAAGTGGTAAGCGAAGTGCGCGGGAACGGCGTGGGGCGAGGGCTCGGCGTGCACCGGTCAGTCAGGACGTACGGTCAGGCGCGGTCAGGCGCGGTCGGCGCCCCGCAGGCGGCGGTCGAAGAGCAGGTCGCGGGCGACGTCGAGCGCGCGCGCGACGGCACCCTGGAGCACGCCGGTGTCGCCGAGCGCGCTGGCCACGATGTCGGGCCGCAGCGGGCCGAGCTCGGCCATCCGGCCGGTGATGGCGTCGGAGAGCATGTCCAGGTTGCGGCCGACGCCGCCCCCGAGCACCACGAGGTCGGGGTCCAGTATCGCGGTGACCGCGGTGATCAGGGCGCCGATCCGGCGGCCCTCCGCGATCACGATCGCCTGCGCGAGCTCGTCACCGTCGGCGGCGAGTGCGAAGACCTCCCGCGCCGAGCGCACCGGCAGCCCCGCCTCCTCGGCCGCCTTGACCACGCCGCCGGCCGAGGTCATCGCCTCTGTCGGGCCGCGCTGTCGGGCGTCCAGCGCGGGCGCGGTGAGCTCGGCGGCCGGTAGGTAGGAGACCTCGCCCGCGGCGCCCCGGCCACCGACGTAGAGCGAACCGTTGATCACGATGCCCATGCCGACGCCCGTACCGATGGACACGAGCACGAAGTTGCGCACGCCCTGCCCGGCGCCACGGGCCAGCTCGCCGACGGCGGCCAGGTTGATGTCGTTCTCGATCGTCGAGTCCACCTGCAGCGCCGTGCGCAGCTGGTCGACCAGCCCGGGGCGCCCCCAGCCCGGCAGGTTCGGCGCGAACCCGAGGCGGCCGGTGACCGGGTCGAGCACGCCGGGGCTGCCGATCACCGCGTAGCTCACCGCGGACCACTCCACCCCGGCGTCGCGGGCCACCTGGTGGGCCAGCCCGCGCACCCGGCGCACGAGGTCGGCGGAGGAGCGGGCGGTGTTGCGCAGGTCGTGGCGGCCGATGAACTCGCCGCGCAGGTCGGCGATGGCCAGCCGGATCCAGTCGCGGCCGATGTCCACGCCGGCGACCAGGCCGGCGCGCGCGTTCATGTCGTAGATCGCGGTGGTCGGACCCGGCCGGCCGGACAGCGCTCCGACCAGCTGCACGAGGCCTGCCAGCTCCAGGCTGGCCAGCGCGGAGGAGACCGTCGGCTTGGACAGCCCGGTGATCTTGGCGAGATCGCCCCGGGACGCCTCGCCGTGCTGCCAGAGGTGGTCGAGCAGCAAGCGCTCGTTCATCGCACGCAGCAGTTGGGGGTTACCCACCTGGGCTCTCATCGTCGACCTCCCGCGTCTCGGCGCTCCCGCCCACCAGAGTTCAGCAAAGGGTAGACACGAACCTCATCAGTAAACTACCTTTCTTATCAACGCTCAATCGGGCGAACGCCACTCGAACCAAGAGGGTGACCCCATGCGTCGAGGATTGCTCGTCACGGCGGCGCTGGCCGCGGTCCTGATCGCGGCCGGCTGCGGATCCGGCGGAGGCTCGAGCGGGGGAGCCGGCGCATCGAGCGGCGCCTCGGCGCCCGCCACCACGATCGCGCTGTTCCTGCCGGAGTCCAAGACCACCCGCTACGAGGCGTTCGACCGGCCGCTGTTCCAGGCCAAGGTCGCCGCGCTCTGCCCCACCTGCAAGGTGCTCTACGCGAACGCCGACCAGGACCCTGCCAAGCAGCAGGGCCAGGTCGAGTCCGCGCTCACCCAGGGCGCGCAGGTGCTGGTGCTGGACGCGGTGGACGCCGCCGCGGTCGCGCCGATGGTCAACGAGGCCAAGCAGAAGAAGATCCCGGTGATCGCCTACGACCGGCTGATCTCCGGCATCGGCTACGACTACTACGTCTCGTTCGACAACGTGAAGGTCGGACAGGTGCAGGGCCAGGCGCTGCTGGACGAGCTGAACCGGCGCGGCACCACGGCCAAGGGTCAGATCGTGATGCTCAACGGCGCGCCGACCGACCCGAGCTCCGGCGACTACAAGAAGGGCGCGCACCTGGCGCTGGACGGCAAGGTGCAGATCGGCCGGGAGTTCGACACCCCGGACTGGAGCCCGGACAAGGCCCAGCAGGAGACCGAGCAGGCCATCACGGCGCTGGGCCGCGACACCGTCATCGGGGTCTACTCCGCGAACGACGGCATGGCGGGCGGCGCGGTGGCGGCTCTCAAGCGCGCCGGCTACGCCACCCCGCCGCCGCTGACCGGCCAGGACGCCGAGCTGACCGCCATCCAGCGGATCCTCACCGGTGACCAGACGATGACCGTCTACCTGAACATCCGCTCGCAGGCCGAGAAGGCCGCCGAGCTGGCCGTCGCCCTCGGCAAGGGGGAGCACCCGGCCGCCCCGACCAAGGTCAACAACGGCACCGCCGACATCCCGGCCTTCCTGCTGGACCCGGAGGTCGTGACCAAGACCAACATCAAGGACACGATCGTCAAGGACGGCTTCTACACCGGGGCGCAGATCTGCACCCCGGACGTCGCCGCCGCCTGCCAGCAGGCCGGCCTGCAGTGAGCCCCGTCGTGAGCCCAGACACCAGCTCGGCCGGGGCCACTCCCAATCCCGCGCCCCGGACCGAGAAGCAGTTGGTGCTCTCCGTCCGGGGCGCGTCCAAGCGGTACGGCGCGGTGCAGGCACTGGGCGGCGCCGACCTCGACCTGCACGCCGGCGAGGTGGTCGCGTTGGTCGGCGACAACGGCGCCGGCAAGTCCACCCTGGTCAAGGTGATCTCCGGGGCGGTCCAGTCGGACTCCGGCACGATCACCTTCGAGGGCCGCGAGGTCCGGATCGGCCGCCCGCAGGACGCCCAGGCGCTCGGCATCACCACGGTGTTCCAGGACCTGGCGCTCTGCGAGAACCTCGACGTAGTGGCCAACCTGTTCCTCGGCTCCGAGTCCCGCCACTACGGCGTGCTCGGTGAGATCCCGATGGAGCGCAAGGCCCGTGACCTGTTGACCTCGCTGGACGTCCGGATCAAGGACGTCCGCTCGCCGGTGGCCGCGCTGTCCGGCGGCCAGCGGCAGTCGGTGGCGATCGCCAGGGCGCTGCTCGGTGATCCCAAGGTGGTCATCCTCGACGAGCCGACCGCCGCGCTCGGCGTCGAGCAGACCGCGCAGGTGCTGGGACTGATCGCCCGGCTGCGCGAGCGCGGGCTCGCGGTGCTGCTGATCTCACACAACCTGGCGGACGTACGCCAGGTCAGCGACCGGATCGCGGTGCTGCGGCTGGGCACCAACGCCGGCACGTTCGAGACCGCGACGGTCAGCCAGGAGACGGTCGTCGCGGCGATCACGGGGGCGGGGGCATGAGCGAGGTCACGAGCGAGTCATCGGCCCGGAGCGGGTCGGTATCCACCGAGGCGGCACGGACCGGGGTGGCGAGTGTGACGACTGGGCGGCCGCCCGCGAACGGCACCCCGCCGGCGAAGGGCACCTCACCCGCGCGGACCGGGCTGCTCGAGCTGGCCAGGGACCGCCTGCGCCGGGGCGACCTCGGCTCGATCCCGGTCGCTGTCGGGCTGGTCCTGATCGCCGTCGTGTTCTCGTCGCTGAACGGGCACTTCCTCGCCCCGGAGAATCTGACGAACCTGGCACTGCAGATGGCGGCCACCGGCACCATCGCGCTGGGCATCGTGCTCGTGCTGCTGCTCGGTGAGATCGACCTCTCGGCCGGCTCGGTGAGCGGGCTGTGCGCCGTGATCATGACTTTGCTGGCCGTGCACCACGGGCTGAACCCGGCGCTCGCCGTGCTCGGCGCGCTGCTCGCCGGTGCGGTCATCGGCCTGATCCACGGCGTGATGCGGACCAAGCTGAGCATGCCGTCGTTCGTCGTCACGCTGGCCGGCCTGATCGGCTGGGAGGGCTTGATGCTCTTCCTGCTCGGCAACGAGGGCACGATCAACCTGCCGTTCGACCGGGGTATCGCGCAGCTGTCCGACACCTGGATGCCGCCGGCGGTGGGCTGGGCCCTCGTGGTCCTGCTCGCCGGTGGGCACCTGGCGGCGACGCTGGTCACCCGGCGGCTGCGGGCCGCGGCGGGGCTGTCCGTACTCGGGATGGGCTGGGTCGCGGTGCGCTCAGGTGGGCTGGCCGTGCTGCTGGCGGCCGCGGTGCTGGTGCTCAACTCCGACCGGGGCGTTCCGCTCACGCTGGTGGTCTTCGGCGGCCTCGTCGTCGCGCTGGACCTGGTGCTGCGCCGGACCGTGTTCGGTCGCCGGATGTACGCGGTCGGCGGCAACGCGGAGGCGTCGCGGCGGGCCGGTATCAACATCACCCAGGTCCGGATCATGGCGTTCATGGGCTCTTCGATGCTGGCCGCGACCGGCGGCATCCTGGCGGCGTCCAGGCTGGCTTCGGTGAACCAGAGCTCCGGCGGCAGCGACATCCTGCTGAACGCGATCGCGGCCGCCGTGATCGGCGGGACCAGCCTGTTCGGTGGCCGGGGCCGCACCTACTCGGCGCTGCTGGGCATCCTGGTGATCCAGTCGATCACCAACGGCATGCTGCTGCTCAACGTCAACTCGTCGGTCCGGTTCATGGTGACCGGCGTCGTGCTGGCGGTGGCAGTGGCGATCGACTCGCTGGCCCGGCGCGGGGCCCCGGACGGGGTCCGGTGACCGAACAGTACGTACTGGCCGTCGACTTCGGGGGCACCAAGGCGCACATCGCCGCGGTGGACGCCAGTGGCCGGACCCTGGCCAGCCAGCGGCTGGCGATGCACTCCGAGCGGGGCGCCGAGCAGGCGCTGCTGCGCACCCTGGACGCGGCGCGGGCGCTGATCGACGAGGTCGGCCCTGACCGGCTCGGCGCCGCCGGTGTGGCCAGCCCCGGCATCGTGCGCCGCGACGGCGTGCTGCTCGCGCCGAACGTGCCCGGCTGGTCCAGGCTGCGGCTGCAGGACCGGTTCGAGGCGGCGCTCGGGGTGCC
>DATAYB010000871.1:0-6899 GCA_036272795.1 Pseudonocardia sp.
CGCCCCCCTTCAGCTCATCGTGACCGAGGCCGGCGGTCGGTTCACCGATCTGGGTGGCACGGCGCGGTTCGACGGCGGCAGCGGCATCTCCTCCAACGGCGCACTGCACGACATCGCGCTCGCCCAGCTGCGCGGCTGAGCCCGGGGCCCGAGCACAGGTAACGCGCATAGCGTCGGGCGCACGGCGCGGGCGCTGGCACACAACCCGTGCGCCAGACAACACCGACCTCGGGCTCGAACCGGGCCTCGGCGACCGGGTCTGACACCATCTCCGGCATGTCGGAGCTCGCGTTCGAGGACTTCAAGGGCGGCCAGGTGTTCGACCTGGGCACGGTGACCATCGACGGCGACGAGATGGTCGCGTTCGCCCGCCGCTTCGACCCGCAGCCCTTCCACATCGACCCCGTGGCGGCGGCCGCCAACCCGGTGCTCGGCGGGCTGTGCGCGTCCGGCTGGTTCACCGCGTCGCTCTGGATGCGCTCCTGGGCCGAGGGGGTGCTCAACGGCTCCACCGCGCTGGGCTCACCCGGGGGCAACTCGCTGAGTTGGCCGGCCCCGGTGTTCGCGGGCGATGTGCTCGCCTCCAGGGCCGGCATCCTCGGTGCGCGGCTCTCGCGCAGCCGCCCCGGGCTTGGACTGGTCGACCTGCTGGCCACCCTGCACCGCGACGACCAGTGCGTCTACCGCGCGCAGTTCACCGCGATCTTCGGCACGCGGGTCCAGCCGCCCGCCGCGTAGGCGGGCGGCCAGGTCCGGATCACTGCTTGTTCGCCAGCTCCTTCTGGTACTTCTCGGTCATGTGGGCGACGGCCTGGTTCTGCTGGTCGGCGTGCCCCGTGCGGGTGTCCATCGCACGCTGCTTCGCATTGAGCGTGGACCAGTTCTGGCCCTGGAACTCCGGCATGACGTGCTGCGCGATGAGCTCGAAGGACCGCCGCGTCGCCTCCGGGTTGGCCCACTCGTGAGCCATGAGCAGCATCGCGCCGAAGCCACCGGACTGGTCGACCAGCCGCTGCACCTGCGCCCTGGCGTCGTCCGGGGTGCCGATCGCGCCGATGCCGGCCCCGTTGATGAAGTCGATCATCTCGCGGAGGTTGCCACCTTCCACCGCCATCTGCGGGAACGCGGCGACCTTCTTGAAGTAGTTGAACCACTGCTCGATGCCGTGCTCGACGTCCTTGTAGGCCTGCTCGCGCGTCTCGGCGATGTGCATCGGGCCGACCAGGCGCCACTTCTCCCGGTCCACCGTGGTGCCGAAGGTCGCCGCCCGCTCCTCCATCACGTTCCAGTGGTGGGCCAGCGCGTCGAAGCCGTCCGCGCTCAGCGTCGCCCCGATGGACAGCAGGCCGACCCCGTGCCGACCGGCCAGCCTCGGCCCTGTCGGCGACGCGACGGCCGCCACCGACACGTCGAAGTGCGGCACCGAGTACGGCCGCAGGTGCAGCCGCGCGTCGATCAGCTTATGCGTGCCGGTGTCGACGGTGACCGGTTCGTCGCTGGTCAGCAGGCGCATGACCACGTCGAGGTTGATCTCAAGCAGCTCGCGGGTCTGGGTCGGGTCGAGCCCGATCATCGCCGAGTCGGTCGGCAGCGAGCCCGGGCCGACGCCGAGCATGACCCGCCCCTTGGTGAGGTGGTCGAGCAGTACCATCCGCTCGGCGACCCACAGCGGGTTGTGGTAGCTCAGTGACGTCACGCCGGTACCCAGCTTGATGTTCTTCGTCCGCTCGGCCGCGGCCGCGATGAAGATCTCCGGCGAGGCGATGATCTCGCTGCCTGCCGAGTGGTGCTCGCCGATCCAGGCCTCGTCGTAGCCGCAGTCGTCGAGATGTTCGATCAGCCGCAGGTCGCGCTGCAGGGCGAGGGTGGGGTTCTCCCCGGCCGGGTGGAACGGGGCCAGGAAGATGCCGAACCGGAGTCTGCTCATGAGGTCACGCTACGACGTCGCAGTGATCCGGCCCACCCTTGCAACAACGTTGCGATTCGGCGGCCCTCAGTTGGGTGAGCGGCCCTCAGTTCGGTGCGGCGGCCTGGTAGAGCAGGCCGTAGACCTGCTGCACGTGCGGGATGTCCTCGAAGTCCAGCGGCTCGTCGGACGCCGACTCGACGCTCAGCGTGCCGCAGCCGAGCAGCCTCTCGAACACGGTCTGCCGGAAGTGCACGCTGGTGATCCGGTTCATCGGGATCTCGAAGCCGTTGCGCGTCAGCACGCCTTCGCGGACCAGCACCCGGCGGTTGGTCACGATGAAGTGGGTGCACCGCCAGCGCAGCAGCGGCGCCACGGTGAACCAGACGATCAGCACCAGCGCGACCACCGCGAGCGCCAGGTAGCCGTAGGAGCTCCACGGCTGCAGGCTGATCAGCGCCGCCAGATAGCTGGCCAGCCCTACCGTGACCAGGAAGACCAGGGCGGGCAGCACCAGCATCTTGGGGTGCGGGTGCTCGTGCGTGAGCACCTGCTCGCCGGTGACCAGCAGCTCGTCCGGATAGGGCACCCGCTCACGGTATCGCCCTGCGCCCGATTGGCCGGCTCCGCACTCGGTCCGCTCCTCGCTCGCTCGCTAGCGCTCGCTGCGATGCTCCCTCGCTGTCGCCGACCGGAGGTGCACGACGTCGCCAGCCGCGACCGCGCGCGTCGTGCCGGCCTCGTCTCGCACCACGAGCCGGCCGTCGTCGTCGATGTCCACCGCGGTGGCGAGCAGGGCCCGGCCGCCCGGCTGCTCGATCCGCACCGGCCGCCCGAGCGTCGCGCAGCCCGCCCGGTACGCGGCCCGCAGGCCCACGGCCTCCGGGTCACCGCCGGCCGCCCGCCACGCCGCCTCGTCCTCGAGCAGCCGGCGCAGCAGGTCGGCAAGCAGCTCGTTGCGGCGTATCTCGGTGACCTCGGCGCCCTCGGCGTGCAGTGAGCTGGCGCCTTCGGGCAGCTCGGCACGGCGGTTGCGCACGTTCAGCCCGATGCCGATCACGACTGCCGGCTGCGCCCCACTCGTGTCCGCCTCGGCGAGCAGGCCGGCGCACTTGGCCACCGGCGTGCCACCGGGCGGCCCGAGCAGCAGGTCGTTCGGCCACTTCAGGGCGGCGGCCAGCGCGGTGTGCTCGGTGACCGTGCGCAGCAGCGCGAGCCCGGCCAGCAGCGGCAGCCACCCCAGCCGGGCCGGCGGCACCCCGGTCGGGCGCAGCAGCACGCTCACCGTCAGCCCGTCGCCCGGCGGCGACTGCCAGCGCCGGTCCAGCCGACCCCGGCCGGCCTCCTGCAGCTCGGCGGTCAGCACACTCCGGTCCGGGGCGCCGGCCCTGGCGGCGGCGAGCAGGTCGGCGTTCGTCGAGCCGGTGCGCGCCACCACGTCCAGCCGCGCGACCGGTCCGGCGGGGGCGAGCAGCGCGGCTCGCAGGGCGGTGGGGTCCAGCGGGTCGGCCAGGGGGGTGCCGAAGTCGCCGGCCAGCGGGGCGTCAGCGGTGTCGGCGGGGGGCGGATGATCCACCCGGCGGAGGGTACTCGGAATGACCCCGCTCACTGTCTTGCCGACGGCAAGAGCGGGGCTCGATACTCTGCGGAGCCATGAGCACCGCAACGGAGCCGCTCGGCGACCTGCCGGCCGACGAACCGGACATCCACACGACCGCCGGCAAGCTGGCCGATCTGTACCAGCGCCACGACGCGGCCGTGCACGCCGGCTCGGACCAGGCCATCGAACGGCAGCACGCCAAGGGCCGCCAGACCGCCCGCGAGCGGATCGACCAGCTGCTCGACCCCGGCTCGTTCGTCGAGCTCGATGCACTGACCCGGCACCGCTCGACCAACTTCGGCATGCAGGCCAACCGGCCCTTCGGCGACGGTGTGGTGACCGGCAGCGGCACCATCGACGGCCGCCCGGTGTGCGTGTTCAGCCAGGACGCCACGGTGTTCGGCGGGTCGCTCGGTGAGGTGTACGGCGAGAAGATCGTCAAGGTGATGGACCTGGCGGTCAAGATCGGCTGCCCGATGATCGGGATCAACGACGGCGGCGGGGCGCGGATCCAGGAGGGCGTGGTCGCGCTCGGCCTGTACGGCGAGATCTTCCTGCGCAACGTGCGCTCCTCGGGCGTCATCCCGCAGATCTCGCTGATCATGGGCCCGTGCGCGGGCGGCGCGGTGTACTCCCCCGCCATCACCGACTTCACCGTGATGGTCGACCAGACCAGCCACATGTTCATCACCGGTCCCGACGTGATCAAGACGGTCACCGGCGAGGACGTCGAGATGGAGGAGCTGGGCGGCGGCCGGGCGCACAACTCCAAGTCCGGCGTGGCGCACTACCTGGCCGGCGACGAGGAGGACGCGCTCAACTACGTGAAGGAGCTGCTGTCCTTCCTGCCGTCCAACAACCTGTCCGAGCCGCCGGTCTTCGAGGCGAGTGAGCCGGTCGAGGGGTCCATCACCGACGGGCTGACCGACACCGACCTCGAGCTGGACACGCTCATCCCGGACTCGCCGAACCAGCCGTACGACATCCACGAGGTGATCAACCGCGTGGTCGACGACGGCGACTTCCTCGAGGTGCACAGCCTGTTCGCGCCGAACATCGTGGTCGGCTTCGGCCGCGTCGAGGGCCAGAGCGTCGGTGTGGTGGCCAACCAGCCGACCCAGTTCGCCGGCTGCCTGGACATCGACGCCTCCGAGAAGGCCGCCAGGTTCGTGCGTACGTGCGACGCGTTCAACATCCCTGTGCTGACCTTCGTCGATGTCCCCGGGTTCCTGCCGGGTACCTCGCAGGAGTGGAACGGCATCATCCGGCGCGGCGCGAAGCTGATCTACGCCTACGCCGAGGCCACCGTCCCCAAGGTCACCGTGATCACCCGCAAGGCCTACGGCGGCGCGTACGACGTGATGGGCTCCAAGCACCTCGGCGCCGACGTCAACATCGCGTGGCCGACCGCCCAGATCGCTGTCACCGGGGCGCAGGGCGCCGTCAGCATCCTGTACCGCAAGGAGCTGCGCGGGCTCGAGGGCGACGAGCTGGCCGCCAAGCGCGCCGAGCTGCAGACCGACTACGAGGACACCCTCTGCAACCCGTACATCGCGGCGGACCGGGGCTACATCGACGGCGTGATCCCGCCGTCGCACACCCGGGGCCACGTGGGCCGGGCACTGCGCATGCTGGCCACCAAGCGGGAGGCCGCGCCGGCCCGCAAGCACGGGAACATCCCGCTCTGATGACCGAGCCCGTAGGCCCTGACGAGCAGACCCCGGAGCAGCGGCGCGCGCTGTTCCGGGTCGTGCGGGGTGAGCCCGACGACGCCGAGCTCGCCGCGCTGACCGCCGTGCTGGCGGTCGCCGCATCGCGCGGCCCCGCCGGCACGGCCGCCACCCGGCGGACGAGCTTCTGGACCGATCGGCAGGCCGGCATGCGCCAGCCGCTGCAGCCCGGTCCCGGGGCGTGGCGGGCCTCGAACCTGCCTCGCTGAGCTCGATCTCCACCCACGGGTGGAGATCGGGTTCAACCCGTGGTCCGACGCGCTGACCGGGCGTTCTGGCGATGCTGTGCGGCATGAACCTGTCGACCGTGGTGATCGTCGTACTTGCCCTGGGCTGGGTCATCAGCCGCAACCTCAAGGGGCGGTTCGTCGCGACCGACAAGCCGTACCGGCTGCCGCTGATCCTGATCGTGATCGGGGCCATCGAGTTCGGCCAGGCCCAGCCGACGATCACCCCGGTGGCTGTGCTCGTGATCGGCGCCGACCTGCTGCTGACCGCCGTGTTCGGGGTCGCCCGTGGCTACTCGATCGGGCTGGGCACGCGGGACGGCTACCTCTACCAGCGCGGTGGGGCGCTGACCCTGCTGCTCTGGGCGCTGTCCATCGCGGTGCGGGTCGGCCTGGAGTTCGTCGCAAAGGGCCTCGGCGCCGGGACGGCCGCCACCGCCACCGTGCTGCTCACGTTCGGCATCAGCCTCGTCGTGCAGGCGCTCGTGCTGCAGAACCGGGTGCGCGAGGACGGCCGGCCGGTGCGCCCCTCGACCGACCGGCGCGGCTCCGCGGACCGGCGCGGCTCGCGGCGCGGCCGAGGGGGCTTTGACGAGCAGGACACCAGGCCGATCCATCGGTCACACTGACGTCGTGATCATCAGCCCCGGCCACAGCGCGGGCTGGCTGCGTCAGCTGCTCACCCTGATCTGGCTGCCGATCATCATCGTGGGCACCTACTTCGGCGGTGGACCGCCGCCGGCGCACCCCGTGGCGACCGGGGTCGCCGCGCTGGTGGCCTCGGCCGGCTGGACGGTCCTGGTGCTGCGGCCGAGCGGGCGGCGCTGGTTGTCGCCGCCGGTCGGGGTGCTGGCCACCGCGCTGGGTGGGGTGGGCATGGTGGCCGCGATCGGGGGCTGGTCGAGCGCGGTGGCGTTCTGCTTCGTCGCGGTCGCCTCGGCGGGCGGGCGGTTGCCAAGGCCGGCGGCGGTGGCGGTGCTGGCCGGGGTGGCCGCCGCGCTGGGCATGCTGCTGGAGCGCCAGACGGGACTGCTCGGCATGCTCGTCATAGCGTTGCTGCTGCTGATGGCCCTGGTCGCGGGGACAGGGCGGCGCGAGTCCGCGCTGCTGGCCGAGCAGCGGGAGCTCGCGCTGGCCGCCGCCACCCGGGCCCAGGAGGAGCACATCCGGGCCGCCGCGCTCGCCGAGCGCGCCCGGATCGCCCGGGACGTGCACGACGCGCTCGCGCACTCGCTGTCCGCGCTCGCGGTGCAGCTGCAGGGCGCCCGGCTGATGGTGCTGCGGGACGGCGGGCCACCGGACACCCTCGCGCAGATCGAACGGGCCCAGCGGCTTGCCACCGACGGCCTTGCCGAGGCGCGGCGGGCGGTGTCCGCGCTGCGGGCGGACCCGGTCACCCTGGCCGCCGGCCTGCGCGCACTCGTGGACACCTACCC
>DATAYB010000872.1:0-1600 GCA_036272795.1 Pseudonocardia sp.
ACAGCGGCGCGACCCGGTTCACCGGCGTCTGCTGCAGCATGAACTCGCTGACCAGCACCCCCCACGGCGTCGTGCCACGGCGGCGCCACGGCAGGTCGCGGGCGTGCTCGTCGAACCAGGGCAGCAGCAGGTCGGGAAGCGGGGCGGCCACGCCCGTAGTGTGCCCGGCCACCGTGTCGCTCCGAGCGGGGCCTACCGGCTTCCCGGTCCCGGCCGAGCTAGCCGGCGCGCTCGAGGCGGTTGGCGGCGGTGACCGCGAGCCGGCTCAGCCGTGTCAGCGCGAAGTCGCCGAGGCCCTGGCGCAGCGGGTAGACGCGGTTGCTGACGAAGGCCGCCGACAGGCCGGACACCGGGTCGGCCCAGGCGCCCGAGCCCGCGTAGCCGTAGTGGCCGAACGCCTTGGGCAGCCATGCGCCGGGCGCAAACGCCTGGTGGTATCCGAGGCGCCAGAGCATGGGCAGGCCGAGTGAGCGGTCCGGCGCGCGCGTCTGCACCCGGCTCAGCTCGCGGACCGTACCGGGGTTCAGCAGCCGCCGCCCGCCTGCCACCCCGTCGTTGGCCAGCGCCTCGTACAGCACCGCGAGCGACTCGGCACTGAATAAGCCATTGGCGGACGGCATCTCGGTGCCGAGCACGCGGGGATCCGGCGCCTGGAACAGCTCGGACATGCCGGGTACGAACATCGACTCGTACACGCGGCGCGGCGCGAGCCCATCGGGCAGCCTCGGCAGGGTGAGCCGGGTCAGCGCGAGCGAGAGTGGCCGCAGTGAGCCGAGTGTGGCGGCCACGCGCTCGGCACCCGACCCGGGGCGGCCGATGTGCAGCCCGTCGAGGCCGAGCGGCTCGTTGAGCTCGGTCCGCACCAGCTCGGCCATGCCCTTGCCGGTGACCGCCCTGGCCAGCCCCGCGAGCAGCCAGCCGAACGTGATGGCGTGGTACGCCGACGAGCCGGGGCGATGGTCCGGGGTGTGCGCGGCGAGCCGCTCCTCGGCGCGCACGTGGTCCATCAGCTCCTCGGCACTGGACGCGATGGGCGCGAGCCGGTCCAGCCCGACCTGATGGGTCAGCAGCTGGCGCACGGTGAGCCGCGCCTTGCCACCGGCCGCGAAGCTCGGCCAGAACTCCGCCACCGGCTCGTCGTAGCCGAGCAGGCCCCGGTCGGCGAGCCGGTGGATCACGGTGGCCGCGACGCCCTTGGTCGTGGAGAACGACAGGGCGAGGCTGTCCCGCTGCCACGGCCGGCCGGTCCTCGAGTCGGCCACGCCCGCCCAGATGTCCACGACCGCCCGGCCGCGGTGGCGCACCACAAACGCGCCGCCACCACGGCGGGGCAGGCGGAAGATCCGCGCGAACAACCTCGCGACCGGCTCGTAGCCGGGGTCGACGCGTCCCCGCACAGGGCCGACTAGCTGGTCGGGCTCGGCCACGGCGGCCTCCTCGAGGATCTAGTGTCCTGTCACCGAAGTCCTTTGACGATCTCCGGCGCCCAGATGGCGCCTCGCGGCGTTGTCGTCGCGGTCGATACAACAGCGGTATCGACCGCTCCTCCGCCTTGCGATGCATCCATCTGGATCACAGGATCTTCGTCAATGACTTCGGC
>DATAYB010000873.1:0-7929 GCA_036272795.1 Pseudonocardia sp.
TGTCTACGCGGAGTCCACTGCCGTCGTCGGACCGCTGGCGACGCAGGCCGAGCCGCATTCGTATGACCTCTGCGCCGCACACGCCAAACGGCTCACCGTGCCGAGAGGCTGGGAAGTGGTGCGCTTCGAAGGCGAGATGCCGCTGCCGCCCCCCTCCCCCGACGAGCTCACGGCGCTGGCCGAGGCGGTGCGTGAAGCGGGTCGGGCGGTCCAGGCGGGCCAGGGCCACGCGGTGGCGCCGACCATGGGTGCCGGCCGCCACCTCCGAGTCCTGCGCGGCCCGGAAGACTGACGCTCGGCCCGGCCGCCGCCCTCAGATCGCGCGGCTTGTGACTTCCGCGGCTTGTGACTTGCGCTGCCGCTGACTTGCGCGGCCGGAGGGCCGCGGGTGAGCCCGGCCGCCGCACCACATCCCGGTGCCACCCCACCTCTCCACGTGCGGCGAACAGCTCGTGCGCACCCGCGAGCCGCTGCGCCCGCGTCACCCCGGCCCGTTCTTCCCTGATTGACATACCGACTGTATGTTAACGTTCACACTCACATACAAACTGTATGTATGAATAGGGGAGCCAGATGCACGAGGTGGAGTTGTCCCAGGGCACCGTGCGCTACACCGACACCGGCGGCGAGGGGCCGGTGGTCCTGCTCGTGCACGGCGCGTTCGTCAGTGGGTCGCTGTGGCGGGACGTCGTCGGGCCGCTGAGCGAGCACGCCCGGGTCGTGGTGCCGGAGCTGCCGCTGGGCTCGCACGAGGTGCCGCTGCGGCCGGACGCCGACCTGTCGCCGCCCGGGGTGGCCCGGCTGATCGCCGACTTCCTCGCCGCGCTGGACCTGCGCGAGGTCACCCTGGTCGGCAACGACACCGGCGGCGCGATGTGCCAGCTGGTGGCCACCCTGCACGGAGAACGCCTGGCCAGGCTGGTGCTGACCAACTGCGACGCGTACAAGAACTTCCTGCCGCCCGCGTTCCGCTACGTGCAGGTGCTGGCCAGGATCCCCGGCGGTATGTGGGTGCTCGGCCAGGCCTGCCGCTCGCGGGCGGTCCGGCAGATGCCCAACGCGTTCGGCTGGCTGAGCCTGCGCGAGGTGGACGCCGAGCGCATGGAGGCCTGGGTGCGGCCGGTGCGGGAGGACGCCGGCGTGCGCCGGGACCTCACGAAGGTGCTGCGCGGCATCTCCACCCGGTACACGATGCGGGCCGCCGAGCAGCTGCGCGAGTTCGACCGGCCGGTGCTGCTGGCCTGGGGCAGGCGGGACCGGTTCTTCCGCCCGAGCTTCGCCGAGCGGCTGGCCGACGACATTCCGGACGCCCGGCTGGCCTGGGTCGCGGACAGCGCCACGTTCGTCGCGGTGGACGCTCCGGAGGAGCTGGCACGCCTCATCTCGGACTTCGTGCGGAACGCCGGGAAGGGAGCCGATAGGCTCGCTGGGTGACCGATCTGGGAGTCCGGGACCTGTCCGCGATCGTCAAGGCCTACGACATTCGTGGGGTCGTCGGCGAGCACCTCGATGCGGACGTCGCGCACCGGTTAGGAGCGGGCTTCGCCAAGCTCGTCGGCGGCAGCGGCGTGGTGATCGGGCGGGACATGCGCGACAGCTCCCCCGAGCTCTCCGCCGCGTTCGCCTCGGGCGTGACAGGGCAGGGGCTCGACGTCACCGACATCGGGCTGGCCAGCACCGATCTGCTGTACTTCGCCGCCGGCAGGCTGAACCTGCCGGGCGTGATGATCACCGCGAGCCACAACCCGGCGCGCTACAACGGCTTCAAGCTGTGCCGGGGTGGCGCGGTGCCGATCGCCGAGGACTGTGGCCTGCTGGAGATCAGGGCCGACGCCGAGCGGGGCCTGCCGCCTTCCGGGCGCCCCGCCGGCACGGTGACCGAGCGGAACCTGCTGACCGACTACGCCGACTACCTGCGCAAGCTGGTCGACGTGTCCGGGATCCGGAGGCTGCGCGTCGTGGTCGATGCCGGCAACGGCATGGCCGGCTACACCGTGCCCGAGGTGCTCGGTGAGCTGCCGCTGGACGTGGTGCCGCTGTACTTCGAGCTGGACGGGTCGTTCCCCAACCACGAGGCCAACCCGCTGGACCCCAAGAACCTGGTCGACCTCTGCGCCAAGGTGGTCGAGGAGGGCGCCGATCTCGGTCTGGCCTTCGACGGTGACGCGGACCGCTGCTTCGTGGTCGACGAGCGCGGCGAGCCGGTCAGCCCGAGCGGGGTCACCGGGCTCGTCGCGGTGCGCGAGCTGGCCCGCGAGCCCGGCTCGCCGGTCATCCACAACCTGATCACGTCGAAGGCCGTGCCGGAGATCATCCTCGAGCACGGCGGCACTCCGGTACGGACGCGGGTCGGGCACTCCTTCATCAAGCAGACGATGGCCGAGACCGGCGCGATCTTCGGCGGCGAGCACTCCGCGCACTACTACTTCCGGGACTTCTGGCGCGCCGACTCCGGCATGCTCGCCGCGCTGCACGTGCTGGCCGCCCTCGGCGAGCGCGATCAGCCCCTGTCCGAGCTGATGGCCGACTATGGTCGGTACGCGGCCTCCGGCGAGATCAACTCGACGGTGGCGGACCCCGCGGAGCGGATGGCGGTCGTGAAGGCGCACTACGGCAGCCGGCCGGGGGTCGAGGTCGACGAGCTCGACGGGTTGACCGTGTCGCTGCCCGACGGCGCGTGGTTCAACCTGCGCCCCTCCAACACCGAGCCGCTGCTGCGGCTCAACGTGGAGGCCGCCGACGCCGAGGCGGTCGCCGTGCTGCGCGACGACGTGCTGGCGCTCGCCCGGGGTTGAGTGTTCGGATGGGAGACCGCCCGATGCGCGAACAGAGAGAGGGGTCGACCGTGGCCGTCGAACTGGATCCGCAGTTGTTGGAGATCCTCGCCTGCCCGTCGCCGGACCACGCGCCGCTGCGGGTGGGGACCGAGGCCGACCCGGACGCCCAGGTGCTCACCTGCACCTCCTGCGGCCGCCGATTCCCGGTGGTGGACGGCGTGCCGGTGCTGTTGCTGGACGAGGCACAGCTGCCGCAAGCCCATGGTGATGCTCCGGACGGTCCGCCGGGCGAGAAGTGATCGCCGTGCTCGACGACAGCCTGTTGGAGGACTCGGCGGCCCTGGCCGAGGCGGACACCGCCGGGCTGCTGCGCTCGGCGGCCACCGCGGGGGCGCAGCTGCGCTCGGCGGCCCAGGCGGCGGAGGAGGCCGGGGTCGCGACCCTGGCCGGCAGCCGGCCCCGGGCACTCGTGCTGCTCACCCGACCGGGTAGTTCCGTTCACGCGGTGCCGCTGGTGAACGCGCTGCTGGGGCCGGGCTGCCCGGTGCCGGTGGTGGTCGCGACGGAGACGCCGAGCTGGATCGGGCCGCTGGACGTGCTCGTGGCGCACACCGCCGACCCGGTGGACCGGGAGCTCGCCGACTCGGTGGGCCGCGCGGTCCGGCGGGGCTGCGAGGTGGTGCTCTCGGCGCCGCCGGAGGGGCCGATCGTGGCCGCCGGCGCCGGTGCCGCCCGGCTGCTCGAACCGAGGGTGCCGGTGCCGCCGGGGCTGGACTTCCCGCGTGCACTGGCCACGCTGCTGGTCACCGTCAACGCGCTCGAGCTGCTGCGCGTCGACCTGGACGAGCTCGCCACTGACCTGGACCGGGAGCTCGAGCGAGACCACCTCTCCCACGAGTCGTTCGTGAACCCGGCCAAGGCGCTCGCGCTGCGGCTGGCCGACCACACCCCGCTGCTGTGGGGCACCGACGCCCCAGGCACCGCGCTCGCCCGGTATGCGGCGGCCACGCTGGCCGCGCACGCCGCGGTGGTCGCGCACGCCACCGACGTGGCGGAGGCGGCCAGTGCGACGGCGCTGCAGCGGGTGCTGGCGAGCCCGGCACAGGCCGACATCTTCCACGACCCGTTCGACGACCCGGTGGAGGCGAGCGGAGGGTCGGCCGCGCTGCCGGCCCCGCCCCGGATCATCCTGCTGGCCACCGAGGACACCGACCCTGCCGCCGCTGTAATGCGCCGGGCTGGACGGGACTGGCCCTCGGCCGACACACTGCACCCGGTGGAGGAGATCCCTCCGGGCACGCCGAACGCTGCCCTGCGACGCGCGGCGCTGCTCGCCACCCGGTTCGACCTGGCCGCCCTCTACCTGGGGCTCGCCGGGTCGGTGCTGGGCTCCGATCTCAACACCGACCTCGACGCCGATCCGGACGGGGCCAGGCTCTTCGGTCCGGCCTGACCGCCGCGCGAGACCGTCACGATCGAGTACTGCCCAATGTCCATTCAGCAGTGAGGTTTCGGAGAACGATGGAGCTACTGGACAACCCGGTGCGCAGGTACGCATGGGGCTCCCGGACGGTGATCGCCGGCCTGCGGGGCCTCGAGGTGCCCTCCCCGCACCCCGAGGCGGAACTGTGGCTCGGCGCGCACCCGGGTGACCCGTCGTACCTGGTGGGCCGGGATGGCCAGCGGCGCTCGCTGTTGGACGAGATCAGCGGGGACCCGGTCGGCCGGCTCGGTGAGCAGGGCTCCCAGCGCTGGGAAGGGCGGCTGCCGTTCCTGTTCAAGGTGCTGGCCGCCGACGAGCCGCTGAGCCTGCAGGCGCACCCCGACATGGCCGGCGCGGTGGCGGGCTTCGAGCGTGAGAACGCCCAGGGCATCGCGCTGGACCACGCGCACCGCAGCTACAAGGACAACAACCACAAGCCCGAGCTCGTCTGTGCGCTGACCGAGTTCCACGCGCTGACCGGGTTCCGCGACCCGGCGGCGTCCGTCGAGCTGCTGCGCGAGCTGAACGTGCCGCAGCTGGCCGCGCACGTCGAGCTGCTCGCCGGCCAGCCGGACGCGCGGGGCCTGCGCGCGCTGTTCAGTACCTGGATCACGCTGCCGCAGGCGGTGCTGGACAAGCTGGTGCCGGCCGTGCAGGAGGGCTGTGTGGCGCTGCTGCGCCGCGCCGGCGCCGACGGCGGTTCGGACGCGGGCGCCTCCGGGGCCGCCCGCTTCCGCGCCGAGGCGCGGACCGTGCTGGAGCTCTCCGAGCGCTACCCGGGCGACGCGGGCGTGCTCGCCGCTCTACTGCTCAACCGGGTCACGCTGGCGCCGGGTGAGGCGCTGTTCCAGGACGCGGGACTGCTGCACGCCTACCTGTCCGGCGCGTGCATCGAGCTGATGGCCAACTCGGACAACGTGCTGCGCGGCGGGTTGACCCCGAAGCACGTCGACGTGCCCGAGTTGCTGCGGGTGCTGCACTTCGAGGCCGGCCCCCCGCCGCACGTCACCGGGATCGTCGACGGGCCGGTGACCCGCTACGACACGAAGGTCGAGGAGTTCCGGCTCTGGCGGCTGGACTGGTCCGGCCCGAACGTCGGCGACGTGATCTCGCTGCCGGAGGCGGGGCCGAGGATCGCGCTCTGCACGGAGGGCTTGGTCAAGGTGTCGGCGGGCTCGGGCAGCTCGCTGACCCTGCGCCGGGGTGACTCGGTGTGGCTGGACGCCAAGGACGTCGAGGTCAAGGCGGCCTCGGTGGACGGCTCGGCGCAACTATTCCTGGCCACCGACGGGCTGCACCGCGGTTAAGATCCACTGACCTTCCGCCAGGCACCCGAGGAGCGCCGCCATGTCCGCCGGATCCGGCACACGGGCGATCATTGCCGCGCTGATGGCCAACGCGGGCATCGCGGTTGCGAAGTTCATCGGCTTCCTGTTCACAGGGTCGTCCTCGATGCTCGCCGAGTCGGTGCACTCGCTGGCCGACACCTCGAACCAGGGGCTGCTGCTGCTCGGCAAGAAGCGGGCGCAGCGTGCGGCGACGCCGGAGCACCCGTTCGGCTACGGCCGGGACCGGTACTTCTACTCGTTCGTCGTGGCGCTGTTGCTGTTCACCCTGGGCGCGGTGTTCTCGCTCTACGAGGGCATCCACAAGGTCTTCGAGCCGGAGCCCATCACGACGCCGCTGGTCGCGATCATCATCCTGCTGGTGGCCATGGCGCTGGAGGGCTACAGCTTCCGCACCGCGATCGGTGAGTCGCGCGAGCTCAAGGGCGAGCTGACCTGGTGGCAGTTCATCCGGCGGGCGACCGAGCCGGAGCTGCCGGTGGTACTGCTGGAGGACTTCGGGGCACTGATCGGACTGGTGTTGGCGTTGCTCGGCGTCGGCCTTGCGGTGCTCACCGGCGACGCCATCTGGGACGGCATCGGCACGGTCGGCATCGGTCTGCTGCTCGGCGCGATCGCGGTCGTGCTGATCGTCGAGATGAAGAGCCTGCTGATCGGCGAGGGCGCCGCGCCGGCCACCCTGCGCGACATCACACGCGCCCTGGAGGCCGGCCGGGTCGAGCGGCTGCTGCACATCAGGACGCAGTACCTCAGCCCGGACGAGCTGCTGGTCGCCGCCAAGATCGCGCTCACCCCCGGCCTGCGCGTCGAGGACGTCGCCAAGGCCATCGACGACGCCGAGCAGCGCATCCGTACCGCCGTCCCCGCCGCCCGCCTGATCTACCTGGAGCCCGACCTAGACCGCACCACCCACCCCGACCACACCCCGTAGGCAACTTCCGGCGAGTCGCTAGATTCCGCCGGCCGTGTCGCTAGATTCCGCGGCCCGGCCGGCCCCCTCGGCCGGCCCCCGAGGTCAGCGCGCGGCGGCGACGAACGCGGCGAACAGGGCCGCCGTGTCCGGACCCTCCTCGGGGTGTGACTGCACGCCGACGAGGAACGGGGCGGACGGGTCCTCGGTGCCCTCGATGGTGCCGTCCTCGGCCCAGGCGACCGCCTTCAACCCGGTACCGACCTGGTCGATGCCCTGATGGTGGGCACAGAGCAGGGTGGCCGACTCCCCGAGCGCGGCGGCCATCCGCGTGCCGGCGGCGATCCTGACCTGGGTGGTGTCGTAGTGGCCGGGGGTGCGCGGTGCGTGCGTCGGCAGGTGCTGGCGCAGAGTGCCGCCCCTGGCCACGCTGAGCAGCTGGGCGCCCCGGCAGATGGCCAGCACCGGGATGCCGCGCTCCTCGGCGACGGCCAGCGCGGTGAGCTCGGACTCGTCGCGCGCGGGGCGGGCCGGCTGGGTGGCCGGGTCACGCGGGGCCCCGTAGCGCGCGGGGTCGACGTCCGGCCCGCCGGTGAGCAGCAGCGCATCGACCCTGGCCAGCACATCCGGCACCGCCGACGGCTCTGGTGGCAGCAGGATCGGCGCCCCGCCGGCGTCGGCCACCTGCCGCACATACGCCCAGGGCAGCAGCGCGGCCGGCACCTGGTCCCACACGCCCCACTTGGCCGGCTCGTGGTAGCTGGTCAGCGCGACAAGTGGCCGAGCGCCGGCGCCCTTCCGGAAGCCCGTCACAGGAGTGCCCGTCACAGGGGAGTGGTGTACGCGGCGGAGATACCGCCGTCGACGAGGAACTCCGACGCGGTGATGAAGGACGAGTCGTCGCTGGCCAGGAAGGCGATGGCCGCGGCGATCTCTCCTGCCTCGCCGAACCGGCCCATCGGGACGTGCACCAGCCGGCGCTGCGCGCGCTCCGGGTCCTTGGCGAACAGCTCCCGCAGCAGCGGCGTGTTCACCGGCCCCGGACATAGCGCGTTGACCCGGATCCCCTCGCGGGCGAACTGCACGCCCAGCTCGCGGCTCATCGCCAGCACGCCGCCCTTGGATGCGGTGTACGAGATCTGCGAGGTCGCCGAACCCATCACCGCGACGAACGACGCCACGTTGATGATCGAGCCCTTGCCGGCGCGCTGCATGTAGGGCAGCACGGCCTGGCAGCACAGGTACACGGAGGTCAGGTTGACCTCCTGGACGCGGCGCCAGGCGTCCAACCCGGTGGTCAGGATCGAGTCGTCGTCCGGTGGCGAGATGCCGGCGTTGTGCAGCGCGACGTCGATCCGCCCGTAGGCCTCGTCGGCGGTGGCGTAGATGCGCGCCACGTCGTCCTTCGAGGTC
>DATAYB010000874.1:0-3179 GCA_036272795.1 Pseudonocardia sp.
GCGCCGCCCGACCGTGCCTCGCCCGCGCAGCGCGCCCCGCGCTACGTTGCCGGTCCAGCACTGACCCCAGCCCGCACAGACCAAGTACCCCCAGCACAGACCGTGCACGGTCTGTGCTGGGGGTACACGGTCTGTGCGGGCGGCCGAGACGGCTGCGCCTCGGCCGAGACGGCTGCGCCTCGGGCGGCCGCGCGCGTTGTGTCAGAGGGTGTCTACGCCCGGGGCGTGGCGCAGGCGGTTGCGGGTGTCGAGCACCTTGTCGCCGTGCTGCTCCAGCAGGCCCCAGTCGACGACGTCGTGGTCGGTGAGCACGATGACCAGGTCGGCGCCGGACACCTCGGCCTCGGTGCACTCGACGATCGTGACGCCGGCCGGCACGTGGTCGGCCGGGATCAGCGGGTCGACGGCGCGCAGCGTGGCACCGAGCTCGGCCAGCCGGTTCGCCACCGCGATCGCAGGGGACTCGCGGGCATCGCCGGAGTTGGGCTTGTAGGCGAGCCCGATCAGCAGGATGTTGCTGCCGTTGACGGCCTTGCGGTCGGTGTTGAGGTGCGAGGTGGCGCGGGTGACGACGTAGTCGGGCATGTGCTCGTTGACGTCGTTAGCGATCTCCACGAAGCGGAAGTTGCGGCCGAGCGTGCGGCGCACCTGCCAGGAGAGGTAGGACGGGTCGATCGGCAGGCAGTGCCCACCGACGCCGGGGCCCGGGGTGAACTTCATGAAGCCGAAGGGCTTGCTGGCCGCCGCGTCGATCACCGACCACACGTCGATGTCCAGCTCGTGGCAGTACATCGCCAGCTCGTTGACCAGCGCGATGTTGACGTGCCGGAAGGTGTTCTCCAGCAGCTTGGCGAGCTCGGCCTCCCGGGTGCCGCTGACCGGGACGACCTTGTCGACCAGCTGGCCGAAGAACTCCGCGACCGCCTTGAGCGACGGCTCGTCGATGCCGGAGACGATCTTCGGAGTGTTCTTCAGGCCGTACACCGGGTCGCCGGGGTTGATCCGCTCGGGGGAGAAGCCGACCTGGAAGTCGGCGCCGGCGCGCAGCCCGCTGATGGCCTCGAGGCGGGGGACCACGACCTCCTCGGTGGTACCGGGGTAGGTGGTGGACTCCAGGATCACGCAGCAGCCCTTGCGCACGTACGGCGCGACGCTGTCGGACGCCTTCTCGATGTACGAAAGGTCCGGCGCGCCGTCGCGCAGCGGGGTGGGCACCGAGATGACCGCTACGTCGAAGTCGGCCATGTCGGCCACGTCGTCGGACGGGTGGAACCGTCCGGTGGCCACCGCGGCGGCGATCTCCGCGTCGGTGATGTCGTCGATGTAGGTCTTGCCGCTGCGCAGCCGGTCGATCTTGTCCTTGGCCACGTCGAAACCGACGACGTCGTAGCCGGCCTCGACGGCCCGCATCGAGACCGGCAGCCCCACGTAGCCCTGGCCGAGGATGACCACTCGACCCCGTACGTCCTGCGTCATGTCGTGCAACCCCTCTGGTTCAGCTCTGGTGTCAGCAGAAGTGCCGGTACAGCAGTGCGCCGGCCTGGGTGCTGATGTCGTCCGGAACGGTCGGCTCGGTGAACAGCCGGGTCAGCTCGCCCAGCATCGTGCCGACCTCGGTCTTGGGCGTCGGGTCTGGCCCGCCACGGAGCGTGACGACCCGGTGCTCCACGCTGGCCCACTTGCGCTTGTAGGACACCAGGCCCGGCTGGTCCAGGTCGGAGATCCCCCAGTCCACGCTGCGCAGCCCCCGGGACAGGGCGAGCTTCAGCGCGGCCCAGTACAGCGCGTCGTTCGGCCGCTTGGGCAGGTACTCCGAGAGCGAGGCGCCGAACTTGTAGTAGAGCGTGTCGCCCCAGACCAGGTACATCGCGCCGGCCGCGACCTCGCCGTCCACCTCGGCCAGCAGCGTGATCACCGCGTCCGCCCCGGTGAACTGCTGCCAGATCCGCTCGAAGAACTCCACGGGCTGGGCCAGCAGTCGGTACTTGTTCTTGCGCAGCCGCACGTGCAGCCGGTGGAACGCGTGCACCCCGTCCAGCCCGGTGTGCGCGACCACGGTGACGTTGCTGCGGTCGGCCATCTTCAGGTTGCGTCGCGAGGTGGAGCTGATCCGCGCGTGCAGCTCGTCCTCGGTGCAGTCCAGCGGCGTGCCGTGCCAGGCGGCCTCGCCGACCGTCCGCAGCCGGGGGTCGGCGGTGGCGGGGTTGTCCGAGAAGCAACGCAGGGTCAGCGGGGTGCCGGTGGCCAGCGCGTCGTCGGCCAGCCCCGCCCAGGCGCCCGGCGCGGTCAGCATCGGGTCGGCCCGGTCGCAGAACGGCAGCGCCGCGATGCGCTCGCCCCGGATGTCGGACACGGTCACCCAGGCGAAGCCGCCGACGGGGGTACCGTCCGGTGCCACCGAGACCCGCGCCTCGGGGGTGAAGTCGTAGCTGTCGCAGACGGCCTGGATCCACGGCGGCGAGGTGAAAAGGCCACCAGAGGGCCCCTCGGACAGCTGCCGCCACCTCGGGTCCGTGCGGGGATCGACCGGGTGAATCGCGTTGACGGTGCACTCCTCGGTACTCGACCGCGACCGGCGGGATCTCCGCCGACCGCTGGACTGGCCAGCTCGCCGGCCGCTACGGACCGTGAGCAACTTCGGCCCACGATACCCGGCCGCGCCGGGCCGTCCGCGCGCTCCCACCCACCTGGGTCGGCGACCCGCCTCGCCGACCAGCCACATGGGTGGCCGTGCACGGTGGGGCTGGTGGGGTGGAAGTGCTCGTTCGTGAGTCTGTGGGGGAGCCGGGGAGCGGGGATCGGCCGCCTCGGTGGGGATCCGGGGGCCGGGGTGGAGCCGGGGAGCCGGTCGGGGGACCGGGATGCCGCTGGGGTCTGGTTCAGTTCGCTGAGTGGTCGCTCAGCCGATGCCGCCGAGCCACTCCGCGACCTCGGGGGCGGTGCGCTGGGCCGGTACCACTGCCCTGCTGGCGGCCGGCGCGAAGTCGCCCAGGATCGGGTGCAGCGAGCCGAGCAGGCCGTGCACGGGCTCGGTGTGTACCGGTCGCCAGGCGTCCAGCCGGAGTGCCCGGATCGCGGAGAGTGGGCCGGGTGTGGTCGGTCTGCGTTCAGACATGCTCGTCCACCTTGCTTCCATGCTGCCTCGTCGTACCGCGCGGTGGCCTGTGCGGCCGCCGTCG
>DATAYB010000875.1:0-1587 GCA_036272795.1 Pseudonocardia sp.
CTTCCACCACCGCATGGCCTCACCGTAGAGCTGTCTAGGGTATCGCCCGTGACCGGCACACCCCTCGAGCTCGAAGCGGCGCTCGAACTCACCCGCACCGGCGACATCTGGCTGTTCCGGGGCACCTCCGTCGCCGACCGGGCCATCCGGGTCACGACGAACAGCCCCGTGAACCACGTCGGCATGTCGGTGGTCATCGACGACCTGCCGCCGCTGATGTGGCACGCCGAGCTGGGCAGGTCGCTGCCCGACATGTGGGCCGGCACCCACCAGCGCGGCGTGCAGCTGCACGTGCTGCGCGACGCGGCGGTGGTCTGGGCGAACCGCTACGGCCAGCGCGGCTGGCTGCGCCAGCTGGACACCCCGATCACGCGCGAGATGGAGGACGGCGTGCTGCGCGCGATCGCGCGGCTGGACGGCACGCCGTTCCCGTCCACCGCCCGGCTGGCCTCCCGCTGGGCCCGGGGCCGGCTGCCCAGCCACCTACCGGGCCGGTTCGCCGTCCGGTCGGCGGGGCCCGGTGAGGTGGTCGAGAGCGAAGGTGGAGCGCGCTGGCGGGAGATGGTCCGGCGGGGCGTGCGCCTGGGCCGGCGCTCCTCGGTCGAGTCGTCGGTGCCTGCCGAGGCTGTGGCGTCGAACGGGTCGTCACCCTCGGATGGGGTGCCGGACGAGCGGTCCGAGAGCGCCCAGCTGGAGACGGCGTACTGCGCCGAGGTCGTGGCGCTGACATACCAGATGATGGGCCTGCTTCCCGGCGACCGCACCCCGAACTACTACGACCCCGGCCGGTTCTGGAGTGGCGACGAGCTCGAGCTCGCCCCCGGCTACCGACTGGGCGGCGAGATCCCGATCCGCATCCCCGCGCCGGCCCCGACCCCGTCCTGACCCGCGCGGGCCGCCGCTCCCAGGCCGCGTGGCGTCGGCGGCCTGCGGTTACCGAGCTGCACAGGAGGCAGGTTTTGGCAGCTCAAAACCTGCCTGGTGTGGAGTTGGGTAACGACAGGCCGAGGCGGTCACAGCGGCGCGGGCGGTCCGGGGCGCCCCCCGGACGGCCCGCGCCGCAGTGTCCGTCAGCCGGTCAACCCGTCAGCCGCTGAACAGCGGGACCACCTTGATCAGCAGCTGCCACACGCCGTACAGGAACGGCACCAGCACCCACAGCCAGGCCACCGCGGTGACCACGATCCGGATCGGCGAGGGTGAGGTCGCCCCCGAGGTCGAGTCGCTCACTGGCTGTCCGCCTTTCCGGCCGCCGCGAGGCTGTCGCCCGCCGGCTCGTGGAACTTCGGGTCGACGGGCTTGATCAGCTCGTTGCAGATGAAGCCGACGATGAGCAGCCCGATCATGATGTCGAACGACAGCACGTACAGCCGGGGGCCGGAGAGGCCGGCGGCCTTCTGCTTGTCGGCGATCGCGTCGACGATGATGGGGCCGAGCACACCGGCGACCGACCACGCGGTGAGCAGCCGGCCATGGATGGCGCCGACCTCGAACGTGCCGAACAGGTCCCGCAGGTAGGCCGGCACGGTGGCGAACCCGGCGCCGTAGAACGACAGGATCAGCATCGCGCAGATCAGGAACACGGCC
>DATAYB010000876.1:0-1942 GCA_036272795.1 Pseudonocardia sp.
GGGCGGGCGGCCGGTCGGCCCAGAGCACTGGGACACGCGGCCCTCGGCGGATCCCACGGTTCGGTGCGGCCGGCAGGCACACTGGCAGCCGTGTACCGGGTCTTCGAAACGCTCGACGCGCTGGTCACGGTGGTTGAGGAAGCACGCGGCCTGCCGATGACGTCCAACTGCGTGGTGCCTCGGGGCGACGTGCTCGACCTGCTCGACGAGCTGCGCGAGGCCCTGCCTGGCGAGCTGGACGACGCGCAGGACGTGCTGGACCACCGCGACGAGTTGATGTCCACGGCGGAGCGCCGCGCCGACGAGGTCACCGAGCAGGCCGACCAGGACGCGGACAAGCTGCTCAGCGACGCGCGCGCCGAGGCCGAACGGCTGGTCGCGCAGGCACAGGCCGAGGCGGAGCAGCTGGTCGGCCGGGCCCGCCACGAGGCCGAGCGGACCGTCGCCGACGCGCACGCCCAGCACCAGGACCTGGTGCAACGCGCCCACGCCGAGGCGGAACGGATGACCGAGGCCGGCCGCGCCAGCTACGAGCACGCGGTGGCCGAGGGGCGCGTCGAGCAGGCCAGGCTGGTCGCGCAGACCGAGGTGGTGCAGGCCGCCCACATCGAGTCCGGCCGGATCATCGACGCGGGTGAGCGGGAGGCCGGCCGCCTCCGTACCGAATGTGACCAGTACATCGACTCGTCGCTGACCAGCTTCGAGGACACCCTGACCCGCACCCTGCAGACGGTGCAGCGCGGCCGGGGTCACCGGGGCGCCAGGGGGCGCGGCGAGCCCGGCGTACCGAGGGACCGGATCGGTACCGATCTGCTCGACTAGTAGCCGTGAGTGGTCGTCTGAGCCAGCGCCGGAGCGGGTCACGTGGCACTCTCCTGGCTGAACGTCGAGCGGTGGCCTAACGAATGGGTCCTTCCAGGCGATTGCCTGTGCAGGTGCTGACCGCTCTCGCACGCTTATAGTGATCACGGGCGGTGGGCTGGGGTGCAGCTCACCGGCGATCGCGGAGGGAGATCAGCAGTGGGCGATCGCGCTGGAGGCGACGTTGACGAGCAGAGAGCCCGAGTCCGTCCGGACCGAGCATCCCGAGCGGGTCGTACCGACGTTCGACCTGGGACCGCCGCTCACCGGGCCGGAGGGCTGGGCAGCGGCCCGGCCGCGCTATCCCGACGGCACCCTCGGCCCCGGCGCGTTCGACCCGCGCAGCTGGTGGCCCAAACACCAGCATCGGTTTGCCATGACTGAGGACTACCGCGACGTGACTACTTCCTCCCGCCCGCCGGCATCGCCCATGCAGGTCCCGCAGCAGCTGGCGCCGGCCGGCCCGGCGCAGTACGGACCCGGTCAGAGCTTCGACGGCAGCGCCGCCGACCTCACCGACGACACGATCGTCCGCGCCAGGGCTCAGCGCCCGACCGTGGGCTGGCGCCGCGCGGTGTACAGCGCCTCAGGCGGCCGGATCAACCCCGGCGTGAGCGAGGAGGAGGCCGCGCGCAACGTGCTGCTGCGCCGCGTCCGCCGCCACCTGCCCGGGGCGCACCAGATCGCGGTGAGCTCGCTCAAGGGCGGCGTCGGCAAGACCACGGTGTCCGCCGTGCTGGGCCTGACCCTCGCCGAGCACCGGGGCGACCGGGTCGTGGCGCTGGACGCCAACCCGGACGCCGGCACGCTGGCCGACCGGCTCACCGGTGAGATCGGTGTGACCGTGCGGCAGATGCTCGACAACATCGACAGCATCGACTCGCTCACGGCGGTGTCGCACTACACGAGCCTGGCCGGGCGGCTGCAGGTGTTGGCGTCGGAGCAGGACCCGGCGATGAGCGAGGCGTTCAACCGGGGTGAGTACGAGCAGATCTGCGCGGTGCTGGCCCGGTTCTACAACATCATCATCACCGACTCCGGCACCGGTCTTGTGCACTCCGCCATGGAGGGCACGCTGGCA
>DATAYB010000877.1:0-3361 GCA_036272795.1 Pseudonocardia sp.
CTCCAACCAGCTCCGGTACCGCTCGGCCGGCCAGCCGCGGCCCCCGGTCAGCCGGACGAACACCGTCGGCGAGGTGAGCAACCAGCAGGCGTCGGCGGCCTGTCGCGCGTCCACCCCGGCCGCCAGCAGCCCCCGCTCGGCGAGGTGCTCGACGAACCGGCCGACCCCGACGAGCCGCTCGGCGTCGATCGTGGCGACGATCTCGGGGACGTCGGGGTCCGGCTCGGCGAGCACCGTGACCAGGTCACCGAGTCGCTCGTGCATCCCGAGCACGAACCTCGCGTAGCCCGCCAGCTTCTCGCCTGAGTCGGCCTCGGCCAGCACGTGCCGCAGCTCGGGGCGGGCGGCCAGTTCGACCGGCTCGTGGTCCCCGGCGATCGCGACGTCGTACACCGCCTTGAGCACGTCCTTCTTGGCGCCGAACACCTTGTAGACCAGCTCGGGCGAAACGCTCGCATGCTGGGCGATCGCCTTGACCGTGGTCACGCGGTAGCCGTCCCGCAGCACCAGCTCGCGGCACGCCTCGACCACAGCCGCCCGGTTGCGCTCGGCGGCGGCCCGGCGGCCCGTCGCGTCATAGGCACGATTCGACCCCGCCACCGGCGCGAGTCTAGAGACCCTCCCCGCGAGGCCGTCTCACTGCTCGGGTTGGCGGCGGACGGTGTCCTGGTAAGCGGCCAGCTCCTCGGGGCTGTCGATGCTGCCGTGGTGGTGCAGCTGCAGCCAGCGGCCCAGGTCGCGGCCGTAGCCGAACACACGGGTGGTGCGGATGGTCAGCGGCACGATGGCGCCCTGCAGGTCGTGGTAGCGGCCGACCTCCCGGCCGGCGAACACTACCGCGTCGCCCCACCGGTAGGTCGCGGCGTCGACGAAGGTGACACACAGGTTCACGCGGCCGGCGAAGACGCGGCGGTAGAGGTCGGTGACAGCCTGCCCGGACCGCAGGATGCCACCGAGCGGGTTGTTGAGCTGGGCCAGCTCGTGTCGCGACCACACGGCGGCGAGCGCGGTCAGGTCGCGGCGGTTCAGCGCGTAGTAGAAGCTCTCCAGCGCCGCGACGGCACCCTCGTGGTCGGGCCGCGTGGTGTCGTCGAGCCGGAGCCGAGAGGCCGGCCCGAACTGGTAGTCAACGAGTTCGATCATGGTGTGTCCTCGGTCGTGGGTCGATCGGTCGGGCCGCCCCCTCCTCCAAGCTATGAGCACCATCAGGGCCTGTGAAATGCCTGCTGCGGTGCATCTATGCTCTCCAGACATGGCCGATCTGGACGTCGAGCTGCGGCACCTGCGGGCGTTCGTGGCGGTGGCGCGACAGCAGTCCTTCACCCACGCCGCGACGGAGCTGGCCATCACGCAGCCCGCGCTGAGCCGCACCGTCCGCCAGCTCGAGACGGCACTGAAGGTCACCCTGCTGGACCGCAGCTCACGGCACGTCGAGCTGACGAGCGTCGGCGAGCTGTTCCTCGGCCAGGTCGAGCGGGTGCTCGGCGAGCTCGATCGGGCATTCGCCGCCGTGCGCCAGCAGGTCACCATCCGGCTCGGGTTCAGCTGGCTGCTGCCCGACCCGTGGGCGCAGAACGCGGTCACCCGGTTCGAGCGCGCCACGGGCAGCACCGTCAGCCTGGTGCGCAGTGACGATCCGCTCGCCGCCGTCCAGCAGAGCAAGATCGACGTGGCGCTGGTGCGCGGCCAGGTGCGGTCCTCGACCGTGCGGATCGTGCCCCTGTTCGAGGAGTCGCGGGTCGCGGTGTGCTCGAACCGCTCCTCGCTCGCCGGCCAGAAACAGCTCGACTGGCACGACATCCCGAAGTGGCCGCTGGTGGTGAACATCGTCAGCGGCACCACGGGGCCGTGGTCATGGCCGGCCGGGCAGGGGCCGACAACCATTGTGGAGACCACCAACTTCGACGAGTGGATCGAGTCGGTCGCGGCCGACCGCGGCATCGGAGTGGTGCCGGAGGTCGCCATGCGGCGGAACATCCACTCGGCGGTGACATTCCTCCCGGTGGTCAATGCGCCGCCCATACCCGTGTCGCTCGCATTCCTGCCGAACGTCCAGGAAGCACTGATGCGGCAGTTCGTCGAGGCAGCGGTCGGTGCACTCCGAGCCTGAGTGCGCGAGGCCTTTCGGCTTGCTGACCGGGTCAGAGCCGGTGCGTGCGAGCGCGTTGCGGGGTGCGGCTGACGCGTGCGAGCAGACCGGTCAGCGTAGCCACGGGAATGGTGTCGAGGTCCGCGACGGCCGCAATGATGTCGGCTCGCAGCGCGGCGTCCGCATAGGGCTCGGCCAGCCAGTGGAACTTCTGTACGACGCGGTCCCAGTTCATCGGCCGGGTCGGCGCACCCTCGAAGTCGTTCTGTTCGCGGGAGCGCACCCGGCCGTCGGTCAGGGTCAGGTGGACCCGTACCGGGGTGGTCAGCGGGTAACCGGCTGTGAGGTCGTCGGCGGGCACGACGTCGATGCGGCGGAGCAGGTCCTGCACGTCGGCGCGCCGCACCCGGTCCTCATGCAGCTGCTCAGGGCCGACCTGCCCGTCGATCAGCGCGGCAGCGGTCAGGTAGCGGAGGTTGTAGTCGGCCTGCTCCTTGGTGCTCGGCGTGGACTTGTCGCCGAACTTGCCGCCGCCCGCGATGTCGTACGCCGTCTGGAACACCTCGAGCCGCACCCGCGCCACGTCACGGTGGGCCAGCCCGTACGACCTGGCCAGGTGCAGCACCGTCTCGATCACCGGCTGGCCGTGGATCAGCGAGCAGTACTTCTTCAGGTAGGTCCGCTCCACCACGTCGAGCGACCGGTCGGCCAGGTTGAAGTCGACGGTCTGGTCGAACAGCTGGTCCAACCCGTTCGGCCCCTCGAACAGCCCCCTCGGCCCGGTGATGCCCCGGCCCGCGAGCCCCGTCGTGTACACCGCCCGCTGCGCGGTGATGCCCGGCGAGATGCCCTTCCAGTTCGACACCGGCTCGGAGTGGATCGCGGAGAGCGACACGTTGTCCGCGGCGGCGATGGCGATCGCGTGCGCGGTCCGTTCCGCGTCCAGCCCCAGCAGCTTCGCACTGCCGGCCGCGACGGACATGGCCAGCTGCAGGGCGTGGTTCAGCCCGCGCGCCATCACCGGGACCCGCGCGCTGAACCGGCACTGGATCTCGTACGCCAGCGCCAGGGCCAGTAGGAACTCCTCACCGCTCGCTCCACGCTGCTCCGCGACGGCCAGCACGGCGCCGAAGTTGTCCGCCGGGTGACACAGCCCGCCCGGGGTGAGGTACGTGTCCAGCAGGTCGACGTAGCGCACCAGCACCGAGTTCAGCAGTGCGGCCCCCTCGACGCTGGTCCGCCCGCCGCCGATCAGCGTGGCCACCGGAGCGG
>DATAYB010000878.1:0-3238 GCA_036272795.1 Pseudonocardia sp.
AGATACAGCTGCTCATGCTCCACAGCCAGGAAGTTGTAGCCCACACCCCCATCCTGACCAAACCACCCACCACGACCACAGAACCTAAAGGGCGTGTCGCACAAGAACCGAGACTGATCACCGTGTTCGTGCAACAGCCTCACAGGAGGCAGGGTTTTCGCGCTCAGAACCTGCCTGGTGTGGAGTTCGGTAACTGGGCTCGCTCAGGTTGGGGTGCGGCGCGCGCGGGCTCGGCGTTTGCCCTCGTGCATGGCCTGGACGCGGGCGATCGGGATGGTCCGGCCGTGCTCGACCAGCTCGGCGGGCAGCTCATGGGGCAGCGGCATCAGCTCCGCCCACGGGTCGCGGTCCCCGAGCAGCCGAACGGCGGAGCGCACCGTGAACTCCGCCGGGGTGATGTCGTCCAGCGCGTCCCACGGCAATGGGAAGGACACCGGCGTACCGGGGCGCGCCCGGGGGCTGTACACCGAGACGACCGTCGCCCCGCCGGCCCGGGTGGAGTCGAGGAACACCTTGCCGCCGCGGTCCTCCCTGATGAACGCCGTCGTCGCCAGCTCCGGGTCCAGCCGTTCGGCCCTGGCCGCGATCGCGCGGGTCGCCGCCGCCACCTCCTCCATCGTGCTGGCCGCACTGATCGGCACGAACACGTGCACACCCTTCGCGCCGCTCGTCTTCACCGCGCCGGCCAGCCCGACCTGCCCGAGTACCTCGCGGACCAGCCGCGCGGCCCGCACCGCCAGCCCGAACGCGGCCGGGGACTCCGCCGGAGGGTCCAGGTCGAGCACGAGGTGGGTGGCGTGGTCGAAGCTGTCGACGCGGGACAGGGTCGGGTGGTACTCGACCGCCCGCTGGTTCGCGAACCAAAGCAGCGTGCGGCGGTCGTTGCACAGCGCGTAGGACACCTCGCGGTGCGAGCTCTCCGCCCACAGCGGCACCCTCCGCACCCAGTCCGGCGTGTACTTGGGCAGGTTCTTCTGCATGAACGGCTGCTGGCCGCGCAGCACGCGGATGACCGAGAGCGGGCGGTCCCGCAGTGCCGGCAGCAGCCGGTCGGCGACGGCGTCGAGGTAGTCGACCAGGTCCCGCTTGGTCGCCTCGGCGCCTTCGAACAGCGACTGGTCCAGGTTGGTCAGGGCAACCCCGTCGCGCTCCTCACCGGTCATCGGCACACCCTGGCTGCCCCGGCCCGGCTCGGCAACCCGACGCGGCGGCTCACGGACCGGCGAGCGCCGGTCGCGGCCGGAGTTTCAGGGTCAGCCAGAGCGCGAACGCCACGGCGGACAGCGCGCCGCCGGCGATGCTCACGGCGACCCACCCTCCCGCCGCCCACAACACGGACCCGGTGATCGACCCGAGCGCGCCGCCGACGAAGTTGCCTGCGACGTATGCGGTGTTCAGGCGGCTGCGCGCTTCGGCGGAGATGGCGAAGATCTGCGCCTGGTTCAGGATCCGCTGGCCCTGCGTGGCGATGTCCAGCACCACGATGCCGAGCAGCAGCCAGACCAGCGAGTACCGGCCGAGCCCGCAGACGACCCAGGCGAGGATCGCGAGCAGCCAGAACACGCCCGTCGCGGAGGTCGACCAGCCCCGGTCGTGCAGCCGCCCGGCGCCCTGCGCGGACATCGAGCCGATCAGCCCGGCCAGGCTGAACAGGCCGATCACGGCGGTGGAGTAGCCGTACGGCGGCCCGCTGAGCAGGAACGTCAGCCCCGTCCAGAACAACGTGAACGTGGCCATCCCGATGGCGCCGTAGCTCATCGCCACCCGCAGCGTGTGCTCCCGGCGGACCAGGGTGAGCACCGACCGCAGCAGGGCCCGGTAGGGCTGGGCGGCCTTGGCGGGCTCGGCCGGCACCGCCCGGTACAGCACGGCCGCCAGCCCGAGCATGACCACGGCCGCCGCCAGGAAGACCACCCGCCAGCCGGCCACTCCGGCGATCAGCCCGCTGACGATCCGGGCGAACAGGATGCCGGTGAGCGCGCCGCTGACGACGACCCCGATCACGCGCCCCCGGCTCGCGTCGTCGGCAAGGTCACCGGCGAACGGGATCAGGATCTGGCCGGCCACCGTGCTCAGCCCGACCGCGACCAGCGCCAGCAGCAGCACGACCAGGCCAGGCGCGGCGGCGCAGGCGGCCAGCGACAGCGCCGAGAGGCCCATCATCAGTGGCACCAGGCGGCGCCGGTTGCGCACGTCGCCGAGCGGGACGATGAACATGATGCCGAGGGCGTAACCGACCTGTGTCGCGGTGACCAGCAGCCCCGCCGGGCCCTGGCCGATCTGCAGGTCGGCGGCGATCACGTCGAGCAGCGGCTGGGCGTAGTACAGGTTGCCGACCGCCGCCCCACTCGCCACCGCGAACAGCAGCACCAGCGCCCCCGACAGCCGCGCCGGCGCCGCCTCACCGGCCGGCACTCCACCGACCGGCACTCCACCGACCGGCACCGCGCCGTCGGCCCCGGCCGAGGTCGGGCCCGCCACCGTTGCCTCGCTCGTGCCGTCGTCCATGGCCCCACTCCCGTCGCGGGTGCTCACGAACCCCGCCGAGACCCACGCTAAGCGGGTGTGTGCCGCCGCGCCGGGGTGGCCCGCACCCCCCTTCCCGGCCGCCTGCCCCACAGCGGGAGCTCAGTCCCCGGGCGCGCGGCCCTCGAGCAGCCGGCCGTCGGCGAGCCGCAGCCGGCGGCCCACCCCGATCTCGGCGAGGAACCGTTCGTCGTGGCTGACCACGATGAACGCCCCTTCGTATGCGGCCAGCGCGCTCTCCAACTGGCCGACGCTGACCAGGTCCAGGTTGTTCGTCGGCTCGTCCAGCAGCAGCAGCTGGGGCGCTGGGTCGGCGTACAGCACGCAGGCCAGCGTGGCGCGCAGCCGCTCGCCACCGGAGAGCACACCGACCGGCAGGTGGATCCGGGCGCCCCGGAACAGGAACCGCGCGAGCAGGTACGTCCGCCGCGCCTCCGGCAGCCCGGGCGCGAACGTGGCCAGGTTCTCCGCGACGCTTCGGTCGGAGTCCAGCAGGTCGAGCCGCTGGGACAGATACGCCACCCGGCCCTGGGCCCGTCTGACCTCACCGCCGCCAGGCACCAGCTCGCCGCTGACCAGCCGCAGCAGGGTGGACTTGCCGGCACCGTTCGGCCCGGTCAGGGCGATGCGCTCGGGACCGCGCACGGTCAGCTCTGCGCCGTCCCCGGCGAACAGGGGCCGGTCGCCGTAGCGGACCTGCAGGTTCGTGGCG
>DATAYB010000879.1:0-17650 GCA_036272795.1 Pseudonocardia sp.
GCGACGAGGCCGATGATCAGGCTGACGCCGATGGCGACCCCGATGGCCACCACGGACACCTCGGGAGTGCCGAAGTCCGGCGCGACCTTCGGGATGATCGCCGCGCCGGTCAGCGTGAGGCCGACGCCGAGCACGATGCCGGCCAGGCCGCCCACGCCGGCGAGCACGACAGACTCGATCAGGAACTGTTTCATGATCGCGCTGCGCCGGGCGCCGATGGCCTTGCGGATGCCGATCTCCCTGGTCCGCTCGGTGACCGAGACCAGCATGATGTTCGCGACCCCGATGCCGCCGACCAGCAGCGAGATGCCGGCCACCGCGATGATGAAGAGTGTCAGGAAGCTCAGGAACTGGTTGATCTGGTCCAGCTGGTTCTGCAGCGCGGTGATCTTGAAGTCGATTTTGGACTTCTCGCGGATGTTGTGCCGGTCGGACAGGATCTGGGTGGCCTGGTCGACCGCCGCCGGCACCTCGCCGATGGTGTTCGCCTTGAGTGCCATCGATGTGATCTTGTCGCCGCCGCCGACCAGGTACGCCCGCGCGGTGCCCAGCGGCATGAGGGCGATGTCGTCGCTGTAGCCGTCCGACTTGAGCACGCCGATGACCTTGAACGTGGCCCTGTCGATCCGGACCGTCGAGCCCAGCGCCGCGCCGGCGTTGCCGCCGTACAGGTCGGCCACCGGGTTCGGGCCGAGCAGCACCACCTTGGCGTTGGTCTTCATGTCGGCCTCGGTGTACATCGAGCCGAGCACCATCTCGCGGTTGTTCACCGAGAGGTAGTTCGTGGTCGAGCCCGTGATCTGACCTCGGAACTGGTTGCCGGGGCCGTGCTGCACGATGCCATGGCCGATCACCACCGGGATCACCGAGCCGATCGCCGGTGCCTGCTTCTTGTCGGCCAGCGCCGTGACGTCGGAGTCCCGCAGGTCCCGCGCCGGCCCGCCGCCGGGCACCGAGCCCTGGACCTTGTCGACCGTGATGGCGGTGGCCAGCTCGCCGAACGACTTGTTGAAGCCGGACTTCATGCCCTGGCCGAGGCCGACGAGCACGATCACGGCAGTGACGCCGATCACAATGCCCAGCGTGGTCAGCGCTGACCGCAGCCGGTTCGCGCGCATACTGCGTGCCGCGATTGTGAGTGCTTCCCTGAAATGCATCAGTAAGATCCGCCGTCCCCTTGTCCGCACAGCCAGGATCCTGTAATGGCGGGGTGCGGGCATCTCTATTTCGACGGCTTCCCCGATCGTCGGGGTTCCGGTATATCGGAGATGATGTTGGTCGTGACCGAACACATCGTTTGGGACTGGAACGGCACGTTGTTCGACGACGCGCTGATCGTCTACCTCGCGAGTTGCCAGGTCTTCGCTGCTCGCGGGCTGCCTTCGGTGACCGAGGCGGAGTACCGCTCGGCGTACACCCGTCCCATCGAGGCCTTCTACGAGCGGCTGTTCGGCCGCAAGCTGGCGGAGGGCGAGTTCACCGGTTTCGACGACGCTTTCCACGACGCCTACCGCCGCACGATGGCCGGGGTGACGCTGACCTACGGCGCCCGGGGGGCCCTGCGGGACTGGCGCCTGGGCGGGCGGACACAGTCGCTGCTGTCGATGTTCCGGCACGAGCAGCTGACCTCGCTGGTCGGCCGCTACGGCATCAAGGACGAGTTCGTGCGGATCGACGGGCTGGTCGGGCCCGGTGGCGGTCGGAAGGCGGAGCACCTGGCCCGCCACCTCGCCGCGCTGCGCCTCGCCCCGGCCGCTGTGCTGGTCGTCGGCGACAGCCTGGACGACGCGGACGCGGCCACCGAGGTCGGCGCGAGCTGCGTGCTGTTCAACGGCGGGTACCACGACCGGTCCGCGCTCGAGGTGGCCGGCGTCCCGATCGCCGACACGATGGCCGAGGTGCTCAGCCTGGCGGCCGCACCGCGCTAGCCGGCGCGACAGGCCCGGCGGCCGCGCCGCGCCGCGCCCCCGCCTCCGGCACGCGCTAACTCGGCAGCCGCACCACGCTGACGAAGAAGTGGTCGATCTGGCGGATCGCGGCGACGAAGCCGTCCAGGTCGACCGGCTTGGTGACGAACGCGTTGGCGTGCAGCTGGTAGCTGCGCAGTACGTCCTCCTCCGCGGCCGAGGTGGTCAGCACCACCACCGGCACGTGTGCCAGCGCGGCGTCCGACTTGATCTCCGACAGGACCTCACGGCCGTCCCGGCCGGGCAGGTTGAGGTCCAGCAGCACCAGGTCGGGCTTCGGGGTGCCCTGGTAGGGCCCCTCGCCGCGCAGGTAGGCCAGCGCCTGCTCGCCGTCGTGCACCACGTCCAGCTTGTTGTGCAGGTACTCCTGGAACGCCTCGCGCGTGAGCACCACGTCGCCCTCGTCGTCCTCGACGAGCAGCACCTTGATGGCCCTGGGCTGGTGCGCTCGGCCCGTGGGCTCGCTCATGTCGTCCCTTCGGTGGCTGACGGGGACTCGGCTCGAGACCTGGACACAGACTCGGACGTGGACTCGCGCTCGGCCGCGGCCGGCAGGCTGAACCGGATGGTGGTGCCGTCCCGCCGCCCGGTGTCCAGCCAGATCCGGCCGCCGTGGTACTCGACGATCCGTTTGGCCAGCGCCAATCCTATGCCGGTGCCCGGGTAGCTCTCCCGCCCGTGCAGCCGTTGGAAGATCACGAATATCTTGTCGGCGAACTCCGGCGCGATGCCGATGCCGTTGTCGGCCACGCTGATCTGCCAGCCCATCGGGTCCTCCACCGCGTCGACGTGCACCTCGGCGGGGGTGTCCGGGCGGCGGAACTTCACCGCGTTGCCGATCAGGTTCGTCATCAGCTGGCGCAGCAGGGTGGCGTCGCCCCGGACCACGGGGAGCTCGCCGACCACGACCCGGGCGTCCGAGGGCCCGCCGGCACCGTCGGAGGGATCCCCACCCGAACCCAGGTCACCGGCGGCGGCCAGCTCTCCCAGCGCGTCGGCGGTGACCTCGGCGAGCGGTACGTCGGCGAGCGCCCGGTCCGCGCGGCCGACCCGGGAGAACGCCAGCAGCTCGCTGATCAGCCGTTGCATCCGCCGCGCCCCGTCGACCGCGAACTCGATGTACTGCTCGGCGCGCTCGTCCAGCTGGTCGGCGTAGCGGCGCTGCAACAGCTGGCAGAACCCGGCCACCTTGCGCAGCGGTTCCTGCAGGTCGTGGCTGGCCACGTAGGCGAACTGCTCGAGGTCCCGGTTGGAGCGCATCAGGTCGACGGCCTGGCTCTGCAGCCGGTCGCGGGTCTCCCGCAGCTCGCGCTGGCTGCTGGCGAGCTCGGCCAGCTCGTTGACGATCCGGCTGCGCATCCGCTCGACGTCGGCGGCCACGGCGGACAGCTCGGGCGGCCCCTTCGGCACCGCGACCTGGTGGCTGTGCTCGCCGTCGGCCACCCGTAGGGCGTCCTGGGCCAGCCGCTCGATCGGCCGCGTCACCCAGCGGCGCAGCAGCAGCAACGTGCCGGACCCGGCCGCCACGGCCACCGCCGCGCCGAAGCACAGCGCGGCGAGCTCGGTGCGCCGGTAGGTGTCGAGCCCGGTGATGGCGGCGTCGCGGCGCCCGTCCAGCACGGTGACCAGCTCGCGCACCGAGGCGAGCACGGGGCCGAACAGGTCCTCCTCCATCTGGTACGTGGCGTCGGCGGCCGGCCTCGGCCCGCTGCGCACCACCGCGTCCAGCAGCGGCGTCGCCCCCTCTGTCCGCCACCGCCGCGCCTGCGCGAGCAGCTGGTCCAGGCGGTCGGTGACGTCGCTGTCCTCGGTGCCCAGCAGGCCGCGCAGCGTCGCAACGTTGTCGTCCTCGTGCAGGAGCGCGGACTGGTAGGTCAGCCGCCGCCCCAGGTCTCCGGACAGGGCGTAGCCGCGTACCGCGTTCTGCTCCTCGACCAGTGTGGTGAGCAGCTCGGCGGCGCCCCGGCGGGCGGGTCCGACCCTGTTGATCAGATCGTCCACGGCGGCCTCGTTGCGGTTGGTGACCACGAGCAGCACCGCGATCGCCGCCACCACACCCACCGCGCCGAGCGCCACCAGCGCCGTGACCCGGTGCGCCAGCGTCCACCGCGTCAACACGGCCGCCTCACCGGCCAGAGTCGCCGTCGGAGAGCACCAGGATGGCCACGTCGTCACCGAGCGGGCCGCCGTTGAGGTCCACGGCCTGCTCGGCGAGCCGGGTCGGCAGGCTGGCCAGCTCGGTGTCGCCGTGCTTGCCGAGCAGCTCGAGCAGCCCGGTGTTCCACAGCCGGTCCGCGCGCTCCGGGCCGTTGAACCCCTCGATCAGCCCGTCGCTGTACATCATCAGCGCCCAGCCGGCGGGCAGCGCGGTGGTGACCGCCGGCCACGTGGAGTCGGGCAACACCCCCAGCGGCGGGCCCAGCTCGTAGGGCAGCTCGCCGAGCTCGGGGCGCAGCATGATCGGCGGCGGATGGCCGGCCACCCGGACCCGGGCCAGCAGCCGGTCGCCCTCCTCGTACAGCGCGATCGTGCATACCGTGGTGAACATCGCCGGGGCGTGCCGCTCACTGTTGAGTACCTGCTGCAGCGCGCCGAGTACCTCTGTCTCGCCGACCCCGCTGAGCACCAGCGCCCGCCAGGACACCCGCAGCAGCGCACCCAGGGCCGCCTCGTCCGGACCGTGCCCGGACACGTCGCCGACAATGGCGTGCACCGAGCCGTCCGGGCAGCGGATCGCGTCGTAGAAGTCGCCGCCGAGCAGCGACCGCCGACCCGGCCGGTAGAACGGCTGGCCGAGCACGGTGCTGCCGTCCAGCAACAGCCGGGGCAGCAGGCCGCGCTCCACCCGGGCCGACTCCGCCCGCTCCAGCTGTGCCTCGCGCAGCCGCACGGCGTTGCGCTCTGCCCGCCTCCGCTCGACCGAGTAGCGCACCGCCCGGGTCAGCAGCTCGCCGTCGACGGACCCTTTGACCAGGTAGTCCTGCGCACCCTCGGCCATCGCAGCCGCGCCGAGGTGCTCGTCGTCGAGGCCGGTGAGCACGCAGATCGCGCAGTAGGCGGGTGCCTGGCCGCGCAGTGCGCGCAGGGCGTCCAGCGGGTCGCGCCCGGCCACGTCCGGCAGTTGCAGGTCCAGCAGCACGCAGTCGACGGCGGCCAGCTGGCCGGAGGAGACAGCGGCGGCGACCGAGTCCGCGACGGTCAGCTCGATCGGCGAGCCCACCTCGGCGAGCAGCTCGCGGACCAGGAAGACGTCACCGGGATCGTCCTCGACCAGCAGCACGCGGCGCGGCACGGTCGAGGACGCGGGAGACGGCACAGCGGGCGGCACGGTCGCTGGCACGGCAGCCGGCGCAGTCGAGGACCCGGAAGGACGTACCACCGCCAACCCCTCCCGCCGCGCTCAGTGAGACAGGGCAGTCTATGGGCGCCGAGGGCTTCCGTCGCCGTCCGACGGGCCGCGCTACGACGATTCGACCAGCTGGGTCAACACCGAGGTGAACAGGCCGAGGCCGTCGGCGGACGGGCCGGTCGCCGGGTCGATGGCGTGTTCCGGGTGGGGCATCAGGCCGACCACGCGGCCGTTCGCGGAGGCCACACCGGCGATGTCGCGCGACGAGCCGTTCGGCGCCGCCGACTCGTAGCGGAACACCACCCGGCCCTCGCCCTCCAGCTCGTCGAGCGTCCGCCGCTCGGCCACGAAGCGGCCCTCACCGGACTTCAGCGGCACCAGGATGCGCTGGTCGGTCTCGTACCCCGAGGTCCACGCGGTGTCGGCGTTGGAGACGCGCAGCCAGACGTCCCGGCAGATGAAGCGCAGTCCGGCGTTGCGGGTCATCGCACCCGGCAGCAGGCCGGCCTCGCACAGGATCTGGAACCCGTTGCAGATGCCCAGCACCGGCAGCCCCGTACCGGCGGCCTCGATGAGCGGACCCATCACCGGAGCGAACCGGGCGATCGCGCCTGCGCGCAGGTAGTCGCCGTAGGAGAAACCGCCGGGCACCACCACGGCGTCCACGCCGTGCAGGTCGGCGTCGGCGTGCCAGAGCGGCACCGCCTCTGCGCCGGCCCTGCGGACCGCACGGGCGGCGTCCACGTCGTCCAGCGTGCCGGGAAAGGTGATCACCCCGACGCGGGCGGTCATGCGGTGCCGTTCTCGGGCAGCCGGGTGACCGACCAGTCCTCGATCACCGGGTTCGCCAGCAGCGTGCCGGCGATCTGCTCCAGTGTCTCGTCGTCAACCGAGTCGTCGATGTCCAGCTCGAAGTGCTTACCCTGGCGCACCTCGCGCACACCACTGAAGCCGAGCCGGGGCAGCGCACCGACCACCGCCTGCCCCTGTGGGTCCAGGATCTCTGCCTTGGGCATCACGTTCACCACCACACGGGCCATGCGCTCAGCCTAGAGCGAATCAACTTCTCCCGGTGCGCCGCCAGCCGTGAGAGTGGCCGCATGCGGATTCTCGTACTCGGCGGCACGGTGTTCCTGTCCCACGCGGTGGCGGCGGAGGCGCTGCGCCGCGGCCACGACGTGAGCTGCCTGGCGCGGGGCACGTCCGGCGCGGTACCGAAGGGGGCGCGGCTGCTGGTGGCCGACCGCAACTCACCCGGCGCGGTGGCCGGGGCGGTGGGCAGCGCGGTCGGCCGAGAGAAGTTCGATGCGGTGGTGGACGTGGCGACGATGTCGCTGCCCTGGGTGCGGGATGCGCTGGCCGCGCTGGCGGACTCGGTGGCGCACTGGACGTTCGTCTCGTCGATCAACGTCTACGCCGACAAGGCCACCCCCGGCCAGGGCACGGACGCGCCGCTGCTGGCCCCTTACGTCGAGCCGACCGGGGCGGACGCCACCCCGGCCGTTGATCCGGACCTCTACGGCGCCGCCAAGGTGGCCAGCGAGAACGCCGTGCGTGAGGCGCTCGGGGCGCACGCCTTCGTGCTGCGGGCCGGGTTGCTGGTCGGCCCCGGTGACCCGCACGACCGGTTCGGCTACTGGCCGGCCCGGCTCGCCCGGGGTGGGCGGACACTCGTGCCGGACGCGCTGGACCAGCCGCTGCAGTACCTCGACGCCCGGGATCTCGCCGGCTGGATCGTGACGGCCGCCGAGCGCGAGCTGGGCGGTGTGTTCGACGCGGTCGGACCGCTGGACACGCTCGGTGGGGTGCTGGCGGGGATCGCCTCGGCGGTGGGGGCGGCGGATCTGGAGCTGGTCCCGGTGCCGCCCTCGGAGCTGCTCTCCGCCGATGTGACGCCGTGGGCCGGGCCGCGCTCGCTGCCGCTGTGGTTGCCGGCCAGCCACCACGGCTTCCTCAGCCGGGACACCGCGCCGGCCAGGGACGCCGGTCTCGTCCCTCGGTCGCTGGCCAGCACGTCGGTCGACGTGCTGGCGTACGAGCGGTCGCGTGGGCTGGACCGGGAGCGGCGCGCCGGGTTGTCCGCGCGCGACGAGGGGGAGCTGCTGACCCGGTTCTCCTGACCCGCTTGTCGGCGGTGCGGTCTTCCCCGATGTGCCTTCGCGGTGTGGCTTCCCGGTATGGGCTTCGCCGGGCGGCGTGGCTCTTACGCGGAGAGCGGGGTGGTCGCGGGGACCGGGACGCGGTAGGTGACGGGCCGCGCGCCGACGGCAAGGGCGGCGTCGACCGCGTCGAGCAGCGCCTTGCGGGCCGCCGGGCGGCTCAGCTCGGCGGCGTCGGCGGCGATCCGGACCAGGCCACCCCGGCGGCCGGTGCGGGCGGCGGCCGCGACGAGCGAGCGGTGCCGCCATGCCTCGGTGTCGGGCGATCCGGCGGTGGCCAGCACCCCGGTGGCGCGCCCTGTCCCGTTACCCAGCACACCCGCGCTGGCCAGTACCCCGCCGGTGCTCAGTACCCGGCCGCGGACCACGCGGTCCTGCGCGGCGTGCTGGTCGAGCAGCCGGACGCCGGTGCTGTCCGCGCAGACCCGGAAGCCGCGCCGGCGCAGCGCGACCACGGTGCCGGCGGAGGCCAGCCAGCGCGGCGGGGCGAAGACGTCGGAGCGCAGCCCCAGCTCGTCCATGCTGCGGGCGGCCGCGATCAGGCGCAGCGTGGCCTCGTGGCTGGGCAGCACGGAGAACTCCGCGCGCCGGCCGATCTTGGCGACGGCGCTGGTCGCCCACCGGCCGATCGGGTCCACGGTGTGGTCGTAACCGTGCAGCACGAGTGCGTCACCGATCTCGATCCGGCGGCGCAGCCAGGTGATCATCGGCGCGTCCGGAAGGTGCCGGCCGTCCCGGGGCCGGGGCGGGAGCAGCCAGGACGCCGGCACCAGGCGTGCGTCCAGCTCGGTGGCGAACTCGGCGCAGCCGGCCAGGTACGACTCGGTCGATCCCGGCCCTGCCATGGACACTGACACGATCAGCGCAGCTGTCACAGGCTCTATGAAGCCCTTCGGGAATGACGTGAGGCTGACCTCGGCGTAGCGCCGCCGTGACCGTGCTGTGAAACCCATGAGAGGCCGTCAGGACACGATCGGCCGTCAGGCGAGCCCGGACCGCCCCGTGATCCGTTGGTACAGCTCGAGGTAGCGGTCCCGGGTGAGCTTCAGGACGTCGTCGGGGATGGCCGGGCCGGGCGCGGTCTTGTCCCAGCCGGTGCCGGCCGCCCAGTCGCGGACGATCTGTTTGTCGAACGAGCGCTGCGGCCGGCCGGGCTCCCACTCGTCGGCCGGCCAGTACCGCGACGAGTCCGGGGTGAAGACCTCGTCGCCGAGCACGAGCTCGCCGTCCGCCGCGTGGCCGAACTCGAACTTCGTGTCGGCCATCAGGATGCCGTTCCCGGCGGCCAGCGCGGCGCCCCGGCGGTACAGCTCCAGCGTGGTGTCGCGCAGCCGCGCGGCGGTGTCCGCACCGACGAGCCCGACCACGTGCTCGTAGTCGATCGGCTCGTCGTGCTGGCCGGCCGGCGCCTTCGAGCTCGGCGTGAAGATCGGTTCGGGCAGTTCGGAGCCGTCCACCAGGCCGGGCGGCAGTGCCACGCCGGACACCGACCCGGTGCGCTGGTAGTCCTTCAGCCCGGACCCGGTCAGGTAGCCGCGTGCGACGCACTCCACCGGCAGCATCTCCAGCCGCCGGCAGCGGATCGCACGGCCGGCCATGTCGGCGGGCACGTCCTCGGCGGAGATCACGTGGTTGGCCACCACGTCGGCCGTCCTGTCGAACCACCACAGCGACAGCTGGGTGAGCAGCGCGCCCTTGTCCGGCACCGGGGTGGGCAGTACGACGTCGTACACCGAGACCCGGTCGGAGGCGACGAGCACGATGTCGCCCCGGTCCAGATAGATCTCGCGGACCTTGCCCGAGTGCAGCAGTTCCATGTGCCGTCTCTCCGTCTGCTCTTGCGGGTTGCCTAGGGCTACAGGATCGGGGCCGGCGTGTACGCGGCCGCGTCCGGGTTGGCCTTGACCAGCTCGTTCACCCGCGCGATGACGTCGTCCACCTGCGCGGTCGCCGCGCCGGTGAAGTGCAGCGGATCGCCGAGGTCGAGTGAGCCCGGCACCAGGCCGAGCCGGGGGTCGGCGGCGAGCCGGGCGAGCAGGTCGTTCTCCGGCTGGCCCTTTTCCCGCATCGCCAGCGCGACCGCCACCGCGTGCTCCTTGATCGCCTCGTGCGCCGTCTCGCGGCCGACGCCCGCACGCACCGCCGCCATCAACACGCTGGTGGTGGCCAGGAACGGCAGGTAGCGGTCCAGCTCGCGGGCGATCACGGCCGGGTACGCGCCGAACTCGTCCAGCACGGTCAGGAACGTCTCGATCAGCCCGTCGATGGCGAAGAAGGCGTCCGGCAGCGCCACCCGGCGGACCACCGAGCACGACACGTCGCCCTCGTTCCACTGGTTGCCGGCCAGCTCGCCGACCATGCTCGCGTAGCCCCGTAACACTATGGCGAGCCCGTTGACCCGCTCGCAGGACCGGGTGTTCATCTTGTGCGGCATCGCGCTGGAGCCGACCTGGCCGGGCTGGAAGCCCTCGGTGACCAGCTCCTGGCCGGCCATCAGCCGGATCGTGGTGGCCAGGCTGGAGGGGCCGGCGGCGAGCTGGACCAGCGCGGTGAGCACGTCGTAGTCCAGCGACCTCGGGTACACCTGGCCGACGCTGGTCAGCACGTGGTCGAAGCCCAGGTGCGCGGCGACCCGGCGCTCCAGCTCCGCCAGCCTGGCGGTGCCGTCCGGGGTGTCGCCGCCGAGCAGGTTCAGCATGTCCTGGCCGGTGCCGACGGGGCCCTTGATGCCGCGCAGCGGGTAGCGCGCGATCAGCTCGGTCAGCCTGGTGTGCGCGACCAGCAGCTCGTCGGCCGCGCTGGCGAACCGTTTGCCCAGCGTGGTGGCCTGCGCGGCGACGTTGTGGCTGCGCCCGGCCAGCACGAGCGTCTTGTACTCCCCGGCGCGGCGCGCCAGCCTGGCCAGCACCGCCACACTCCGGTCGGCCAGGTGCACCAGCGCGCCCCTGACCTGCGCCTGCTCGACGTTCTCGGTCAGGTCACGGCTGGTCAGGCCCTTGTGCACGTGCTCGTGGCCGGCGAGGGCGTTGAACTCCTCGATGCGCGCCTTCACGTCGTGCCGGGTGACCCGCTCGCGCGCGGCGATGGAAGCCAGGTCGACCTGGTCGACGACCCGCTCGTAGTCCTCGATCACGCCGTCCGGCACGTCGATGCCGAGCTCACGCTGCGCGCGCAGCACAGCGAGCCAGAGCCGGCGCTCGAGCACGATCTTGTGCTCCGGCGAGAAGAGGTGCGCCAGCTCGGCGCTCGCGTAGCGGTTGGCCAGCACGTTCGGGATCACGTTTGCCAAGCCTACGTGGGCGCGCGGCGGTCGGTTACGTGTGGTCAGGCGGGTCGCCCCGGATCAGTTCTGGTCGGCCAGCTTGTCCGCGAGGTCGTCGAGGTCGTTCTCGAACGGCGCGTCCCCGCTGCGCGACGACGACGTGACGCTCAGCGACCCGCCGCGGCGGGTGCTCGACGTGGTGGTCGACTGCGAGCCGCCGCCGGTCTGGATGTTCGACCCGCCGCCCAGCGAGCCCGGCGGCGAGAGCAGCACCCGCAGCACGCCGTGCGCATCGCCGTCGGTCACGTCGACCTCCACGCCTCGGGCGCCGTCCGGGCAGTACGCGTCGTCCGACACCGGCCTCGGGGTGGCGCCCCGGACGGCCGGCACGAGCTGTGCGAGCTGGTTGAACAGTGCCTGGTCCGGCACCGCGCAGCTGCCCCTGGCGTCCCGCTTCTCCGCGCTGAACGGGGCGGCGAGACGCGAGTCGGCTCCTGGGGCGCCGTCGGCGTTCGGGGCGGCTTCCGGGGCGGCCGGGGCCGGCTCGGCCAGCGTCGTCGAGCCGCTGGAGGAGGTGTTGAGCACACCGGTGCTGACCACGCCCGCCGCGGCCAGTCCGAGCACCACCACGGCGATCGCGCCCGTCTGCAGCCGGTGGGCGCGCTGCTGGGCTCTCCGGGAACCGGCGACCACGTCCTCGTGGCTGAACGACGCAGGCGGTGCGTGGTGCCCCGCCGAGTCGGCGGCGTCCTGGAACAGCTCGGTCAACCTGCGCTCATCCACGCCGTGCCACCTCCCACCGTGGGCCACCGCTCGCCCGTGCCCCTGCTGTCGATCCTGTCGCCCCGTTTTTCGGTGCCCCGGCTTTCAGCATCCCGTTCACCCGGCCGGCCGCAGGTCGTCGAGCGCGCCGCCCAGCACGGTGCGCAGCGCGGCCAGCCCGTGTGCGGTCTGGCTCTTCACGGTGCCCTCCCGGCAGCCCAGTGCCTGTGCGGTGGCCGCCACGTCGAGGCCCTCCAGGTAGCGCAGCACGAGCACCGCGCGCTGCCGGGGTGGCAGCTGGCGCAGCGCGTCGACCAGTGCGTGCCGGGTGGCGATCCGCTCGGTCGGACCGTCCATCCTGCTCCCGCCGCCCACCGGCTCCGGCGGTTCGGACACCGCGCGCTCGCGCCGCCACGGCCGGCGTGACTCGTCGATCGCCGCCCTGACCAGGATGCGCCGCACGTACGCGTCCACCGCCGCCGGCTCCCGGATGGTCAGCCACTTGCGGTGCAGCGCCACGAACGCGGTCTGTGCCAGGTCGTCGGCGCGGTGCCAGTCGCCGCAGATCAGGTAGGCGTTGCGGCGCACCGCGTCCCGCCGGTCCCGGAAGTAATGCTCGAACGCCTGCTCGGCGGCCTCGTCCACCGCACCCCTTTCCGTGCACCCGTGTGGACGTAGCGGGTGCGCCACCCGGTTGCACGCCAGTCACACAAATCAGTATCCGTAACTGTTTTGTTACCCCGCCGAGACCTCGTCAGAGCGGGCTGGTTCAATATCTCAGCGTGCGGCCTTCCTCAAATTCCGGGTCCCGATCCGGTCGTCGAGTGCGAACCACCAAGACCGCTCCGGTCGATCTGAGGTCGGACACGGTCACCCAACCGAGTCGGCAGATGCGGGCCGCGATGGCCACCGCCGAGGTCGGCGACGACGTGCTCGACGGCGATCCCACCATGCGTGAGCTGCAGGAACGCGTTGCGGGCCTGCTCGGGGCGCAGGCTGCGCTCTGGGTGCCGAGCGGTTCGATGGGCAACCTGATCGCGCTGATGGCCCACCTGAGCCGAGGCGATGCGTTCCTCGCGCCGGCTGGCGCGCACGTGCTGGACGCCGAGCTGGGTACGGCGGCGTGGATCGCCGGCGGCATGCCCCGCCCGCTGCCGCACGACGCCGGCCCCGGCAAGATCTCGCCGTCCGCCGTGCTGCGCTCGGCCGGCAAGGAGGGCCCGTACTACACGCTGCGCACGACGCTGCTGTGCCTGGAGAACACGCACATGGCGTCCGGCGGCGTGGTCACCGAGGCCGACGAGCACGCCGCGCTGGCGGCGGCCGCCCGCCGGGCCGGGCTCAAGGTGCACCTGGACGGGGCGCGGCTGTGGCATGCCTCGGTCGCGCTCGGGCTGCCGCCGGCCGCGCTCACGGTGGGTGTGGACACGGTGCAGGTCTGCCTGAGCAAGGGGCTGGGCGCGCCGGTCGGGTCGGTGGTCGCCGGCTCGGAGGAGTTCGTCGACGAGGCGCGGCGGCTGCGCAAGATGCTCGGTGGCGGGGTGCGCCAAGGTGGTGTGCTGGCGGCCGCCGGCCTGGTCGCACTCAACAACGTCGAGCGGCTCGCGGAGGACCACGCGCGGGCGGCGAGGTTGGCCGCCGGCCTGGCCGACCGCGGCTGGCGGGTCACCGAGCCGGCCACGAACATCGTGCTGCTCACCCCGGCCGATCTGCCGAGCACGCTGAGCCGGCTCGAGCAGGCAGGCGTGAAGGCCGGCCCGATGGGCAACCAGGTCCGCTTCGTCACGCACGCCGACCTCACCGACGCCGACATCGACGCGGCGCTCGACCGCATCGGCCCCGTAGACACCGGCATAGCCGCCCCCCGTCGCCCCGCCTGACGGCCCGGGCGCGCCCCGGCCTGGCGCGCCCGGGCGTGGCCGGGCGTGGCCGAACGGGCCCAGCGGCGGAACGTGTGCCGGCCAAGGCCGGCGTGTGGCGGCCCAACTGCCTGTCCACACAGACCGTTCCCTCACCGCACAGACTGTGCACGGTCTGTGTTGTGGGTAGACGGTCTGTGCGGACAGGCTGGCCTGCGGCCTGGGTGGCTCGCCCCGACTCCCCGGGCCGCGTCGGAGTCGACCGCCCGGGCGTGGGCCGAGCTCACCGACTGCCGGGGCTGACCTCGTCCTGGTCGCCGCTGCCGAGCTTTGTGGTGACGGTGGCCTCCAGGGCGTGCACCCTGGCCGAGAGCAGCCGTATCTCGGCGAGCACCTGATCGAGCCGGTCGCTCACCTCGTCGCCGGACTCCTCCACCTGGTCCTCGAAGTCACGCACGCTGCCGACGAACCAGGTGGCGAAGGACCCGGTGATCACGCCGAGCAGGGCGATCCCGCCGACCATCAGCGTGCCGGCGACGATCCGCCCCTCGGTGGTGATCGGGTAGACATCGCCGTAGCCGACCGTGGTGATCGTGCTCAGGCTCCACCAGACGGCGTCGCCGAACGTGGTGATCGTGGCGTTCGGGGCATTTCGCTCGGCGTCCAGCACGGCCAGCGCGGCGATCGTGCCGACCAGCAGCGTCGTGCCGATGACGTACACGGCGACCTTGCCGTGCAGCCCGCCGCGCATCCGCTTGTTGAGTACCTCGATCACCGTGAGCACGCGCAGCGCACGCAGTGGCCGGGCCATCGGCAGCAGCAGGATCAGCACGTCGAGCAGGTGCGTCCGGAAGAACTGCCGGTGGTTGGTGGCCAGCGCGAGGCGCACTACGAAGTCGGCGGCGAACAGCACCCAGATCCCGCTCATGACCAGGTCCAGCACCTCGTGCTGGCGTGCGCTGAGCGCGGTGTTCAGCACGTCGAAGGCGTAGAGCCCCAGGAAGATCACCGCAAGCCCGGTGAGCGGCCAGTCCAGCCGGCGTTCCCAGGCCGACAGGCGTGGTTCGCCAGCGGACATGGCAGCGGAGGCTAGCCGATGAACCGTTCCAGACGGTGCAAAGCCTCGGTGACATCTTCGGTGGCACCGGCGAAGGAGAGCCGGATGAACCGGTGACCCTGGTCGGTGTCGAAGTCCCGGCCTGGCGCCACCGCGATACCGGTCTCGGCCAGCAGCGTCCGGCAGTAGGCCATCGAGTCGTCAGTCAGGTGGCCCACGTCCGCGTAGACGTAGAAGGCGCCGTCGGCGGGGGCCAACTTGTCGATGCCGATCCGCGGCAACCCCTCCAGCAGCAGTGACCGGTTCACGGCGTACCGGGTCACGTGCGACTCGACCTCGGCGAGGCTGGCCGGGTCGAACGCGGCGAGTGCGGCGTGCTGCGGCAGGGCGGGCGGGCAGACCGTGAAGTTGCCGGTCAGCCTGTCGACCGCACGCCGCAGCCGAGGTGGCACGACCAGCCAGCCGAGCCGCCAACCGGTCATCGAGAAGTACTTCGAGAACGAGTTGACGACGATCGCCTCGCGGGAGGTCTGCCAGGCGCAGGCGGTCTGGGGAGTGCCCGGGTAGGAGATGCCGTGGTAGATCTCGTCGCTGACCAGCTGCACGCCGGCCTGCTCGCACCAGCCGGCGATCCGGGCCAGCTCGGCGGGCTCGAGCACGGTGCCGGTGGGGTTGGCGGGGCTGGCCAGGATCAGCCCGCGTAGTGGCTGCTGGCGGTGGGCCTGCTCGAGCATCTCCACGGTCGGCTGGAACCGGTTGCCCGGCCCGCAGTCCAGCTCGACGACCTCGCAGCCCAGTGCCCGCAGGATGTTCCGGTAGCAGGGGTAACCAGGCCGGGCGAGCGCCACGCGGTCGCCGGCGTCGAAGGCGGCCAGGAAGCTGAGCAGGAAGCCGCCGGAGGACCCCGTGGTGACCACCACGTCGTCGGGGTCCACCGGCACGCCGTAGCGCTGCAGGTAGAACGCGGCGATCGCGGCGCGCAGCTCCTGGATCCCGATCGCCACCGTGTAGCCCAGCACGTCGGAGGAGAGCGCCTCGATCGCCGCCGCCCGGACCGGCGCCGGCGCAGGCGTGGACGGCTGGCCGGCCGACAGGTTGACCAGGTCGCCATGGGTACGTTGCCGCTCCCCGGCCGCCAACCAGACGTCCATCACGTGGAACGGCTCGACCGAGGCGCGCTGTGCGACCGCCAGCCGGGCGCCGGCCGAACGGGGACCGCTGACTGTGCTGCTCATCGCCGGCCAGCCTAGGCGCTCCGGAGTGTTCAGTAGCCACGGTAGGCCCTGCCTGCGGCGAGGCTGAGTACGCCGGGCACTAGTGATACCGAGCCGTACCGGTCCACCGCGTACCGGACCCCGGCCACGATGTTGTCCACCGGGTCGAGGATCTCGCCGTGCCCCGGCACGTGCCAGCGGTCGAACGTCGGCTCGATGGTCTGCATCAAGCCCATGGACGGGGTACCCCGGGCCGCGTTGCTGTCCCAGTTGTTCACGGCCGCGGGATCTCCGGAGGACTCGTGCCTGATGATCGTCTCGATAGCCTCCGGGTCGATCTGTTCGGGGCGGTAGCCGTGCTCGCGCAGGATGGCCACCGCCTGCTGGATCCAGCCGTCCACGTTGTTCCCGCCCTGCGCAGGCGCCCCCGGATCACTGGCGGGCGGCTGATCCGGAACCGGTGCAGGCGGTGGTCCGGTCACGCGCTCGTCCTCCCGCCGAACCTCCGGCTCCGGTTCGCTCTTGCCGTCCGCTTTGCCGTCGTCGCTCGGACTGCCGGCCTCCGTTGGGCTACGACCGCGATCCGGCTCACTGCCGGCACCGTCATGACTGCCGACCACCCCGCCAGGCCCGGCGCGCGACCCGGGCAGCGGCACCGCGGTGATCGCCCGCGATCCCGAGTCGACGCACCCGAAGTCGATCTCCAGCCGCACCCGTGGCCACTGCTCGGCGTGCAGCCGGATCGAGTCGGCGCTGTCGCGCAGCGCGCCCGAGGTACGAAGCGTGGCCTGCTCGAACAGGCCGGCCCACTCGTCGTAGGCGCGGGCCGCCGGACCCGACCATGCCGGCCCGAGCCACGACAGCACCGCCGCCGGCGTGCGCCCGGCACCGGCGAGCAGGGCGGCGGCCTCGGCCCAGCGGCGCACGGCGGCGTCCAGCAGATCGCTCATCCGGCCCACCGGCAGATCCGCTCGGCAACCTCGGCGTCGACCGCGCGCACCGCCTCGGCGCACGCCGCGACCGATTCGGCGGCCGAGGCGAGCCGGGCGGCGGTCGCCGAGAGCGCCTGGAAGCAGGCCAGGTCGACCTGGGCGATCGCGCCCGCCAGCTCGGCCTCCTCGGGGCGGAGGGGAACCGGTGGGGCACGGCCCGCCGCCGCGTCGAGCCAGCCGTTGACCTCGGCGGCCCGCCGAGCCAGCTCCGTGCCGACCTGCTCGAGGTCGGGGAGGACGTAGCGCGTCACATAGGGAAAGACGGGTCCGGGAGGCTCGAGGTTCCGTCGGATGTGGGGTGAATCAGGGAAGGGGTCAGAAGCCCACGCTCACGCAGCCGATCCGCGCGCCGGCGGTACCGGCCTTGCCTGGGGCGGTCTGGGTCGGGTCGGCGTGGATGACCACGGAGGCGGCCTTGGCGTTGACGAACTCCCACGGCACGGTGGTCGCCGTGGTGGCGTTGCCTTCGTCATCGGTCTTGAAGTCGAGCCAGATCTCGTTGGTGGAGTTGGCGAAGGCAGGGTTCACGGAGGGCTTCACGGGGTCAGCCTGGTGCTGGAAGTGAGGCCCGGCGGCGTCCCCGGTGGGACCGCAGGGCATGGCGTGGGCGTGCGCGCCGTAGGCCCGGTTGGGCACGAGGCCGCGCACGTTCAGGGTCACCGTGGTCGCGCCGTCGTAGACGTACTCGGCGACGAGGATCTTCGCGTTGTCGGGCACGAGCGTCTTGTTGTAGTTGACGGCGGCATCGTCGTGGGCGAACTGAGCGGTCACGACGACCTGGCCGGCGTTGCTGGCCGAGGGGTCCGCGGAGGGCGGGCTGGCCGAGGCGGCGGAGCTGGGGGAGCCGGCCGAGCTGGAGGGACTCCCCGCCGAGCCGCCGCATGCCGTCATCGTGACGAGCAGGCCGGCGACTCCGACGGCGACGAGATACCGATGCAGTGGGCGCATGGGTTCCATCATCTGGACGCCGCCCTCGCCCAGTCGCATGTAAAACGCAAACCAACCGGATCGGGTAAACGGCCGGACAGG
>DATAYB010000880.1:0-4519 GCA_036272795.1 Pseudonocardia sp.
CCGATCGGAGTCATCCATGACCGTCGACGCGCCGACCGTACGGGTCGGGGACGTCATTCCTGAGCGCAAGTTCGTGACCGTGACCGGGCAGCGCGTCGCGGTCCCGACCTCCGGTGAGCTCATCCACCTGCAGCTGCGGCGCTTCGCCGGCTGCCCGGTGTGCAGCCTGCACCTGCGCTCGGTCGTCGAGCGCCACGACGAGATCGCCGCCAACGGCATCCGCGAGGTGGTGGTCTTCCACTCCACCGAGGACGAGCTGCGCAAGTACGAGGCCGACCTGCCCTTCGCGGTCGTCGCCGACCCCGGCCGGGCGCTGTACCGGGAGTTCGGAGTGGAGCGCTCGCCGCTCGCGCTGTTGCGCCCACGGGTCTGGCCGACCATTGCCCGGGCCATGGGCCGCTCGATCTGGGCGACGGTCCGTGGCAGGGCCCCGCTGGCGCCGCTCGCGCCGAAGGGCGGCAACTTCGGGCTGCCGGCCGATCTGCTGATCGCTCCCGACGGCCGCGTGGTCGCCGTGAAGTACGGCCAGCACGCCTACGACCAGTGGAGCGTCGACGAGCTCCTCGCCCACGCCGCCACCCGCGCCTGAACCACTCCACATCCGACCGAAGAGATCCGCACGAGTCACATCGGAGGCAACCATGACCACGACGAACAGCACTATCGCCGCACAGGTGGAGATCCTGCAGGCGGGCGTTGCGAAGCAGATGCCGGCCGAGACGCTCGCCGCGTTCGGCGCCGAGCAGGCCAAGCTGGTGGCAGACGGTCTCCCGGGTGGGGTCGCCACGGCCGGCGGCCCGGCGCCCGACGGCGACCTGCTCGATGCCCACGGCCAGCCCACCTCGCTGGCCGCGACCCGCGGCGGGCGGGCCGCGGTGGTCGTATTCTACCGGGGCGGCTGGTGCCCGTACTGCAACATCGCACTGCGCACCTACGAGGCGGAGCTGCTGCCGGAGCTGCGTGAGCAGGGCATCGAGCTGATCGCGGTCAGCCCCCAGAAGCCCGACGGCTCGCTGTCCACCCAGGAGACGGACGAGCTGACCTTCGCGGTCGTCTCCGACCCCGGCAACCAGCTGGCGACCGCCCTCGGCATCCTCACCCGGCCCAGCGCCGACGCCCAGGCCGCCCAGCGCACCCTCGGCCTCGACCTCACGGAGGTCAACGCCGACGGCACGGCCAACATCCCCATGCCGACCACGCTGGTCGTCGACGCCGACGGCATCCTGCGCTGGATCGACGTCCACCCCGACTACACCACCCGCACCGAGGTCGAGGACATCCTCGCCGCGGTGCGCACCCTCACCGCTGGCTGAGCTGCCGCTGGTTGGCGGTCAGGACCTCGTCGGAGAGCCCCGGGGCGGCCTGGACGGTCGCGCGTGCCATCACCAGCGCGCCGACCATCTGGCTGAACAGTGCGATGGCCTGCTCTCGGGCCTCCGACGGGTCCAGCTCGGCACCTGCCTGGTGCGCCCGCTCCAGCAGTAGCTCGGTGATGGCGGTGAAGTAGCCGTCCAGGCCGAGGTGGTACTCGGCCTGGGCGGCGACGCCGTGGCGCCCCGCGTCGGTGACCAGCGCGGACGACGGGCAGCTGGCCTCCGGGTGGTCCCGGTGCTGCGCCGAGAGGTACTCGTCGATCAGGTCCTGCAGTGCTGCCTTGGCGGACCTCGGGTGAGCCGCGCGGATGCGGGCGAGCTCGCCCAGTGAGTCCGTGAAGCCTTGATGGAGGACCTCGAGCGCGAGGTCCTCCTTCGAGGAGAAGTGGTTGTAGAAGCCGCCGTGGGTCATGCCGGCCGACTTCATCAGCTCGTCGATACCGATCCCGTCGATCCCGCGCGTCCGGAAGCCTTCGCCGGCGGCGCTGATGATCTTTTCGCGGTTCAGCCTCTTCTGTTCCTGCGAGATACGGGGCACCTCGGACACCTTCCTGGCGGGACGGCACGACCTCACGCGGCTGATGGTGGGCGTCCCCGCCACCTGCGGATGATACCCGTCATCATTGCTGCTTGACAGTCAATGAGGACGGGTGTCATTGTTTTATTGATGGCGTTGGTCATCAATAGCGGGTGCGTCTCACCCCCAGCGGAAGGGATCGGCTCATGGACTTCGGAACCATCGGAGCGGGCACCGTCGCGCAGGCCATCGCCGGCCATCTCGTCGCGGCGGGCCACCGGGTCGTGCTGAGCAACAGTCGAGGGCCGGCCACACTGAGCGACCTCGTGGAGAGTCTCGGGCCGCTGGCCACCGCGGGCACGAGCGCGGAGGCGGCGGCCGCCGACATGGTGTTCCTCGCGGTCGGGTGGACGGCCATCCCCGGCGCCCTGGCCGGCCTGCCCACCTGGGACGGCCGCATCCTCGTCGACACCACCAACCACTTCACGGGCGCCACGCCGAGGGATCTCGCCGACCTCGGCGGGCGAACCGGCAGCGAGATCGTCGCCGACCACGCGCCGGGCGCGCGCGTGGTCAAGGCCTTCAACACGCTGTACGCCAAGTACATCGCCCCCGACCCTCGGCACGCGGAGGGTCGCCAGCTCCTCTTCTACGCCGGGGACGACGCCGCCGCGAAGTCCGCCTTCCGTGAGGTGGCGGACGGCATCGGCTTCGCCCCGGTCGACGCGGGGTCGCTGCGGGACGGCGGCCGGCTGATGCAGGTGGGGGGCGGTCCGCTGTCCGCTCTGCACGCCCTCAAGCAGGACTGACCGGACTCACGGAAGGGGTGCGCTGTGAAGGCGCTCGCATACGAGAAGGCACACACGCTCGCGGAGTTCGCCCTCGAGCTGCTCGACGTCGAGGAACCACGGCCGCGCGACACCGACCTGGTGGTGGAGGTCCGTGCCGTCGGGATCAATCCGGGTGAGGCCGGCATTCGGAGGACACGGAGCGCCGAGCCTGGTGGGCGTGTCATCCTCGGTTGGGAGTTCGCCGGGGTCGTGGTGGAAGTGGGGTCCTCGGTCAGGGGCTTCGCCGTCGGCGACCGGGTGATCGGTACCGGCGATGTGACGAGGGACGGCTGCTGGGCGGAGCGCGTGGCGGTCGACCACCGGGTTGTCGCGCGGCTCCCCGACCAGCTCTCCTTCGGGGCGGCCGCCTCGCTTCCCATCGGCGGCCTCACCGCCTGGGAGGCGCTGTTCCGCGAACGGGACGCCCTGCCGGCCGATGTCGACCGGGTGCTCGTCGTCGGCGGTGCCGGTGGTGTCGGGTCGCTGGCGACTCAGCTGCTCAAGACCAGGACGCCCGCCTTCGTGGTCGGCACGGCGTCGCGTCCCGAGTCCCGGGACTGGGCCACGTCGATGGGAGCCGACCTCGTCGTCGACCATTCCGGTGACGTCGTCTCGCAGCTGCGCGGCGCCGGGGTCGACCGCGTCGACCTGGTGCTCTCCACCGCCGGGACGGCCGGCAACCTCGGCTGGATGGCCGAGGTGCTGAGGCCGTACGGACACGTGTCGATCGTCGACATCACCGGGCCTCTCGACCTGGCCCCGCTGGTGGGGAAGTCGGCGTCACTGCACACCGAGATGGTGTTCAGCAAGATCGTGGGTGGGGGAGACGTCGCCAGCCAGGGAAGGATCCTCGGCGAGCTGGCGCAGGACGTCGTCGCCGGCCGGCTGCGCCCCATCGTGACGACGACGCTCAACGGACTGTCCGTGGACACGATGCGGAGCGCCCACGAGCTCATCGAGAGCGGCCGAACGATCGGCAAGATCGTCATCGCCACCTGACCCCTACTCGGCGCGAGCTCGTGGCACGGGCGCTCCGAGGTGGAGGTGCGGGGGCGCCAAGTGACAGGGCGGTGTGCGAAGCGCCCGGGCCGGTGGGCGGCGGGCAACAGGCACGCTTGCCGTCTCGCTATTGGCTCCAGCTGCCCCTCCCGCCACATGTCCATGATCATCAGGACGAGAGTGCTGTTCTCCAGCCCGAAATCAGCCGTCACGTCCTGATGATCATGGGATTTGGAAGCGCGGCGAGCTGGCGGCTGGCGGCGCGGCGGGCTGGCTGGACGAGGGCGGGCTGGCGGCGCGGCGGGCACCCCGCGCACTTCGCACGGCGTGCCTACACCTCGCACAGTGTGCGGAGTATGCGAAGTGAAGGCACGCCGTGCGAAGTGACAGCACGGGGTGCGAAGTGCGGACGCCGGTGTGCGGACGCCAGGGTGTGGGTGCGGCCGGGGTGCCTCGGCTTCTAGGTTGAACTCGGCGGAGCAACCATGCGGGTTACGGCCTGGCCGGCTCGATGGCGTCCGACCGCGGGTCGATCAGGATCTTGGCGTGCGTCTCGGGGTCGCCGAGTGCGGTGAACGCCGCGTCGACGCCGGCCAGCCCGACCACGCCGGTCACCACGGGCGCCGCCGCGGCCTTGCCCTCGGCCAGCAGCGTGAGTGACTCGAAGAACTCCTTCGGCGTGTAGCCGAGCACGAACCGCAGGTCGATCTCCTTGTTGATCGCCATGGCCGGCCGGAAGCGGTCGGACTCCATACAGACACCCACCACGACCACGCGCGACGCCAGCGGTGCCGTCGAGA
>DATAYB010000881.1:0-23210 GCA_036272795.1 Pseudonocardia sp.
TGCTTGACGATGCGGGCCAGCTCGTCGCGGATCACGGTGAGCGTCAGCTTGCCGGCGGCCCGCTCAGCCGGATCGCCCGTCGCGAAGAACCGCACCTGCCCGTCGACGAGCTCGAGCGCGCCCGGGCCGGGGGTGTCCTCGAGGATAGGGCAGTGGATCGGCGAGACGACCAGCAGCGGCGCAGCGGGGTGCCCGTCGCGGATCGTGTCCAGGAAGCCGTGCACAGCCGGCGAGAAGGCGCGCAGCCGCATCAGGTCGGCGTTTTCGGAACACCAGCCGGACGCCGGAGGGTTGTGCCTCGGCCATGGCCAGTCGCGGGTCGGAGCACTGCACGCGTGCCCTGGCGGGCAGCCGGTGCGGCAGCAGGCCGTGTTCGGTGCGCTCCAGGTCCAGGTCCAGGGCGCCGCGCGCCAGCGCCGGGGTGATCGGGGTGCTGATCCGGTCAGGCAAGGCGGCCCTCCCCTTCGGGGAGCGGCACGGTCACAGACATCATGGGACCATCCTGTACCGCCCCGTTTCCTGAGAGTCACTGAGAGGCTTTCGATCACCGCGAGATCGCGAACGGGCGAGCGCGGGAACCCGCACCGCCCGCCGAGCGACTGTCCAGGGGATGACTGCACTGGGAGCTACCCTCGAAGCAAGACGCGCCACCTGGAGCTGGCTGTCCACGCTCGGCCGGCTGGTGCTCGGCGGGATCTGGATCGCCGCCGGAGTCAGCAAGATCACCGATCTGGATGCCTCCGTCCGCGCCGTCCGCGCCTACAAGATCCTGCCGGAGCTCGCGGCCCAGCTCGTGGGCGCGGGGCTGCCAGCCGTGGAGCTGCTGCTGGGCGTGCTGCTGCTGGTCGGGGCCGGGGTACGGGCCTGCGCCGCGGTGTCGGCCGCACTGATGGTCGTATACATGATCGGGATCGCCTCGGCGTGGGTGCGGGGGCTGCAGATCGACTGCGGCTGCTTCGGCGGCGGCGGTGGGCTGGCGGCCGGGGTACGGCCCACCTACGGCTGGGAGCTCACCCGCGACGCCGGCCTGCTGGTCCTCGCACTGTTGTTGGTGAGGTGGCCGGTCGGGCCCCTCTCGGTGGATGGCATGCTCGCCGCACGGCGAGAGGAGAGCGGGCAATGATGGCCAAGAAGACCGGCCGCAACAGTCGGTCGGTGGTGACGGCGCGGCGTGGGCCGTCACTGACGATGATCGTCGGCATCGTGGTGGTGCTGCTGTTCGCCGGGGTGGTCGGCTTCGGCGTGTACCGCACCCAGCACCAGTCCGGCACGGGCGCGGTCCCGGCGAACGCCAGCGCCAGCGGGGTGACCGTGGGCCAGGCCAGCGCGCCGGCCACCGTGGACATCTACCTGGACTTCCAGTGCCCGGTCTGCCGGGAGTACGAGCAGCAGTCCGGCCCGACGCTGGACGGCCTGATCGCCAGTGGCGCCGCCAAGGTGGTCTACCACCCGCTGGCGTTCCTGGACCGGTTCTCCTCGACGAAGTACTCCACCAGAGCGTCGGAGGCATCGGGCTGCATCGCGCAGGACGGCGGGCCGGGGGTGTTCGCGAAGTACCTCAAGCTGCTCTATGCGAACCAACCACCCGAGAACGGTGACGGCCTACCCGAGAGCCAGCTGATATCGCTGGGTCAACAGGCGGGGGCCGGGCCGAACTTCGCCGGCTGCGTCTCGGCGAACACGTTCGCGGGCTGGACGGCCGCACTCACCGACGCCGCGTCCAAGGCCGGCATCGACGCCACGCCGACGGTCCAGGTGAACGGCAAGCAGATCGACAACACCGACGCCGCGCTGCAGCAGGCCGTGCAGGCCGCGAAGTAGTCGCACACCCGGTCCGGCCGCCCGCGGCCGGACCGGGCGCGTCGGCGAGCTAGTGCGTGGCGCGGGCCGGCGCGGGGACCGCCGCCGCGTCGGCCAGCACGGCCGGCCGCCACCCACGCAGTGAGTTCAGCACCGCAAGGCCGTCGGCGGCGCGGACCAGGTCGGCCGGGTACAGCGTCCGTTCGGCCAGCTCACCCAGCTCCACCAGCCGCCCCCGCTCGACCCCGGGCAGGCAGCCCGCGGCCAGTGGCGGGGTCCACCAGCGGCCGTCCAGCCGGACCGCCAGGTTGGCGATCGTGGTCTCGGTGAGCTCCCCGCGCTCGTTGCACAGCACCACGTCGTCCGTGCCCGGGTGGCGCCGCGCGCGCATTGTGTACGGGTCCCGGCGACTGGTCTTGTGGTACGGCCAGAACGTGCCGGAGTCGATCGGCTCGGGGTCCAGCGCGAGCCTGACCGGGCGCCCGAGCGGGGCCGGCGCCGGCGCCGTCTCCACCCGTAGCTCGCCCGTGGAAAACAGCCGCAGCCGGACGAGCCCGGCGTCGGCCGTCTTCGAGAGCTCTGCCACCAGCCGGGCACGCACCGCCGCTTCGTCGAGCGGCCAGCCCAGGTACGCGGCGGAGTCGGCCAGCCGCCGCAGGTGCCGCGCCAGGTTCCGGATGCCGGCGCCAGTGGTGTGGCCCATGGTCTCCAGCAGGTGGAACTCCTCGGGGCGCCGCGTCAGCACGGCCGTCTTGACCAGCAGCTCGGCGTGCTCGGCGGCCGGGTCGGACGACCATGTGATGCCGCCGCCGGTGCCGTACACCGCCGAGCCGTCCACCCGGTCGACCACCGCGGTCCGGATCGCCACGCTGAACCGGGCGCGGCTCGGCGCACCGGGCGGGCCGACCCAGCCGATCGCACCGCAGTACACCCCACGCGGCCCGTCCTCCAACTCGCGGATCAGTTCCATGGTGCGCGCCTTCGGGGCCCCCGTGATCGAGCCGCACGGGAACAGCGCCCGGAACACCCCCACCAGGTCGACCTCGGGGCGCAGCCGTCCGGTGACCTCGGAGGTCAGCTGCAGCACGGTCGGGTAGCGCTCGAGCCGGCACAGCGAGCGGACCGTGACGCCGCCGGTCGTGGCGATCCGGGCCAGGTCGTTGCGCATCAGGTCGACGATCATGATGTTCTCGGCGCGCTCCTTGGCGCTGCCGAGCAGACGGTCGGCCTCGACCCGGTCCTCAGCGAGGTGTCGGCCCCGGCGCGCGGTGCCCTTCATCGGGCGGGTGGTCAGCTCATTGCCGCGCCACTCGAAGAACAGCTCAGGGCTGGCGCTGGCGACGGCGTACCGGCCCAGGTCCAGGTACGCGGAGTAGGCGCCCTGCTGGCGGGGCGCGAGGTCGGCGTAGAGGTGCACCGGGTCGCCGGTCAGCTGCCCTCGCATCCGGACCGTCAGGTTGCACTGGTACGTCTCACCGGCCGCGATGTGGGCCCGGACCCGCTGCACCCCGGCCCGGTGCGCCGACGGCCGCCAGCCGGGCGACCATCGTGCCGAGCCGCCGCCGTCGGGGCTCGGGTCGCCGTCGGTGGCGGTGTCGGGGCCGGTGGCGTCGTCGTCGGCGCCGGTCAGTACCGGCACCTGCTCGGGTTCCCCGCACAGCCCGAACCAGACCAGTGGTGGGCCGTCCACCTCGGGCGGATGCGTGACCAGCCGGTCGTCCAGGCCCGCCGCGGCCTCGTAGCCGACGTAGCCGAAGGCCCACCGGCCCTGCCGGGTCGCCCGGTCGACCTCGGCGAGTACCTCGGCCACCTCGGCGACCCGGGTCGCGGTGAGCACCCGGTGCGGGCTGGGGAAGAGCAGGGCCCGCCCGGCCGGGAAGTCGTCGAAGCGGGCCCACGGCTCGGCCGGCCGCTCTGGTGTGCTGGTCAGGTTCGCCGCCATGGCTTTCCGGGGGTGGGCTGGTGCCCGGAGCATAGCCGCGGCTTGACGCGCCTGCCTCCGAAGCGGTAAGAATTCTGCACCAGTAAGAATTTTGAACCAAGGGGCGCAGGATGCAGACACTCGAAGCGACCGAGGAGTTCGCCGAGCTCTACGAAGCGGCGGAGCGAGCCTCGGTGCTGGCCCGCTCGCTGGCCGAGGAGACCGAGCAGCGGCGCTCGCTGCCGCCGGAGCTGGTCGACGAGCTGCGCGAGGCCGGTCTGCTGCGCCCCGCCGTGTCGGCTGCGCTGGGTGGCCTCCAGCTGCCGCCGGGGGTGATCCTGCGCGCCGCCGAGATGGTGGCCAGGGGAGATGCCTCGGCCGGCTGGTGCGTCTCGATCAACGCGACGAGCAGCCTGCTGTCCGCCTACCTCCCGGAGAAGGGCGCCACCGAGGTGTTCGGCGACCCGCGCTCGGTGGCCGCCGGGGTGTGGGCCCCGCGCGGGGCAGCACGCCCGGTCGACGGCGGCGTGGTCGTGTCCGGCAAGTGGCCGTTCTGCAGCGCGATCTCGCACTCCGACTGGCTGTTCGCCGGCTGCGTGCTGGCTGAGCCGGACGCGGCGCCGGGTGCCGCACCGACTCTGCGCGTGCTCGCCATCCCGACCGCCGAGCTCAACATCCTGGACACCTGGCACACGTCGGGCCTGCGCGGCACCGGCAGCCACGACAGCGTCGCGTCCGACCTCTTCGTGCCCGAGCACCGCATCCTGTCGGTGCTGGAAGGGCCACGTGCCGGCGCCGACCCGCTGTACCGGTTCCCGGTGTTCGGCTTCTTCGCGCTGTCGATCGCGGTCGCCGCGCTGGGCAATGCGCGGGGCGCGATCGACGAGCTCGTCGAGCTGGCCGGCGGCAAGCGCACCCTGGGCTCCAGCCGGACGCTCGCCGAGCGGTCCCAGGTGCAGGCCGGGGTGGCCGAGGGCGAGGCGGCGCTGCGGGCCGCTCGGCTTCTGGTGTACTCGGCGGTGGACGACGCGTGGCGCGCCGCGTCCGGGCCCGCGCCGGTGTCGGACGACGCGCGGGTGGCACTGCGGCTCGCCGCCACGCACGCCACCCGGACCGCCGCCGACGTGGTCGCCTCGATGTACGACCTGGGCGGCGCGTCGGCCATCTACGAGACCTCGCCGCTGCAGCGCCGGTTCCGCGACGCGCACACCGCCACCGCGCACTTCCAGGTCAACCCGGCGACCTACGAGCTGCTCGGCCGGCTGCTGCTCGGTCTGCCGGCGCGGACGGAGCAGCTGTGAGCGGCTCCGCGGTGGGCTTGCAGGCCGGGGTTGGCACCGAGGTCGGGGTCGTGACGCCCTTCTGGCTGGACCGCCCCGACACCGAGGCGGTGGACATCGCGGTGCAGGCCGACCGGTACGGCTTCGCCGCGCTGTGGATCGGTGAGATGGCCACCTTCGACGCGTTTGCGCTGGCCACGGCCGTCGGCGCGGCCACCGGTCGGATCCCGCTGCGGATCGGTCCGCTGGCGGCCGGGGTGCGCGGTCCGGTGGCGGTGGCGCTCGGGCTGTCCTCGGTCGCCACCCTGACAGGCCGGCCGGTGAGCCTCGCGCTCGGCGCCTCCAGCCCTGCCATCGTGACCGGGTGGCACGACCGGCCGTGGGGGGCGCCGGCCACGAGGATGCGGGAGTTCGTCCGCGCGCTGCGCCCGATCCTGGCCGGTCAGCGTGCTGACTTCGACGGTGCGCAGGTCCGCGCGCACGGGTTCCGGCTCCGCAGGGCGGTACCGGACCAGGAGCTCACGGTGGCCGCGTTCGGGCCGGCGATGCTGCGGGTCGCGGCCGAGGAGGCGGACCGGGTGGTGCTCAACCTGGTGACTCCGGAGCAGGTGGCCAGGGTGCGGTCGCGGTTGGACGAGCTCGCCGCCGCCGTGGGCCGCCCGGCGCCCCGGCTCGCGGTGTGGGTGCCCGCCGCGCTCGAGCTGGCCGCCGCCACGCTGCGCCAGCTCGCCGGCCAGCTCTCGGTGTACCTGGCGCCGCCGGGCTACGGGGAGATGTTCACCGAGCTGGGCCACGGCGAGCTGGTGGCGCGGGCCAGGGCGGGGGTGCCGCGTGCCCAGCTGGCCGGCCAGATCCCCTCGGAGCTGCTCGCCGCGGTCGGGCTCATCGGCCCCGCACCCCGGATCGCCGACCGGATCGCCGCCTACCACCGCGCCGGCGCCGATCACGTCGGCATCGTGCCGGCGACGGCCACCGACCCCGCCGGCGCCCGGCTGCTGGCCGCGCTCGCGCCATACGTCACCTCCGGAGTCGGCGGGTCCGGCGCCGCGGCGGTGACGGACTCCTGGGTATCGACGTGAGCGCCGCCAAGCCACCCACCGGCGGACGGGCGGACGTGGCCGAGGCAGGCGGGGGCGGCGCGGGCGTGGGAGAACCCGGCGCGGGCCCGGACAACCTGGCTCACCGGTTCGACGGCGAGTCGGTGGGCCGCGCGCTGGACCTGATCGGTGAGAAGTGGACGCTGCTCATCCTGCGCGAGGCGTTCTTCGGAGTGCGCCGCTACGGGCAGCTGGTGCGCAACCTGGCGATCCCGCGCCCGACGCTGTCTGCCCGGCTGCGCACACTCGTCGACGCCGGGCTGCTGGACCGCGCCCGCTATGCCACCGACCCGGACCGCTACGAGTACCGGCTCACCAGCTCCGGCCAGGACCTCTACCCGGCGATCGTGGTCCTGATGCGATGGGGCGACCAGCACCTGGCCGGTCCGGCGGGCCCACCGATCGTGCTGCGCCATCAGACCTGCGGCGAACCCGCCGACGCCTTCCTGGCGTGCCGGCACTGCGGCGAGGAGGTCACCGCGCACAACATCGCCCCGGAACCCGGCCCGGGCTTCACGTGTTCGGGGTAACTCCGGGCCACCGTTCGGGCACCCTCCGCCGCCACGGTGATCATCAGGACCGGAGGGCTGTTTGATCATGCCGGAAACAGCCCTCCGGTCCTGATGATCACGAGAAGGGGGCGCGGACGCCACTGTTCGCGCCCCCGCCAGGCCGCCCCCTGCAAGAACGGCTACGGGGTGGCGTGCGCGGCGGCCAGGAAGCCGATCATGGTCTGGGAGAGCAGCACGGCGAGCACGATGCCGAAGATCAGGAAGCCGAGCGCCCACGCCCGCGCGTCGACCAGGGGCAGGTCCCGGACCGGCTCGGCGCCGGCCGCCGTCCCGGTGCCGGGCGGCGTGGTGCCGGGCGGCGCGGTGTTGGACGGCGCGGTGTTGGACGGCGCAGGGTCTGCGTCCGGCATCTAGAGCTCCTTCCGGTACTTCATGTCGATCACCACGGCGACGGTGGCGCACGCGGCGACCCCGATACCCACGAAGATCCACGCCGAGCCGGCGGACGCGGTGCCGGTAAGGTCGTACCAGCCCATCGCGTAGATCAGCACGAGCACGCCGACCAACAGCCCGCACAGCACGAGCAGCCCCCGCAGCCGGCGCTGCTTGAACTTGGCGGCCTGTGCCAGGTAGTCGCGCACGAGCTCGTCGTCGGCCATCAGCGTTCCTCCGAGATCGGGATCGGACGGGGTGAGAGGGGGTCAGCCGCGTTTGCGGGCCACATAGCTGGCGGGTTCGGAGACGATGAACAGGCCGCCGATCCCCATGATCACCGCGCCGATGATCACGATCGCGCTGAACGGCACGCCGTACACCGTGCTCGAGAAGAACGAGATGAAGAAGAACGCGAGCGTGTTGCCCAGTACCCCGCCCCGCACCGCACCGGCGTACGAGATCCCGATGTAGTAACCCATGATCATCCAGATGGCCCAGCCGAGGCCGAGCACCGCGCCGTACGCGAGCAGTCGGGGGTTCGTCCACACCGCGACCGCCATGCCGCGCGCCGACGGGAACAGCGCGAAGAGCAGCGCGTTGCCGAGCACCAGCTCGAGCACCGCCCGCCACCACATGAACCCTTCGGCCGGCATCAGGTCCGTGCCGGCGGCGATGGCGAAGCTCTCGAACCCCCAGGTCAGCACCGCGCCGACCATCAGCAGCACGCCGACCAACAGGTAGACCCCGTGCGTCGGCGAGACGACCTTGCCGGCCGAGAGTGCCAGCCAGATGCCGACGCCCAGCCCGGCCAGGCCGATCAACGTCGACCAGCGCTTGATCCGTTCCCGGTACAGCACGCCGGCCACCACCGCGCCGACGACGCCGGTCAGGCCGCCGATCGCCCCGGCGAGCGCGCCGCCGATCAGCCCGGCCGCGATGGCGTAGCAGAGGTCACCGACGAAGCCGCCGACCGCGACGAACAGGTTCCACCAGCTGACCCGGTGCCCGAACATCCGGAAGGCGTCGCGCCAGTTGCCGCTGACCAGCAGGAAGATGCCGACGGCCACGGAGCCGAACGGCACGAGCAGCAGGGTCACGATGGCGAACCCGCCGGTGGGCTGCTCGGTGCTGAACGGCGGCTTGCCGACCAGCTCGCCGAGCAGGCCGAACGACAGCCCGAGCGCGGGCGCCGCGAGCATCGCGTACAGCATGCCCATCCGGGTCTTGCGGGCGTCGGCGAGCTGTGACTTCTGTCCGAGGGTCGCGCCGGTGGTGATGGTCATGGTTCCTCCGGGCCAGCGGAACGGCGGTCGGCGGGGGCGGGGAGTCGGCGGCACCCGGGAGTCAGCGGCCCCGGGGAGTCGGCGCCGCGAGAGCTCGGTGCCGCGGGGTCAGCCGCGGAGCGCGGCCGCGATCTTGTCGAGATCGAGCTGGTACTCCAGGAACGGGCGGACCTCGGGACGCAGCGCGTAGCGGCGCAGGATCTGGCCGGCATGCTCGCGCTGCTCGACGACGTCCAGCCAGCCGAGCGTGCTCATGCCGACGAGGTCCTCGCGCAGCGCCTGCAGCTCGTGCTCGGGGTAGTGCGCGCGTAGCTCGTCGAACAGCTCGTACTCCCAGCGAGCGCCGTCCTGCCGGTAGAGCGCGAGCGCTGCCGCGTACTTGGTGGCGGGCTTCATTGATCGCCTTCCGACATCTGAGTCGCCATCCTGAGCGCACACTGGCAATCGCGTTCAGTCGGTAATCGTCGCGTTTGCAGTGTTCAGAGTTTGGATGGAAAAGACGGGTGAATCCTGATCAGCGATGATTGGAACGCGCTTTCCGACCATTAAGGTAGGGGTATGCCAGCGAGCAAGTCAAGAGCCGAGCGCCCCGGTGTCGTGCCGCAGGGCAGCCTGGTCACGCTGCAGGACGTCGCGGACAGTGCCGGCGTCTCGCGGGCGACGGCGTCGCGGGTACTCAACGGCAGCGCGCGTGTGGTGGGTCCCGAGCTGGCCGACCGGGTGCTGCGTGCGGCCAAGCTGCTGCGCTACGTGTCGAACGCGCCGGCGCAGGCGCTGGCCAGGTCGACGTCCACGGTGGTCGGGCTGATCGTGCACGCCGTGGACGACCCGTACTTCTCGGCGATCGCGGCCGGCGCCATGCGGGTCGCCGCCGAGCACGACCTGCTCACGATGATGGCCAGCACGTTCCGTGACCCGGAGCGCGAGATCGACTACGTGTCCCGGCTGCGTGCGCACCGGGCGCGCGGGGTGCTACTGGTCGGCAGCGGGTTCACGGCCACGTCGATCACCGAACGGCTGCACGAGGAGATCACCGCGTTCGTCGCCGGCGGTGGCCGGGTGGCCTGCATCGGTGAGCACTCGATCCCGTTCGACACCGTGCTTCCGGAGAACCGCCGGGGCGCCGAGCAGGCCGCCAAGCTGCTGCTCGCGCTCGGCCACCGGTGCATCGGTGTGGTGAGCGGGCCGCCGGAGCTGACCACGGTGGAGCACCGGCTGGACGGCTTCCGGGACACGCTGCGCGCGGCGGGTGTCGACCTGCCAGCGCGGGCGGTCGTGGCCGGTGACTTCACCCGGGACGGCGGCTACGCCGGCATGCTCGAGCTGGCCGAGCGGATGCCCGAGGTCACCGCCGTGTTCGCGCTCAACGACCCCACCGCGGTCGGCGTGATGGCGGCACTGCGCGACGAGTTGGGCCTGCGGGTGCCGGACGACATCTCGGTGATGGGCTTCGACGACATCCCCGCCGCGCTCGACGTGACCCCCACGCTCACCACCGTCCGGCTGCCGCTGGAGGAGATGGGGGAACGCGCGATGCGGCTGCTGCTCGAGGATCCCGACCGGCCGCCGCGCACGGTGCGTGTCAAGGCCGAGGTCGTGTCCAGGGGCAGCACCGCCCCGCCGCCCTGACCGGCGCCCGGCCTGGAAGGCCCTGCCCGTGGTTACCGAACTGCACAGCAGGCAGGTTTTTGCGCGGAGAAACATGCCTGCTGTGCAGTTCGGCAACACTAAGCCGGCGCGGCGACCCCGCCTCTCTGACTTGCGCGCCAGCGGCGGCTACTGCTGGGGGAGTACCTCCGTGATGTAGCGGCGGGCGAGGGTGGCGATGACGTCGTCGCCGGGGGCGGCCCAGATGTCCGCGTTGAAGATCTCCACCTCGGTGTCGCCACGGTAGCCGGCCGCCTCGACGGCCTCGCGCAGCACCCGGAAGTCGATGAACCCGTCGCCCATCATGCCGCGCGCGAGCAGTGCGTCCGACGGCAGCGGCAGCACCCAGTCGCACACCTGGAACGACGCGATCCGCCCGGCCGACGCGGCGATCACAGGTAGCACGCGGGGGTCCCACCACACGTGGAACGCGTCCACCACCACGCCGACCACCGAGGGCGGGAACCCGGCCGCCAGGTCGAGTGCCTGGTCAAGCGTGCTGAGCACCGCCCGGTCGGCGCAGTACATCGGGTGCAGCGGCTCCAGCGCGAGCCGGACACCGGCGGCCTCGGCATGCGGGGCGAGCTCGGCGATCCGGTCGGCGACGAGGCGGCGCGCGCCGGCCAGGTCCCGCGAGCCCGGCGGCAGCCCGCCGACCACCAGGACCAGCGTGTCGGTGCCCAGCCCGGCCGCCTCGTCCACGGCGCGCCGGTTGTCGGCGAGCGCGGCGCGCTGCCCGGCGGGGTCGGCGGCGGTCAGGAAGCCGCCCCGGCACAGCGACGACACCCGCAGCCCGGCGTCCGCCACCAGCTTGGCCGCCCTGGCCACCCCGACCTCGGTGACCTGCTCCCGCCACAGCCCGATCGCCGGGATTCCGACCCGGGCACACCCGGCGACCGCGTCGGCCACGCTCCAGTACTTGGTGGTGGCCTGGTTCAGCGAGAGTGCGGCCAGCCTGGGGTCGCCCGGCGCCGGCGTCGGGATGGCGGCGGGCCGCCCGGACGGGACATCGAACTCGGTAGCCACGGGTCACCTCGGGTTGTCAGGATGGGTCCGCGTCGAACGCAGGATGGAGAGCGCTGTCCAGCTCGGTTGCCCTGGCCTGACGTCGCCTGCCGGACACCGTACCCGGCGCCGAGGACACACTTCTACCGCACATTTGTGGTGAAAATGCGTTCCAGCGAGGCAAGGCCGTGAACCGCTTGCGCCCGATTCTCGCCCCTCCTAGGGTGTCAGACGGAAAGCGATTTCCAGCCGATGAGCTCGAACGAGGTCGAATGGGGTCGGTGGACGGCATGGAACACACCGAGGTGCTGATCGTCGGGGCCGGCGCGTCCGGCGGCGTCGCGGCGGGCCGCCTGGCCGAGGCCGGGTTCCGCGTGGTCTGCCTCGAGCAGGGGCACTGGCCGGATCGCGGCAGCTACCCGGCGCCCCGGCCGACCTACGAGCTGGAGGCCAGGCAGCGCTGGTCGGGCAGCCCGAACGTGCGCGGGCTGGCCGAGGACTACCCCGTCGAGGACAGTGGCTCGGACGTCGCCGCCCTGATGTTCGCCGGTGTGGGCGGCAGCATGATCCTCTACGCCGCCGACTGGCCACGCCTGCTGCCGTCGGACTTCCGCACCCGCACCCTCGACGGCGTCGGCGACGACTGGCCACTGAGCTACGCCGAGCTGGCCCCGTTCTACGAGCGCACCGACCGGGCGTTCGGGGTGGCCGGCCTCGGCGGCAACCCCGCGTTGCCCGAGGGCGCCGACCCACCGCTGCCGCCCCTGCCGATCGGCGCGGGCGGGCTGCGGGTGGCCCGCGCGCACGACCGGCTCGGCTGGCACTGGTGGCCGGCCCCGAATGCGGTGCTCTCCGCGCCGTACCGGGGCCGGCACGCCTGCGTGCAGTACGGCACCTGCATGCAGGGCTGCCCGGAGGGCGCGAAGGCGTCCACCGACGTCACGCACTGGCCGGAGGCCATCGCGGCCGGTGCCACGCTGCGCACCGGCGCGCGGGTGTCCCGGATCCTGACCAACTCCGCCGGCCTGGCCACCGGCGCCGAGTACGTCGACCGGGACGGCAGCTGGCGGGTGATCGGCGCCGACGTCGTGCTGCTCGCCGCCAATGCGATCGGCACCGCCCGGCTGCTGCTCAACTCGGCGTCGCCGCGCTTCCCCGACGGCCTCGGCAACTCGTCCGGCCTGGTCGGCAAGCGCCTGATGGTGCACCCGTTCGCCAACGTGCTCGGCTATTTCTCCGACCGGGTGGACAGCTACATCGGCCACGTCGGCGCCAAGATCGTCAGCTATGAGTTCTACGAGACGGACACCTCGCGCGGGTTCAGCAGAGGCGCCAAGTGGAGCCTGGCCCCGACCGGCGGCCCGCTGACCTCGGCGCTGCCCACCCGCGCCGGCAGCTCCACCTGGGGCCCCGGGCACCACGCGCACGTACGCGCCCACCTGGGCCGCACGGTCAGCTGGGCGATCTTCGGCGAGGACCTGCCGGACGAGGACAACCGGGTCGAGCTCGCCCCCGGGCTGACCGACTCCTCCGGCATCCCGGCGCCCCGGATCCGGTACCGGGTCGGGGAGAACTCCCGGGCGCTGCTGGACTTCAACATCGCGAAAGCCACCGAGTCGCTGGTCGAGGCGGGCGCCTACCGCACCGAGTACGAGTCGCTGATGCGCTACTCCGGCTGGCACCTGCTCGGCACCGCCCGGATGGGCACCGACCCGGCCACCTCGGTGACCGACCCGCACGGCCGGCTGCACGACGTACCGAACGTCTGTGTGGTGGACGGCAGCGTGTTCCCGACCTCGGGCGCGGTGAACCCGACCAGCACGATCGTCGCGCTCGCGCTGCGGGCGACGGAGCACTTGATCGCAAACCGCCGCAACCAGCGGACCGCGGCATGACCCCGGCACCGCCGTCTCAACCGGAGCCGACGCCCGTGAAGCCCGAGCCGCCCGACGAGCTGCGTGACTGGCTGCGCCCGCTGGCCGACGCCCTGATTCCCGCCGAGGACGGCATGCCGGCGGCCGGGCACCTGGGCGCTGCCGACGCCCAGCTCGACCTCGTACTGGTCGCCCGGCCCGACCTGCTGCGGCCGCTGCAGCGGGGCCATGCACTCACCGGTGGGATGAGCCCGGCCGAGGCGCTCACGGCGCTGCCCGAGCTGGACCCGGCCGCGCACAGCGCGCTGCTGGAGGTCGTCGCCGGTGGCTACTACGCGCACCCCGAGGTCCGCGAGCTGATCGGCTACACGGGCCAGCAGGCGGTGCCGGTCCGGGTCGCCGACTTCCCGGAGTACCTCGCGGAGGGCCTGTTGGAGAGGGTCGTGGCGCGCGGCCGGGTCTACCGCCCCGCCGACTGACCGCGCGGTGACCGGGGCCGCAGGTCCCGCGCGTCGCGTCCGCCGCGAGTTCGGGTGCCGGCGGCGAACGTGGGCCGGCGGCCCCAGGCGGAGACGGTGGCGTGCGCGGCATCGACGAAGCCCGGGTCGTCGAACAGGGCGAGCGCGGCGGCCAGCTCCGTCTCGGTGAGCAGCCCGGACCCGAGCAGCCCCGGCCCGAGCTGGGTCAGGAACACCCGCCAGAACTCGTTGCCACCCGCGCCGTTGCCGGCGTGCTGGATGGTCACCGAGAGCCCGAGGTCGACGAGCCCGGCGGCGCGCAGGTACTCGGGCAGGCCACGGGCCCAGCGGGGCGCCGCGCCGTGCGACCTCATCGCCAGCTGCTCGGCGGCCTGCACCGCCCGCCGGAACGCCGGGTACGGCGAGGAGTCGATCGGGAAGGAGTCCGGTTCCTCGATCACCAGCCAGCCACCCGGGGCCAGCCAGTCCGCCGCCCTGGCCAGCACCGCGTCCCGGGTGGGCAGGTTGATCAGCAACATCCGGGCGTGGATCAGGTCGAACGAGCCGGTCGGGAAGCCCTCCGTGGTGACGTCGTGGCGCAGCACCTCGACCGGGGGGCCGACCGTGCCCTCCAACGGGCTGACGTCGAGGTCGGTGGCAACGACCCGCCCGTCCGGGCACTGCACGCCCAGCCAGCGCGCGATCGAGCCGTTGCCGGCGCCGAGCTCGAGGCAGCGCCAGTGCGGCCGGATGTGCAGGCCGGTCAGGATCCGCCGGGTCTCCGGGTCGAGCAGCCGCTGCAGCAGGACCAGCCGGCGCGCCTCGGTCGGCACGATGTGCACGGGCCGGTTGTCGCCGAATCGATCGGCCGGCGGCGGGCCGCCGCTGACCGCCGCCCCCATGCTCAACGCTCCCGAAGGGCCCGGCGCATGATCTTGCCGGTGGTGGTTCTCGGCAGCTCGGCCAGGAAGGCGATCTCCCTGGGCACCTCGTGCGGCGCGAGTCGGGACCGCACGTGCTGGCGGAGCTCATCGGCAAGTGCGGTGCCACGCTCCCCGGCGACGTCTATGCCGTCGCGCGGCACCACGAACGCCTTCGGCACCTGCCCGCGCCGCTCGTCCGGCACCCCGATCACCGCCGCCATCGCCACCGACGGATGGGCGCCGAGGCTGCTCTCGATCTCCCCTGGCCCGATCCGGTAGCCCGCCGAGTTGATTACGTCGTCCTTGCGGGACTCGAACCAGATGTAGCCGTCCTCGTCCTGCACCGCGAGATCACCGGTGAGCAGCCAGTCACCGAGGAACTTCTCCTTCGTGGCCGTCGGGTTGTTCCAGTACTCCAGCATCGTGTTCGGGTGGCGGCGGTCGACGGCGAGCTCACCGACCTGGCCGATCACGGGCTTGCCGTCGTCGTCGAGCACCGCGGCGACCGTGCCCGGCCCGGGGCGCCCGAGCGAGCCGGGCCTGATCGGGAACACCGAGGCGCAGTTGCCGATGCAGGCGTTCAGCTCGGTCTGGCCGTAGCCCTCGTTCACAGTGGCGCCGAAGAACTCCTCGCTCCAGGCGAGCAGGTCCGCGCCGAGCGCCTCGCCGCCGGAGCAGATCGCCCGGTAGGCGAAGTCGCCGCCGGCCAAGCCGGTTGCCCGGATCATCCGCAGCGCGGTCGCCGGCAGCAACGTCAGCGTCACCTTGAACTCGCGCATCAGCCAGAGCGCCCGCTCCGCCTTGAACTCGCCGTCCAGGTCGACGACCACCGGCAGGCCGTAGAACCAGGCGGGTACCAGGATGTCCATGATCCCGGCGATCCACGCCCAGTCCGCCGGGGACCAGAGCACGTCCTCCGGGCCGGGGTAGAACTCGTAGATCATCTCGAAGCCGACGATGTGCCCGAAGACCACCCGGTGCGCGTGCAGTGCGCCCTTAGGATTGCCGGTGGTGCCGGACGTGTAGATCAGGAAGGCCGGGTCCTCCGCGTCGGTGAGCACCGGGGTGAACTCAGGTGACGCGCCGGCCAGTGCCTCGGCGTAGGAGCGCTCCGAGGCGGTGGGTCGCCCGCCGATGACCAGCAGTGGGACGCCCTCGGTGTCGGCGAGTGCCTCGCGTACCTTCGGCGCGTTGGCCGCCGAGGTGATCACCGCCTTGGCGCCGGCGTCCCGCAGCCGGTAGCTCAGGGCGTCAGGGCCGAACAGCGAGGACAGCGGCAGCGCCACCGCGCCCATCCGGAACAGCGCCAGGTAGCTCACCCCGGTCTCGAGCGACTGCGGGTTCACCACCGCGACGATGTCCCCGCGCCCGATACCCAGTCCACGCAGGGCGTTCGCCAACCGGTTCGACTGCTCGACGACCTCGCCGAAGGTGTAGTCGGTGCTGGATCGGTCCCGTGCCACGACGGTGAGCGCACGGGCGGCGGGATCGTGCCGGTCCGAGCAGGCGACGCCGAGGTTGAACTGCTCCGGGATGTCCAGGGTGGTGTAGTCGACCTGCCGCCACAGCTCCTCGTAGCTCGACGACGGGCGGAGCATCGGGCTGAGCATGGCGACTCCCGACCCACGACGACGAGGACACCAAGCACCGTAGGCGCTCGACCACACCCTCGAAAGGCCTCCCGCGCCGCCGTCGCCGTGCGGCCCGAGGTCGCGGCCTGGAGTTACCGAACTGCACAGGGGGCAGGTTTTCGGCGCTCAGAACCTGTCTCGTGTGGAGTTCGGTAACGAGCGGCGGCGTCGCCGCGGGCCGACTCCGGCCAGCCCGCCGGTCCCGCCGGTCCCGCCGGCCGCTGGCCTCAGCGGCCCCGCCGGCCCCGTCCGCCGGCCCCGGGTGGCGTCAGCGGCCCAGGTAGCGGTCCCGGCCGGCGACGAGCGCGGCGATCTTGCCGTCGGCCACCGCGCGGGGGAGTACCCAGAAGCCGCAGTCCGGATGCACGTACGCGATCCGATCCGGCGAGCCGAGCCAGGAGACCGCCCGCTCGATCCGCGCTGCCACCTGGTCGGCGGTCTCCACCTGGGTGTCCTTGACGTCGATCACGCCGATACCGAAGCGCAGGTTGTCCAGCTCGCCGAGAATCTTGAGGTCCTCGGTGTCGTGCCGGGCCGCCTCCAGCACCACGTGGTCGGCACGCAGCGCGGCGAAGAACGGGTACAGCTCGTGCATCCGACCGCGCTGCACCCGTTGGCCGCTGTAGTTGCCGAAGCACAGGTGCACGGCCGGTGCACCGGGTGCCGCCGCCAGCACCGTGTTGATCGCCTCGGCGGCGAGCTCGGCGTCCTGGGGCCGGCCGGGCACGTTGGCCTCGTCGACCTGCAGCACGTCGGCGTCGATCTCCCGGACCTGCGCGGCGAGCACCTCGGCGATGGCCAGCGCCAGCGTGCGCAGGTCGCCGTAGTGCTCGTCGAGCAGGGTACGGGCCAGCATGTACGGGCTGGTCACGGTGAACTTGAGCGGGCCGGACACCAGCGAGCGCGCCGTCCGGTAGGCACTGACCAGGTCCAGCGTGCCCTCGTCCAGCGGACCCGTGACCACGCCGGCCGGTCGCGCCCGGAACCCCATGTGCGGCTGCGCGGCGAACCGGGCCACGTCCGTGCGGGTCACCGCCGAGCGCACCCCGCCGAGCGGGCGGACGAAGTGCTCGATCATGCCGTTGGTCTCGGGGTGGTTGACGTCGAACCGGGACAACTCGCCGTCGGTGAGCAGCTCGACGCCCAGCCGCTGCTGCAGCGCGAGCACCACGCTCGTCGCGTCCAGCAGGCCCTCGCGGGACGGGGCGGCCCGCAGCCACGCCGGCAGGGGATAGCTGCCGACCAAGGTCGTCCGCATTGTCGCGGTCACTGTGCCAGCTCCTCGAGGACTCGCTGCTTCGTTTCGATACCCAGCCACGCCATCACGATCATGCCGACGAGCGCGACCACCCCGAAGGCGGCGAACACGCTGGGCAGCCCGAGGCCGGCGCCGAGCAGCGCGCCGACCAGGATCGGGCCGATCGCGCTGGCCACCCGGTTCAGGCTGCTACCGGTCGCGGTGGCCCAGGCGCGCATCCGGGTCGGGTACAGCTCGGGCGTGTACAGGTAGAGCCCGGCGGTGACCGGGGTGATGCCGAGGCCCATCAGCAGCCCGGCCACGAAGAGCACCGGCCACGCGGTCGCGCCGAGCAGGATGGCCACCGACCCGAACACCGCGCCGAGCACCGCCAGCGCGAAGCCGGCCACGAACCACGGCTTGCGGCCGACCCGGTCCACGGTCAGCGCGAACACGTAGATCTCGACCAGGTACAGCGCGCTGACCAGCACCGTCAGCCAGAGCGCTCGGCCGGTGGGCAGGCCGCCGAGCCGTACGTACAGGGTCGGCAGCCACGTGGAGAAGCCGTAGAGGATGAAGTAGCCGCAGAACCAGGTCACCCAGGCCAGCGCGGTGCGCCGCCGGTAGTACGGGCTGAACAGCTCGCCGAACCGTGTCGGCTTGGCCGTCGCCTGCGCCCTGGTCTCGGGTGCTTCGAGCACCACGCCCCGGGCGGTGGCGTCGGCCTCCATCTCGTCCAGCAGCAGGGCGGCCTCGGCGGTGCGGCCCCGCTCGGCCAGCCAGCGCGGCGACTCGGGCAGCTTGAAGTAGGCGAGTACGGCCACCGCGACGGGCAGCGCACCGAACAGGAACAGCAGCCGCCAGCCCAGCTCCTGGCCGAACAGCCCGAAGAACAGCAGCCCGATCAGCGGCGCGAGCAGGATGCCCCAGCTGAAGATGCTCTCGTAGATCATCACCGCCCGGCCCCGGCTGCGCCCCCGGACGAACTCGTTGAACAGCGCGCCCGCGATCGGCACCTCGGCGCCGAGCCCGACGCCCTGCAGCAGACGCAGCACGAGCAGCGACTCGAAGTCCCAGGCCAGCGCGGCGACCAGGCTGAGCACGCCGAATGTGGCGAGCGAGAGGATGAACGCCATCCGCCGGCCGTGCCGCTCGGCCACCGCGCCCAGGGTCAGTGCGCCGACGAACTGGCCCACGTACGCCGCGCTGATCAGCAGCCCCGCGCTGCCGAAGCCCACGTGGAACGTCGAGATCACCACGGTCAGCACGGTCGCGATGACGAGGGAGTCGAAGGCGTCGAAGAAGGTGCCGACGCCGAGCAGGCCCGCGACCCGCAGGTGGACCCGGCCGAACGGCAGGCGTTCCAGCCGCGCCACCGTGTTGTCCGTCGCCCTGATCGTCTCGTCCCCGGTTGTGCTCATCGTCGATCCTCCCGCGTTGGAGTCGAGGTCCGGTTGGTCGTGGGGCCGGTCAGCGGCCGATCAGTACCGGCCGGTGCTCACAGGCCGGCCACCGCGAGCAGCGCGCGCATCCGGGCCGCCGCGAGGTCGGGGTCGGGGAGCAGCCCAGCCCGGTCGGCCAGCACAAAAAGCTGGCTGAGGTGGGGCAGGGACCGCGCGCTCTGCAGGCCGGAGACCATGCTGAAGTGGGTCTGGTGCCCGGCCAGCCAGGCCAGGAACACGATCCCGGTCTTGTAGTGGAACGTCGGCTCCGCGAACACGTGGCGGGCGAGCGGCACGGTCGGGGAGAAGATCCGCCGGTAGCCGTCCCGGTCACCGGTGTCCAGCGCGGCCAGGGCGGCCGAGGCGGCCGCCGCGATCGGGTCGAACACGCCGAGCAGGGCGTCGCTGTACCCATGCCCGTCGCCGAGGATCAGCTCCGGGTAGTGGAAGTCGTCACCGGTGTAGCAGCGCACCCCGGCCGGCAGCCGGCGGCGCAGCGCGACCTCCCGGTCGGCGTCCAGCAGTGACACCTTGACGCCGTCCACCTTGTCCGCGTGCATGGCGATGATCTGCAGGAACGCCTCGGTGGCGGCGTCCAGGTCGGCGCTGCCCCAGTAGCCGGCGAGCGCGGGGTCGAACATCGGCCCGAGCCAGTGCAGCAGCACGGGCTGCCTGACCTGCTCCAACAGAGCGCCGTAGCCCTTCGCGTAGTCGGCGGGGCCGGTGGCACAGGCGGCCAGTGCCCTGCTGGCCATCAGCACCACGCCGGCGCCCGCGTCCTCCAGCACGGCGAGCTGGTCCTCGTAGGCGTGCAGCACGTCGGTTAGGTCGTACTCGCCGGGTGGCAGCTGGTCGGTGCCGGCGCCGCAGACCAGGGCTCCGCCGACGCTGGCCGCCTCGGCCGCCGAGCGCCGGATCAGCTCGGCGGTGGTCGCCCAGTCCAGGCCCATGCCGCGCTGCGCGGTGTCCATCGCGTCGGCCACGCCGAGCCCGTGCCGCCAGAGGTGGTGCCGGAATGCCAGCGTGGCGTCCCAGTCCAGCCGGGCGGGCTGGCCGGGGGAGTTGTCGGCCAGCGGGTCGGCGACCACGTGCGCGGCTGCGTAGGCGACCCGCTCGCTCGGCGGCGGGCCGGCGGCGGTCGGTAGCGGCCGGCCGAGCATCCGGTACGGCGCCAGCCGGCGGTCCGCCCCAGGCAGCACGAGCTCGGCCGCGCTCACGGCAGGGCCAGCTCGGGCACGGTGAGCCGGGCGCCGTCGGCGGCGGAGCGCAGGCCCAGCTCGGCCAGCTGCACGCCTCGGGCGGCGGACAGGAAGTCGTAGCTCCAGGGGTCGCCGTGCACCACGTGCCGCAGGAACTGCTCCCACTGCACCTTGAACCCGTTGTCGAACACCTCGTTGTCCGGCACCTCGGCCCACTGCGCGCGGAAGTCCAGCGGGTTGGCCACATCGGGGTTCCACACGGGCTTCGGGGTCATCGACCGGTGCTGCACCCGGCAGCGGCGCAGCCCGGCGACCGCGCTGCCCTCGGTGCCGTCCACCTGGAACTCGACCAGCTCGTCGCGGAACACCCGGACGGCCCAGGACGAGTTGATCTGCGCGATCACCCGGCCGTCGGCGCCGTCCAGCTCGAAGATGCCGTAGGCGGCGTCGTCGGCGGTGGCCGTGTAGCGCGCGCCGGACTCGTCGACCCGCTCCGGGATGTGGACGGCGTTCAGCGCGGACACCGAGGTCACGCGGCCGAACAGGTTGTGCATCACGTAGTCCCAGTGGCAGAACATGTCGAGCGTGACGCCGCCGCCGTCCTCCGTCCGGTAGTTCCAGGACGGCCGCTGCGCCTCCTGCCAGTCGCCCTCGAACACCCAGTACCCGAACTCACCGCGCACCGAGAGCACCCGGCCGAAGAACCCGCCGTCCAGCAGTCGGCTGAGCTTGCGCAGGCCGGGCAGGAAGAGCTTGTCGGCGACGATGCCGGTGCGCACGCCGGCGTCGCGGGCGGCGGCCGCCAGGTGCAGCGCCACGTCCAGCTGCTCGGCCAGCGGCTTCTCGGCGTAGATGTGCTTGCCGGCCTCGATCGCCCTGGTGATCGCCTTGTCGTGCAGCTGGGTGGACTGCGCGTCGAAGTAGATCTCGACATCCGGTTCGGCGAGCGCCTCGTCCAGGCTGGTGGTGTAGCGGCTGAGGCCGTGCCGCTCGGCGATCGCGCGTAGCTTGTCCTCGTTGCGCCCGACGAGCACCGGCTCCGGCCAGATCACCTCGCCGGACGGCGTGGCCAGCCCGCCCTGCTCCCGGATCGCCAGGATCGAGCGCACCAGGTGCTGGTTGTAGCCCATCCGCCCGGTCACGCCGTTCATCGCGATGCCGATCCGCCGTCGCTCCATGGGCTCCTCACTTGTCGTCCGATTGGGTCGGGAAGCGCTTTCCCACACCGTAGGGGGAGTCCCGAAGGTGGTCAAGGAAACCGCACTGCCAGGCGCAAACGCGCGCCGGGAAAGGCCTTGGATACCGCGTTCCCAAACTCGATCGAGCTGAGAATGCTTCGGTCGGCCGGGCGATCACCACTATCCTCCGCTCGTGACAGTGGACAAGGAGCTGGCGCAGACCCCGGGCGCGGTGCCGCCGGGCGTCGTCGTGCACACGACCAGCTGGCGGCCGAAGCTCCACTACGAGCTGATCGGCTGCGGCCTGCGCGGGCATGCACTGCTGGGCACCGACGTGGCCCAGGTGCGGCCCGAGGACGACCTCGTGCTGCGCGAGCCGGGGGACGGCCTGCGCTGGCACCGCTGCCTGCGCTGCGACTCGTGGATCCCGCTGGAGCCGCCGAGCTCGCCGACCCGTGAGCACCTCGCGGACCGCGACGACATCGAGCTGCCGCTGCGGGGCCGTCCATTGCGCGACCGGTACGTGCTGCGGCTGATCGCGCTGGACCGGGTCGTGCACTTCCTCGTTCTCGGCGGGCTCGCGCTGGTCGTGTTCCTGTTCATCGCCAAGCGCGCGGCCTACAGCGACACGTTCTTCAAGGTGCTGGACGCCATCCAGAGCGCACTCGGTGGCCCGGACGGCTTCCGGGGCGGCGGCATCATCCGCGAGCTGAACCGGGCTTTCGCGGCCAAGTCGTCCACGCTGTATCTGGTCGGACTGGTGCTGGCCGGCTACGCGGTGCTGGAGGGTGTCGAGGCGGTCGGGCTCTGGCTCGCCAAGCGCTGGGCGGAGTACCTCACGTTCGTCGCCACCGCCCTGCTGCTGATCCCCGAGCTGTACGAGCTGACCGGTCGGATCACGGTCACCAAGGTGCTCGCACTCGTGATCAACCTGGCCGTGCTCGCGTACCTGCTGTTCGCGAAGCGGCTGTTCGGGCTGCGCGGCGGCGGCCGGGTGGAGGCCGAGGCGCACGCGCGCGACACCGGCTGGCAGGCCCTGGAACGCACCCGCCCGCCGGCCCGGCCCGACGGCGCCTGACCACTCAGCCGGCGCGGGGGCCGCGCAGGAGGCCGACCAGCTCGGCGGTCTGCCGGGACAGCGGGCGGATCACCGGCAGCCGGGAGAGCCGGACCAGCCGGCTGACCATCGGCACGGTGTGCTCGATCAGCAGCCGGGTGCGCGCGGTGCCCTCGGAGGAGTCGTGCACCCAGTACAGCACCACGCCGAGCTGGTAGAGCCAGAGCAGCTCGGGCAGGGTGGCCGCGAGCTCGTCGCCGACGGTGACCCGCGCGCCGCCGATCAGCTCCCGGTACAGCGCGATCGACGCGTCCCGGGCCGGCGAGGACGCCTGACTGAACGGCGAGAGCGGGTTGTCCGGCTGCGCCGCGGTGGCGAAGAAGCGGCCGGCGAACTCGTGGTAGGGCTCGGCGGCGTCCAGCCAGGCCAGCAGTGCGCCGCGCAGCCGGGAGGCGAAGTCGGTGCTGGCCGCGAACAACTCGACGCAGGCGGCGGCCTGGTCGGTCACCATCTGGTCGTAGAAGCCCTGGATCAGCTCCTCTTTCGACGAGAAGTAGTAGTAGGCGTTGCCCACCGAGACCCCGGCGCTCGCTGCCACCGCCCGCATCGTCGTGCCCTGGTAGCCCTGCTCGCGGAACAGTGTGAGCGCGGCGGCGACGATCTGCTGCCTGGTCCGCTCGGACTTCGGCGTGCGGGGTCCGTCGGCGGGATCCGGAGCAGCGGCGTCCGGGGTCGGCTCCGGAGTCGTCACGACTTGGCGCGCATCGCGGCGTTGAACTCCTCGTCCAGCTCCGCCGCGCGGCCGTTGTCGCGGATCCGGCCGAGCGCCATCAGCGTGATCCCGTAGACAGCGCCGAGGATCAGCAGGACGACGCCGAGCTTGGTCACCATCGCCTGGGCGACGCCCGACACCGGCACGTCGACCGTCGAGATCACGGCCAGCACGCCGAGCGCCACCAGGTAGAACCCGACCGTGACCAGTTGGACCAGCCCGGCCGCTCTGGGACCCGGATAGACCTCCTCCAACATGGCCTGGCCGCTGCGCCGGAGGATCGCTCCGACCGCCACCGTCAGACCGGCGCCCGCGATCAGCAGGACGAGATAACTGGCAAGTGCTGTGTCCATGGGGTTCACTCCCCGGTCGTGTCGAACCTGTTCAGAAAGGTTTTGAACGTGTTCGAAACCTAGTGAACACCCGCCGGGCCCCTGATCGCAACCGAGAACGCCGCCG
>DATAYB010000882.1:0-5671 GCA_036272795.1 Pseudonocardia sp.
TCCGGTGAACGTTCTCCAGTGTCCCCCGAACCGGTGAGCGGCCACACACCGGTATGCACGAACGGGGTCGACCGAGCCGCGCGACGCTTCGACCTGCAACGAGAACGTGTTCTCGCGCCCTGGCGGGCCGGATACCGAATCGCTAGTCAGATGTTCAGTGAACAAGGTCACTGGGCGAGCTCGACCCATCTGAATTGCAAAATTATATCCAGCTCGCTACCGTCCGACTGTCGCCAGCTCGACCGCATGGGCGGCCGTCATCCGAGACACGTGAGGACACGACCATGGAGATCCAGGGCAGGGTTGCACTCGTCACCGGAGCCAACCGGGGCATCGGCCGGGAGTTCGCCCGCGCGCTCGCGCGGAGCGGCGCGAAGGTCTACGCGGGCGCCCGCCGGCCCGAGCTGATCACCGACCCGGGCGTGGTCCCGGTGCGGCTGGACGTGACCGACCCCGCGAGCATCGCCGAGGCGGCGCAGCTGGCCCCCGACACCGAGATCCTGGTCAACAACGCCGGAATCTCCCATCCCGCGCCGGTGCTGACGACGCCGCTGGACGGAGCGCTGCGCGAGATGCAGGTCAACTACCTGGGCACCTGGGCGGTCACCCAGGCGTTCGCCCCGGTGCTGGCGCGCAACGGCGGGGGTGCGGTGGTGAACATGCTCTCGGCGGCGTCCTGGCTCGGCCTGGAGGCGGCGGCGGGGTACGCCGCGAGCAAGTCGGCGCAGTGGTCGCTGACGAACGCGCTGCGGCTGGCGCTGCGCCGGCAGGGCACGCTGGTGGTCGGGGTGCACTCCGGGTTCGTCGACACCGACCTCTCCGAGGCCGTCCGGGAGGCCAAGATCCAGCCCGACGAGGTGGCGGCCGCTGTGGTCGAGGGCCTGCTGGCCGGCGCGGAGGAGGTACTCGTCGACCAGTTCAGCAGGCAGGTCAAGGCCGCGCTGCCGAACGACATCACCGCGCTGTACGGGGTCCGGTAGGGACGAATCTGAATTGAAGTAAGCAACTCAGGATCTTACGATGGACCCCATGCCGCCAGCGCACACGCGACCCGAGCCGGGCGACGACGAGCCCGCCTGCTCCATCGAGCGCAGCCTGATGGCACTCGGCGAGCGCTGGACCCTGCTCATCCTGCGTGAGATCTTCGCCGGCCGGCACCGCTTCGCCGAGATCCGCGCGGCGCTGGACATCGCGCCGAACCTGCTCAGCACCCGGCTGAAATCGCTCGTCGAGGCCGGCGTGCTGCGGACCCGGAGCTACCAGGAGCCGGGCAGCCGGCACCGGGAGAGCTACCACCTCACGCCGGCGGGCAAGGACCTCCGACTCGTCCTCGCCGCCCTGCAGCAGTGGGGCGACGAGCACCGGCCGAGGTCCGTGGGGCCCTCGGCACTGCGCCGGACGCGGTCCACTGACAAGCCGGTGCACGTCGTGTTCGTCGACGACGACGGCACGCGGGTCCCACCGTCGGACGTCGGCTTCGTCCTGCGCCCGACCGGTGGCTGAACCGTCCGGGCAGCGCCCGGGCAGCCGAAAGTGCCTCGGCCGCTCCGGGTGGCGGAAAACAGTCTCGGTCCGCACCGCCGAAGACGGTGCGGACCGAGATGTGGGTCGGACGAGCAGGCCGAGATGCGGCCCCGCGCTCAGGAGGCCGTGCACTCCCACGGATTGCGGGAGGTGACCCCCGGCCGCAGCGACGGGAGATCGAGAGCCTGCTCGAGCAGGATGAGGAATCTGGTGGTCAGCTGATGCGCTTCCGCGGTGGTCAGCAGGCCCCTGTTGGTCCCTTGTTGGAGTTCGCTGGCCATGAGCGAGCAGAAGCCCGCTGACCACTCCTCCAGGGTTTGCGCCTTGTCGAGCATCCGAGATCATTACCATCGCCGGGGCGCCCCGCCAGTTGGTTGCGCCCGCGAGGCACCCGATTGGGCGGTGAGATCAACCGGTGCGTGTGATCGACACGGCTTCGCGGGCCTGGGCCAGATACCGGAATTCGGCGCCAGCGCTGGGGATCGGTGAGGGTCGGCGACGGCCGGGAGGGCGTGCGGTGCGGACCAACTCGACGCTCTGCGGCGGCCTCGGAGCCGGTGCGCTGGCGGCGGTGCTGGTCGGGTCCTGGGTGGGGTCGGGCGCGGTCGGAACCGGGTCGATCGGGGTGGCCCGGTCCGACGTCGAGCCGGCGGTCGCGGTGGCCCGGCTGGCCACCGACGGGCTCGGTGCGGCCGGCATCGGGCTGGCGTTGCTGCCGCTGTTGCTCGGGGACCGGTTCGGGGGCTCGAGGTCGGGTGACTCGGCCGCCCCGAGCGAGCGGTCCCGGCGTACCGCGCTGCGGCGCGCCGCCCGGCTGGGTGTGGTGCTCGCCGCCGGCTGGGCGATCGTCGCGCTGCTGGCGCTGTGGCTGCAGGCCGCCGACGCCGCGGGGGTGGCACCGCCGCGGCTGTCGCCGGTGCTGCTCGGCGAGTACGCCGGTCAGGTGGCGGCCGGCCGGGGACTGCTGCTGACCCTGTTGTGCGCGTTGCTGGTGATGGGGCTGCAGCTCGCCGTGCTGGTGCGGTCCGGCCGGGACGGCGCGCGGGGCCCGACCCGGTATCCGGAGCTGGTGCTCGGCGCCGGGCTGCTCGGCGTGCTGCCGGGGCCGGTGACGGGGCACGCCGCCGGGCACGCCGGGCACGACCCCGCCGTGCTGGCCATCGCGCTGCACGTGGTCGCGGCCTGCCTGTGGGTCGGCGGGCTGCTCGCCGTGGTGCTGGTGCTGGCGGCGCACCGGCGGCTGGTCGCGGTCGCGCTGCCGCGGTTCTCCACGGTGGCCGGCTACTGCGCCGCGACGGTGGCGCTCACCGGCGTGCTCAGCGCGGTGCTGCGGCTGCCCACCCCGGCGGCGCTGGTCGGCACCGGGTACGGCCTGCTCGTGCTCGCCAAGGCGGCCTGCCTCGCGGTACTGGTCGGGCTGGGCTGGCGGGCCAGGCGCACACTGCTGGGCAGGGTGGCGGGGTTGACGAGCGGCGGAGCGGGACCGGCGCCGCTGGCCCGCTGGCTGGGATTGGAGCTGGTGGTGATGGCCGTCGTATTCGGGCTCGCCGCTGCTCTCGCGGGGGCGGCACCGTGAGCACCGGGATCCGCGCCGCGCTCGACGACGTCGCCGACCTCGGGCCGTTCTTCGCGGCGTCCGCCAACCCCGCCGAGGTGGTCGACGACAGCTGGCGGCCGCTGCGCGAGCTCTACACCGACCCGGAGCCACTGGCCGGCCGGATCCGCCAGGTCGGCGAGGTGCTGGGCGGCACGGACCCGAGGGTCGCGGCGTCGATCACCTACCAGGGGCTGGCCGCCCGGCTGGTGTCACCGGTGCTCGCGGTCGCGGCGGTGCACGGGCTCCTGCCGCCATGGTCGCCGGACTCGCTGTACTGGCGTCCCGCGGTGACCGGCCCGCTGCCGCTCTGGGAGTCCGCCACCGAGCCGGCCCGCGCCACCGAGCCTGCCCGCGCCGTTGAGCCGGCAGAGCTGTCCGACCTGGTCGTCGAGGTCCTCGTGCAGCCGCACCTGGAGGTGCTCGCCGACGCGGTGCGGGCGGCGGTGTCGGTGTCGCGGCGGACGCTGCGTGGCAACGCGGCGTCGGCGGTGGTGGCGGCGGGCGCGATGGTGGCCAGGGCGCGCCCGGCCGCCGAGGCGCGCGCGGCAGCGCTGGTCGCCGGCCTGCTGGCGGCGGGTCCGCTGGTCGGCGCCGGTGCGCTGACGGGCCGCTGGGCGTTCCGCCGGCAGTCCTGCTGCCTGTACTACCGGGTGCCAGGTGGGGGCCTCTGTGGTGACTGCGTGCTCACCGGCCGGGCCGCGCGTTCCACCATGCGGTGACCGATGCGGTGCCGGATCAGGATTCTTTAACGACCGTGTGCGGCAGCCAGCGACGGCAAGGTGACGGCTGTCGCCTAGTATCGACCGGAGACCCCCGAGTGGGTCAGGTATCGGTACCAGTGCCCCGGCGGCCGCCGCACCCGTGCAGCCGCGCGTCGTGGTCTGTCGAGGCTGTGGCGCCGGCTCCATACGCATGCCATCCGCACGAGGAGATCACGTGAAGAGCACCGTCGAGCAGCTGAGCCCGACGCGCGTCAAGATCAACGTCGAGGTGCCCTTCGACGAGCTCAAGCCGAACTTCGACCGCGCCTACCGCAAGCTCGCCCAGCAGGTCCGCATCCCAGGCTTCCGGCCTGGCAAGGCCCCCGCGCGCATCCTGGAGAGCCGGCTCGGTCGCGGCGTGGTGCTCGACGAGGTCGTGAACGAGGCGATCCCGGCGAAGTACAGCGAGGCGGTGACCGCTGAGGACGTGCGCCCGCTGGGCCGGCCGGAGATCGAGGTCACCGAGATCAAGGACGGCGAGCAGCTCGCGTTCACCGCCGAGGTCGACGTGCGCCCCGTCTTCGAACTGCCGGACGCCTCCGGGTTCGCGGTCACCGTCGACGACGTCGAGGTCACCGACGACGAGGTCACCGAGCAGCTGGACGCGCTGCGCGCCCGTTTCGGCACCCTGACCGGGGTGGACCGGGCGGCCGCGAAGGACGACTTCGTCGTGGTGGACCTGTCCGCCACGGTCGATGGCAAGGATATCGAGGAGGCCGCCACCACGGGGCTCTCGTACCAGATCGGCTCCGGTGGCCTCATCGACGGCATCGACGAGGCGCTCACCGGCCTGTCCGCCGACGAGTCGAAGACGTTCACCACCAAGCTGGTCGCCGGCGAGCACGCCGACCGCGAGGCCGCGGTGACCGCCAAGGTGACCGCCGTCAAGCAGCGCGAGCTGCCCGAGGCCGACGACGAGTTCGCCCAGCTGGCCAGCGAGTTCGACACGCTCGACGAGCTGACGGCCGACCTCAAGGACCGCCTCGGTAAGGCCAAGCGCATGCAGCAGGCCGCGCAGGCCCGCGACAAGGTGCTCGAGGCGCTGCTGGAGGCGACCGAGGTGCCGCTGCCGGGCAGCGTGCTGGAGGCCGAGCTCGAGGTGCGCACGCACGACGCGATCCACGCGTTCGACCACGACGAGGCGCGCTTCGCCGAGTGGCTGACCGAGCAGGGCCAGACGCGCGAGGAGTTCGACGCCGAGGCCAAGAAGGACGCCGAGCGCTCGGTCAAGACGCAGCTGGTGCTGGACGCCGTCGCGGATGCCGAGGAGGTCAGCGTCAGTGACATGGAGCTGACCCAGCAGATCGTCTCGCAGGCGCAGCGCTTCGGCATCGCGCCGGAGGAGTTCCTGCAGCGCACCCAGCAGGCCGGCCAGCTCGGCGCGGTCTATGCCGACGTGCGCCGGGGCAAGGCGCTCGCCGGGGTGGTCCGCCAGGCCACGGTGACCGACGAGGCCGGCGCCGCTGTCGACCTGTCCGAGTTCCTCGGCGAGGACGGCACGCCGGAGCTCGAGGACATCGAGTCGGGCGAGGTCGTCGAGCAGGACGAGGCCGGCGACGCGACCGACGACACGGCCGGCGAGGCTGGCGACGACGCGACCGAGGCGACCGAGCCGGAGTCCGCCCCGGCGAAGGCCTGAGGCGCCGGACCAGCCGGTCCTGTGCTCTGAGCGAACGCGCGAGTCATCACGACCTGATCGACGTCGAGCTTGGCTAGGGTCGACAACGACCGCGTCGACAGCGGACACCGAACAGAAAGCAGGCAGACGTGACGCAGTACCCATCTTCTC
>DATAYB010000883.1:0-3197 GCA_036272795.1 Pseudonocardia sp.
GTGAAGGCATGAACAGCTCATCCGTCCTGGATCGCTACGCGGAGCTCGACTCCGCCTCGGTCAGCGACGCTCTCGACCAGCTCGGGCTGCCACCCGGCGTCGGCGGCATCCGGCCGGTGTGGGGTCCCGCGTCCGTCGTCGGGTTCGCCGTCACCGTGGGCCTCGAACCCCGTGCTGACGACCAGGCCGGGCCACACGTCATCACCTCCGCGATCGAGGCCGCCGGCGCCGACAGCGTGCTCGTCGTCGACAACCAGGGCCGCACCGACGTGTCCTGCTGGGGCGGCATCCTGAGCCTGGGCGCGAGCCTGCGCGGGGTGCGCGGCGTGGTCGCCGACGGGGTGTGCCGCGACGTGGCGGAGGCCCGCGAACTGGGTTTCCCGGTCTTCGCCCTCGGTGCGATCCCGGCCACGGCGCGGGGCCGGCTGCGGCAGCGCGGCACCGGCGAGCCGGTCACGATCGCCGGGTTCACGGTCGAGCGGGGGGACGTCGTGCTCGCCGACGAGACCGGCGTCGTCGTCGTGCCGAGGCAGCGCGCCGAGGAGGTGGCGCGGATCGCGACCGCGATCGCGGCGCGGGAGCGCGCGATCGCCGACGAGGTCCGCGCGGGAGCTCCCCTGTCCAGGGCCATGCACGACGCCCGGCTCGCCGGCGCGGCAGCGGAGGCGGCCCGATGAACCTGTCCTGCGCGTCGGTCTCCGATGCCCTCGACTCGCTCGGGCTGCCCGGAGCACTGCACGGCATCGGCGCGCTGCGTGGCGGGCAGCGGGCGGTCGGACCGGTCTTCACCGTGACCTACGAACCGGTCGACGAGGCCGGGGGCACCGTAGGCGACTTCCTCGACGACGTCCCCACCGGCGCGGTTGTCCTGATCGACAACGCCGGCCGGACCGACTGCACGGTGTGGGGCGGCATCATGAGCGAAACGGCCCACGCGCGCGGCATCGCGGGCACCGTCATCCACGGGACCTGCCGGGACGTCGCCGTCGCGGCCGCTGCCGGCTACCCGATCTGGTCGGTCGCCCGGTTCATGCGGACCGGCAAGGACCGCGTCCGGGTCGCCTCCGTCCAGGCCCCGGTGACGATCGACGGGGTCACCATCCGCCCCGGTGACCTGCTCGTGGCCGACGACGACGGCGCCGTGGCCGTCCCGGCCGCCCGCTGGGACGAGGTGGCCGAGGCCGCGCGACGCATCGACCGCGTCGAGCAGGCCATCGTCGAGGCCGTCCGGGGCGGCGCCACACTCGCGCGGGCGCGCACCCTGCACGGCTACCACACGCTGCAGGCCCACCGGGACCACTCGTGACCGACCGTGCCCGTGACCACTCCAGCGCCACGCTGTCCGAGGCGGCCGGAAAACCGGTGGCCCTGTCCCCCGCGCCCCGGCCGGTGTGGGCCGGCGCCCGGTTGTGCGGCCCGGCCTTCACCGTGCGGGGCGCCGGCGGGGACAACCTCGCGCTGCACCACGCCGTGCCCCATGCGCCACCCGGCGCGGTCCTGGTCGCGGCTGTCGACGGCGCCCGCTTCGGGCACTGGGGCGAGGTCCTGGCCGTGGCAGCCCAGCACCGGGGCCTGGCGGGCCTGCTCATCGACGGAGGGGTCCGTGACGCCGCCGAGCTCGAGAGGCTCGGCTTCCCGGTCTTCTCCCGGCACAACTCGATCCTCGGCACCCGCAAGAACCATCGCGGAGTCCGCGGCCACCCCGTCACCCTCGGCGGTGTCACCATCCATCCCGGCGACCTCATCGTCGGGGACGTCGACGGCGTCGTCGCGCTCCCCGCCTGCGACGTCGAGCGGATCCTCGACCGCGCCGACGCCCGGGTGGCCCACGAGCGCGAGCTGATGGCACGGCTACGCGGAGGCGCGACCACACCCGAGCTCTACGACTTCGGCGGCGCACCCCGCACCGACGCACCTATCCCGGAGACCCGATGACCAGCCCCGCCCGCGCGCTCGAACGCTTCGACCTCCCGCTCACCGTCGGCGACACCCAGGTCAACCTGGCCGGGCTGCGCCGCGACGGCACCGCCACACCGCTGGTCTTCCTGCACGGGTTCGGGTCGACCAAGGAGGACTACGCGGACGTCGTCCGGCAACCGGAGCTCGCAGGGCACCCCGTGCTGGCCTACGACGCCCCCGGCTGCGGCGCCACCACGTGCACGGACCTGGCCGCCGTCACCATCCCGTTCCTGGTGCGCGTCGCCGAGCAGGTCCTGCGCGCAACGGGGGTCGACCGGTGCCACCTCGTCGGGCACTCCATGGGAGGTCTGGCCGCGCTCCTGCTGGCCGACCGCGACCCCACCCGGATCGCCGGCTTCATCGACATCGAAGGCAACCTCGCACCGGAGGACTGCTTCCTCAGCCGGCAGGTCGTCACCCACCCGCACGACGACGCCGACACGTTCCTGGCCCGGTTCGCCGAGCGCGTCGGCGGCTCGGGCCACTACTCCAGCGCCCTCTACGCCGCGAGCCTGCCGCACAAGGTCCGCGCCGGGGCGGTCAAATCGATCTTCGAGTCCATGGTCGCGCTCTCCGACAACGCCGGCCTGCTCGACCGCTTCCTCGGCCTGCCCATGCCCAGGATGTTCCTGTACGGCGAGCAGAACAGCGCCCTGACCTACCTGCCGGCGCTGGCCGAGGGCGGCGTCGAGCTCGCCTCGATCAGCCGCAGCGCGCACTTCCCGATGTACGCCAACCCACCTCGGATGTGGGCGCGCATCGCCGAGCACGTCGCACACGCCGAGAGTCGCGCCGAGAACCGCACCGTCCGCGCCGTGGCGAAGGACGGCTAGACCGGGTTCAGGATCCGGTCCAGGAACTGCCGGGTACGGGCCTGTTCGGATTGGAGCGGCGAGCCGCTCCGCTGGCCCGGGGCCCGCCTGAACCGGCCCCGAGCCAGCCACCGCCGAGTTCAACCACAGCGGCCCGAATGCATGATCCAAAACCACTCAGGTTGAACTGGCCGCAACATCCCGAAGCGGAAGCGACCCAACGCACGCCGGCCAACGCACGCGAGCACGCCAGCAAACGCGCGCACGCACGCGAGCGGCCGCACACCGGCCAACGCACGCGAGCGGCCGCACACCGGCGCACGCATCGACCCGCGGCCGCACTTCGCATACCGCGCTGTCACTTCGCATACTCCGCACACTGTGCGAAGTGACAGCACGCCGTGCGAAGTGGACGCGCGGTATGCG
>DATAYB010000884.1:0-4211 GCA_036272795.1 Pseudonocardia sp.
ATCTCGAGAACAACTCCAACAACAAAAACAACACCGGTAACACGACTTCACTGCAATTACAGGCGCATTTCCGACCTTGGTAACGATCTGCACAACGACGCCCCATTAAGGCGGTTACGGGTTATGGCGCTCGTCACGAAAGGTTGCATAACCAGACAAAGCGCGGGCATGACAGCGGGTAGTTTTTCAAACAATCTCTATATGCTCTGACCAGCAACTATTGCTCGCTACTAGCCCACTCGGCCTATTCGCGCCTACCCGAATGGCCCATCGGGAGGCACTCACATGGAGCAACTCATGGTTGCACCCAAATGGCCTAACAATGCCGCCGTCGGGCCGAATCCCGAGTGCTCGAACATACCCACACCGGAGTCGAAACCCGCTCGACGGAGAGTAGCGAACTCGTCACACAGGGGTGTCTGGACACGCATCGACAGAGCCGCAGGCACAGTCATCGACATGGTTGACCTCGGGCAGGCTCGTGTTGTCGGCCTCGGCCGCCGCGCGGGTCTCGCCGGTGGGGAACGGCTGCAGCCGGAGCCCGCCGCCGGACCTGTCCGAGCTGGTGCTGCGGGCGGCGCGGGAGACCACCCGGTCCCTGCCGTTCCGGTAGCTGACGGGGCCGAAGTCACCTAGGGTGACAACGACCTCGACGTACTGGGGGCCCGGCTTGACGAGCGTGCACGCGCCACCGAGGGCCATCCGGCCCGGCGCGCGGCCGCTGGCCCGCTGGCGCTCGTTGCCGGTCGCCGGCCCGAGCACCCCCGCCCGCCTGCTGCGCCTCGGCGCGGTGCTGGTGCTCGGCTGCCTGGTCACCGCGGTGCTCAGCCTGCTCAGCGGCCTGTCCCGGCAGGCGGCGACCGAGCAGGGCCACCGGCGCGCCGCCGAGCTGACCGAGGACGCCGCCGAGCTGTATCGCACGCTGGCGGACGCCGACGCCATGGCGACCAGCGGCTACGTCGCCGGCGGTGTGGAGCCGACGGCGGTGCGGGCCCGGTACGACGCCGACCTCTCACGCGCCGCCGACCGGCTGGTGCACGCGGCCGGCGAGCTCCCCGAGAACGACCCGGGCCGGCCGCTGGTGGCAACGGTCGCCCAGCAGCTGCCCCGGTACAGCGGGTTGATCGAGACAGCGCGGTTCTACAACCGGCAGGGGCTGCCACTGGGCCAGTCCTACCTGTCCAGTGGCTCGGCGTTGATCCGGGAGTCCATGCTGCCCGCCGTCGAGCAGCTGCGCAGGCAGCAGACGGTCGCGTTGACCGAGGACTATCGGCAGGGCGGCGCCATCCCGTTCGCGGTGCTACTGGTCCTCGCCGCCGCGCTGGCCGGGCTGCTCGAGACCGACCGCCGCGAGCGCGGGCGGACCAACCGCGTACTCAACCCCGGCCTGGTCACCGCCACCGCGCTGATGCTGCTCGCCCTGCTGTGGTGGGTCGCCGCGACCGTGCTGACCGACGTCCGGCTGGTCCAGGCGACCCGGCACGGCGCGGCCATCACCGCCCTCGACGACGCGCGCGCCGCCGTCCTGCAGGCCCGCAGCAACGAGAGCCTCGTGCTGGTGGCACGCAGCGGCGGCCGCACCTCCGACGCCGACTACTCCGCGCGGCTGAACAGCGTGCTCGGCCCCGACGGCTCCGGCGGGCTGCTCGCGACCGCTTCGGCGGCGGCCGGGCCGGACGGCGCACCGGCGGTCGACGAGGTGCGGCGGGCGGCGCGGGACTGGCGCGACGCCCACCGGACGCTGCGCACCCTGGACGACGGCGGCCACTACCCCGACGCGGTGGCTTCGGCGATCGGCACCGATCCCGCCGGCTCGCGAGCGGCCTTCGAGCGGCTGGACACGGCGCTGGGCCGGGCGCTGGACGAGCAGCGCGCCGCACTGGACAGAGCGGGGGGCGGTGCGCGCACGGCACTCACCGGCCTGGTCACCGGCCCGGCGGTGCTCGCCCTGCTCGCGGCGGCGGCCGCGGCGGGCGGCATCGCGATCCGGGTGCGGGAGTACCGGTGAGCGGCGTCCAGGTCCGCCGGCCGCTTGTCTACCTGGGCGTGGCGTGCGTGCTGGCGCTGCTCAGCCAGCTGGTCCCCAGCACGGTCGGCGGGATCGGCACCGGCGCGGCGATCACGGCCGAGCCGACCCCTGCCGGTCCCTCGGGTCCGGCTCCCCCTCCTGCGCCCGCCGCGCCGTGCCGGGGCACCAGGGAGAGCCTGCGCCCGAGCGGCCCGCTGTCCGCGCCCGGCGCGTTCCCACCCGGCTCGACGATGGCGGCGATCGTCGCGAGGGGCCGGCTGGTCGCGGGGGTCGACCAGGGCAAGTACCTGGCCGGATACCGCAACCCGGCGACCGGGGACCTGCAGGGCGCGGACATCGACCTCGTGCACCAGATCGCCGCCGCACTGTTCGGCGACCCCGCGAAGGTGCAGTTCGTGGTGCTGGACATCGCCGACCGGGCGGCGGCGATCGAGCGCGGCCAGGTCGACATGGTGGTCGACCAGTTCACGATCACCTGCGCGCGGCAGCGCACCGTCGAGTTCTCCACCGCCTACATGACGGCCGCGCAACGCATCCTGGTGCCCGTCTCGGCGAACGTGCGCGAGGTCGACGACCTGGCCGGCCAGCGGGTCTGCACGTCACGGGGCTCGACCACGGAGGACGTGCTGCGCGCGCTGCCCCTGCACCTGGACGTGGTCACGCTGCCGGGCATCCCGGACTGCGTCGTGTCACTGCAGCGCGGGCGGGTGGCGGCGGTGTCCAGCGACGACGTGATCCTCGCGGGGCTGGCCGCGCAGGACCCGCAGACCAGGGTCGTGGGCCGGGCGCTCGACCAGGCGCGCTACGGGGTCGGGATGAGCCTCCACGCTCCGGACCTGGTGCGCTTCGTCAACGCCGTGCTCGAGCGGGCCAGGGCCGACGGCAGCCTCGCGGCCAGCCAACGACGCTGGTACGGCTCGCTCGACCGGGTGCCCCAACCGGCGCCGGCCCGCTACCGCGACTGAGCCTTGCCCTACCGGTCCATCGGTACCGGGATGACGACCACCGTGATGTTGTCGCGGCCGCCGGCGTCCAGCGCGAGCTCGGTCAGGTGCCGGGCGATCAGCACGGGGCTGGCGCCCAGCTCGGGCGGGGGCAGCGCGGCGGCCAGCTCGTCGGCTCCCGGCAGGTAGTTCCACAGCCCGTCACTGCACAGCAGCAGCACGCCCGGACCCTCGGGACGCCAGCTCAGTACCTCCGGCTCCGGCTCACCGCCCTGCCCGAGCCACCGGGTGATGGCGTGCGCACGGCGGTCGGCCAGCGCGGTCTCCCGGTCCAGCCGGCCCGACTCGATCATCACGGTGGCCCAGGAGTGGTCGGTCGTGAGCAGCTGGGACGGCTCGGCTCCGCCCGGGTCCGCCAGCCAGTACGCCCGGCTGTCCCCCACCCAGCCCACCGTGATCACCGGTGCGCTGCCGACGCCGGCCGGGTAGTCCACCCTGCCGCAGACCAGGGTGCACGACGGCGCGTCCCGGTCACCTGTCTCGCCGAGCGCGTCCACGGCCGCCGCCGCCGCGCCGACCGCCTCCCGGACCAGCCGGTCCCCCGTCGCCGCTGCCAGCCGGATCGCCGCGTTCGAGGACACCGCCCCGGCGCTGTCGCCGGCCGCCCCGTCCTCGTCGGCGAGCAGCACGTCCAGCGCGGCCTCCACCGCGGCCCGCGCCGCCAGCTCCGGAGTGCGTACCGTCGAGACGCCGTCGCAGAGCACCGCGGCCGCGCCCGCCGGCGAACGCAGCCCGAGCGCCATCGCGTCCTCGTTGCGCGCGTGCACCAGGCCCCGGTCACTGACCCCGCCGATGGCACCCAGGTCGGTGTCCACCCGGTCGGAGCCGTCGCGGCGGCGCAGGCCGCAGTGCGCGCAGTACTCGGCGGCCACCCCGGTCGGCGCCGGCGCCCCGCAGCGCTGGCACGGTTCCGCCGCCGGCGCCACGCTGTCCGCCGTACCGCCGCGCCGGGCGCGCACATCCCCGCCGCACGCCCCGCACTGCCGGTCGGTGTCGGGGACCCGCTTCTCACACTCCGGACAGTCCACGGTCACATCCATGTGCGCGGCCGCACTGCGTTGGCGCGGTCCACCAGCGCGACCCGTTCCGACTGGCTCGTGCTCAGCCGGGCCGCCGCGCGCAGAGCCCGCTCCAGGCCAAGGCGCAGCTCACGTCCCCGCCACGGGAGGCCCAACAGC